>NZ_CP030048.1:300113-600227 GCF_015291665.1 Bradyrhizobium sp. CCBAU 53338
TGGCGCGGAATTGGTGCCCTTCCCCCGAAGGACGCCGAGCGCGATCGCCTCCGAACCCCTCCTCCCGGTTCTGATCGTCCTGCATCAGGAATCCTCGACGCCCGGCCGCGTCGGTAACGCACTGCGCGCGCTCGGCCATCGTCTCGATATCCGCAGACCGCGCTTCGGCGATCCCCTGCCCGATACGCTCGACCGGCATGCCGGGGCCGTGATGTTCGGCGGTCCCATGAGCGCCAATGATTCGGACGACTACATCCGCCGCGAGATCGACTGGATCGAAATTCCGCTTCGCGAGCAGCGGCCGTTCCTCGGCATTTGCCTCGGTGCGCAGATGCTGGCGATGCAGCTCGGCGCGCGCGTCGCGCCGCATGCGCAGGCGCTGACCCAGATCGGCTACTACCCGATCCGCCCCACACAGGCCGGTCACGCGTTGTGTCCGGACTGGCCGGCTCAGGTCTATCATTGGCACCGCGAAGGATTTCAGCTGCCGCGCGGCGCCGAATTGCTGGCGGAAGGCGATGACTTTCCGATCCAGGCGTTCCGTACGGGCAATGCCTTCGGCGTGCAGTTTCATCCCGACGTGACCTACGCCATGATGCATTGCTGGACCACGCGCGGCTATGACGGTCTCAGCGCGCCCGGCGCGCGCGAGCGGCACCATCATTTTGCAGACCGCGCAGTCTACGACGCTGCGGAACGCGCCTGGCTCGATCATTTCATCGATGGTTGGCTGGCGCGCCGGCCGGTGCTGGCGCAAGCCGCCGAGTAATCGCGCCTTCGCCGGTTCTTGGCGCAGATCCTCGGTGCGGATACTTGGCGCAAGTCCTCGCCTTACTCCTGGATATGCTAGGCTCGTTCCTAACGAGCGCGCGCGAACGCGTGCCGGCAATCAAGGGAGAGCGCGGTGGCTTATGAACACATTCTCTATGAGGTGAGCGACAAGATCGCGACCATCACGCTCAATCGTCCCGATCGCATGAATGCGTGGACGCCCATCATGGAGCGCGACGTGCGTCACGCGATGGAAGCCTCGAGCGCCGACGACAATGTCCGCGTCATCGTGCTGACAGGCGCGGGCCGAGCGTTTTGCGCCGGCGCCGACATGGATGCGCTGAAAGGGCTCGATCCCAACGACGTTAGGCGCGCTTCGAACCTGCCGCCCTTCGACATGAACCGCCGGCCGGACTGGCAGACGCGCTACGGCTTCTATCCGTCGATCGGAAAGCCCGTCATCGCGATGCTCAACGGCGCTACCGCGGGGATCGGTCTGGTCCACGCGCTCTATTGCGACCTGCGCTTTGCCGCCGACAATGCCGTGTTCACGACGGCCTTTGCGCGGCGCGGCCTGATTGCCGAGCACGGCATCAGCTGGATGCTGCCGCGTATCGTCGGTCACGCCAACGCGATGGATCTGCTGCTCTCGGCACGCCGCGTGGGAAGCGACGAGGCGCTGCGAATCGGACTGGTCAACCGGCTCTGCTCGCCCGAAAAGCTGCGTGAGGAGACCTACGCCTATGCCCGCGACCTCGCCGATTTCGTTTCGCCGAGCGCGATGGCCGTGATCAAGCGGCAGCTCTACGAGGTGCCGTTCCAGACGCTCGCCGAGGCCACGATCGAGGCCAACCGGGAGATGATGGTGGCGCTCAACGGCAGTGATTTCAGGGAGGGCGTCGCGAGTTTCATGGAGAAGCGACCGCCGAGGTTTACCGGGAAATAGGGGGGAGAGGACAGTCCGTCTTCGCCCTGCGGGCTTCGCCGGACACCACGCTTCGCCCGTCAGGCTCCCCGTGGCTGCGCCACGCGTAGCCCGAAGGGCGAAGCGTGGTGGAGCCAGGCGGGATCGAACCGCCGACCTCGTCATTGCGAACGACGCGCTCTCCCAGCTGAGCTATGGCCCCTTTTGCTGGCCGCTCTGGTAAACGCGGCCGACAACCGGGCGCCATTTAAGTCCCCGCCAAGGTCAAGTCAAGGACGGGTGTAACTGGGTTTTAGCCATTCCGGCACCGACTTCCCTTGTTTGGGCCGGGGGGAACCGATATCTAGCCATGATCACCCCATGACACTGTCCCAATGACACCGGCCCAGAGAGTGTTTCGCTGATGCGCCCGATAGTCTTCATTCTGATCCAGATCATCAATCTCTACATCTATCTGCTGATCGCATCGGCAATCCTGTCCTGGTTGATCGCGTTCAACGTCGTGAACACCCGCAATCAGTTCGTCGGGGCGATCGCGGAGTTTCTCTATCGGATTACCGAACCGGTCCTGGGGCCTATCAGGCGCAGGCTCCCCAGCATGGGCGGTCTCGATATCTCCCCGATCGTCGCCTTCTTCATACTGTGGTTGATCCAGCTCTATCTTGCCGAGTACGTCTATCCGAACGTGCCCTAGGCCGCCGGAACCATGATGGAGCCTTGATGGCCGCTTGACCGAACCCTGGCGTACATCCACCACGGGCGTCAGCGTCGCGTTGCGAGTGACTCCGCGTGGCGGACGTGACGGCATCGACGGGATCGAGCAGATGTCCGACGGCCGCAGCGTGCTGAAGGTGCGCGTGCGTGCCATCGCCGATGGCGGCGAGGCCAACCGCGCCGTTCTGGCGTTGCTGGCGAAATCGCTCGGCGTGCCCAAGGCCAGCGTCAGTCTCCTGTCGGGAGCGACGTCGCGGCTGAAGCAGGTGGCCATCGCGGGCGATCCGGCACGACTTGACGAAGCACTGCGCGCGCTCGCGTCGGTCAAATCGAAGAATTAGGGAACTGACATGACGGCCAAGATCATCGACGGAAAAGTCATCGCGGCGGACCTTCGCGCACGCGTCGCCGAGGAAGTCGCCCGCGTCAAGCGCGATCACAATCTGGTGCCGGGCCTCGCCGTGGTCCTGGTCGGCAATGATCCCGCCAGCGAAGTCTATGTCCGCTCCAAGCATACGCAGACCCAGGCGGCCGGCATGGCCTCGTTCGAGCACAAGCTGCCTGCGGACGTCTCGCAGGCAGACTTGCTCGCGGTGGTCGCGAAGCTCAACCGCGATCCCTCCGTACACGGCATCCTCGTGCAGCTGCCGCTTCCCAAGGGCTTGAACACCGAGGCCGTGATCAACGCCATCGATCCCGCCAAGGACGTCGACGGCCTGCATCCGAACAATGCCGGCCGTCTCGCCGGCGGCTTCGAGGCGCTGTCGCCCTGCACGCCGCTGGGCTGCATCATCCTGACCAAGAGCGTTCACCCTTCCCTCGAAGGCATGAGCGCCGTCGTGATCGGCCGCTCCAATCTGGTCGGCCGTCCGCTGGTGCAATTGCTGCTGAACGAGAACGCGACGGTGACGATCGCGCATTCGCGCTCGCGCGACCTGCCTGGGATCGTGAAGCAGGCCGATCTCGTCTATGCCGCGGTCGGCAGGCCCGAGATGGTGCGCGGCGACTGGCTGAAGCCGGGTGCGACCGTGATCGATATCGGCATCAACCGCATTCCGAAGGACGACGGCAAAACCCGCCTCGTCGGCGATGTCGCCTATCAGGAAGCGCTCGCAGTCGCCGGTGCGGTGACGCCGGTGCCGGGCGGCGTCGGCCAGATGACCGTCGCCTGCCTGCTGGTGAATACGCTGCGCGCGGCCTGCGCGATTGCGGGCCTGCCGAAGCCGGCGGTGTAGTTGTCATTCCGGGGCGATGCGTGGCATCGAACCCGGAATTTCGCGCCATAATTTCTGGATTCCTGGTTCGCGCCAAGGCGCGCCCCGGAATGACGATCACGCTTTCTTCTTCTTCTCGCGCTCGATGCCTTCGAGGATCAGCTTCTGCGCTTCCTCGGGACCGCCCCAGCGCGTGATCTTCACCCACTTGCCCTTCTCGAGATCCTTGTAGTGCTCGAAGAAGTGCTGGATCTGCTGCAGCGTGATGTCGGGCAGGTCGGAATACGACCTCACCTTGTCGTAGCGCTGCGTCAGCTTCGACGACGGCACCGCCAGGATCTTCTCGTCGCCGCCGGCCTCGTCTTCCATGAACAGCACGCCGACCGGGCGCACGCTCATGACGGCGCCGGGGATGATGGCGCGGGTGTTGACGATCAGCACGTCGCAGGGGTCGCCGTCGTCGGACAGGGTGTGCGGGATGAAGCCGTAGTTACCGGGGTAACGCATCGGCGTGTAGAGGAAGCGGTCGACCACCAGCGTGCCGGCCTCCTTGTCCATCTCGTATTTGATCGGTTCGCCACCCACGGGGACTTCGATGATGACGTTGACGTCCTCAGGGACGTTTTTCCCGATCGAGACCGCATCGATACGCATTAGAAAGGCTCCGTTATTGCCGAAGTTAAATCTCGCCCGGCAGCGATTTTCGGCGCTGTCATACGCGGGCTTTGCCCGCTGATCCATCGTGTTTTTGTGAAAAAATGAATCCCGCGATCACCGGCGCAACAGGCTGATGGTATCGACGGATGGGAAGTGCTGCGGCTTAAGGCGTCAGCAGCTCAAATCGGTCCGAACCTCAGTTGGCCCAGGCGAAGGCGACCTTGTCGAGCGACTTCGGTCCGAATCGCTCCGAGGAGCGCGCCACCATCCGGCCACCCAGGGCCCGGTAGAACTCGGTGGCGGGATCGTTGTCCGAAAGCGCCCACACCACCATGCTCTTCAGATTGCTCTGCATGAGGTCGCGGCGGGCGGCGGTGAAAAGGCGGCGGCCGAAGCCGAGGCCCTGGAATTCCGGACGCAGGTAAAGCTCGTAGATCTCGCCGTCGAAATGCAGGCTGCGGGCACGATTGCGGCCGTAGTTCGCATAGCCCGCGATCTTGTCGCCGAACACGAGCACGCTGACGCGGCTGCCCTTGCGGATTGCGCTGTCCCACCACTGCGGACCGCGACGGTTGATCAGCTTTTCCAACTCGGCGCCGGGAATGATGCCCTGATAGGCAGAACGCCACGCTTCGTCATGGGTGGACGCCACCGCAGTTGCATCTGCAGCTTTGGCCGGCCGGACCTCGATCAGGGTTGTGCTCATGAAGGCGATCAAACCAAGTCGCCGCGCCGGCGGCAAGACCTATCGTTAATTATCGGTTAACCTGTGGACTTTCTGCATCAGTATTTTCACCATGTTGTACCGAAAAAAGACAAGCGGCCGCGTCGAACGGCGCCGGCGTGCCGTACGTCGGTGCAAAACGGCTTTGCGACAACGAATGAACGGCGATGGCAGCGCAGAAAGTCCGCCCCAAATGATTCGTTCCTACTAGTGTGGCCGTCGTTGTCCGTGCTCGCCTTCGGCAATTCATGCGGCTCTTCAACGCGCTTGCGTTCCTGCCTCTGCTGGTTCTGCTGACTGCGTCGCCTGTGTGCGCGGGGGTCACGTTTGGGCCATCGGAACCAGAGGGTGAGCCGTTACGCCGGCAGGAATGGCGCGTGCCGTCGCCGGACACCGACATTGCCGCGCGTGCGTTGTTGTTTCGTCCCGCCGGCGCGGGTCCGTTCCGGCTTGCAGTGATCGCGCATGCGTCGACGCAGAACGTGCTCCGTCGCGCGCAGATGCCGCAGCCGGAATATCGCGCACTCGCAGGGTTTCTCGTCGCACGCGGCTTCGCCGTGCTGGTGCCGGAGCGCCTCGGCCATGGTGCGACCGGCGGCCGCTATGCCGAGGACCAGGGCGGTTGCGACGAGGCGGATTATGCACGCGCAGGCCGCGCCACGGCGGAAGAAATTTCGCTCGCGCTGGACTATCTGCGGAAGCAGGATTTTATTCGCAAGGATGCCGCCGTCGTGATCGGACATTCAGCAGGTGGCTGGGGCGCGCTGGCGCTGGCGAATGGCGATCCGAAAGAGATTTCAGCCATTATTGCATTTGCGCCCGGACGTGGCGGCCACGCCAACGACGAACCGAACAAGATCTGTGCGCCCCATACGCTGCTTGGCGCGGCTACCGAATTCGGCAAGGCGGCGCGTATTCCCGTAACATCATTGGTCGCAGCCAATGACAGCTATTTCGCGCCGGCGTTTTCGAAGGCACTCGCGGATGCGTTCCGCAGCGCAGGCGGCAAGGATGATCTTCGCACGCTGCCGGCCATCGGCAGCGAGGGGCACTGGATGATCGAGACCGAGGCTGGCGTCAAAGCGGCAGGCAGCGAGCTCGCGCGGGCGCTGAACCTGCTAGCGCCCGGGGCGACCAAAAAGCGATGACGCTGTACTTCCTGGTCAAATATCTGCATGTGCTCGGCGCCATCGTCATCCTCGGCACCGGAACCGGTATCGCCTTCTTCATGCTGATGGCGCATCGCACCGGTCATGCGGAGTTCATCGCGCGCACGGCTTCGGTCGTGGTGATTGCCGACGCGATCTTCACGCTGTCGGCGGTGATCCTGCAGCCGGTCACGGGCGGATTGCTGATGATACTTTCGGCTACCTCGATCACTGAACGCTGGATCCTCGTCTCGCTCGCGCTCTACGCCGTCGCGGGAATGTTCTGGATTCCCGTCGTCTTCATGCAGATCGAGATGCGCGATCTCGCGCGCAAGGCCGCCGAGCAGCACGTCGCGTTGCCGGATCGCTACTTCGTGCTGTTCCGCCGCTGGTTTGCGTTTGGCTTCCCCGGCTTCGGCGCCTCGATGCTGATCCTCTGGCTGATGATCGCAAAACCATTTTGAAGGGCGCGATGACCCAGCGAACCATTCTTGTGCTTGGCGCCTCCGGTTTGATCGGCCGATTCATCACCGATGACCTGCGCGCGCGAGGGTTTCGCGTGGTTGGCCTCGCACGAAAGCTGTCGCCGCCGCAGAGGATGAGCACGCTCGATCTCGAGCTGCCGATCCTGACGCTCGATACGGCCGCGCTGATGCGCCTGATGAGCGAGCATGCCGTGGATGTCGTCGTGAACTGCCTCGGTGTGCTCCAGGACGGGCCCGGCGGCAACACTAGCGCCGTGCATCGCGATTTGGTTGCGCGTCTGCTTCAGACCATCGCCGGCAGCGGCCGCGCGATCCGGCTGGTGCATATCTCGATCCCCGGCACTGCGGAAGCCGATCGCACTGCCTTCGCCACGACCAAGCGCGAAGCCGACCGGCTGATTGCGGCATCGGGCATTCCCCACGCCATCCTGCGGCCCGGTTTCGTGGTGGCGCCGTCGGCCTATGGCGGCAGCGCCATGCTGCGCGCGCTTGCGGCCCTCCCGCTGGATCTTCCGGCTAAGGAGATGGCGACGCCATTCCAGCCCGTCGCAGTCGATGATATCTCCGCAACCATCGCCTGGCTCGCGGCGCGCGATATCGAAGATACGTCCGTAAAGGCGGTGAACTGGGACTTGATGCAATCCGGGCCGATCACGATGGCCGGTGTCATCGAGCAATTCCGATTTGCCTTCGGCACGGCCGGCTGGCCGCATGTCGCGATGCCGCCCTTCATGCTCGATCTCGGCGCAAGACTTGGCGATCTCGCCAGCACGCTCGGCTGGATGTCGCCGATGCGCTCCACCGCGATCGCCGAGCTGCGCCGCGGCGTAACGGGTGATCCCTCGGCCTGGACCGCCGCCACGGGGATCGTACCGAAAACGCTGGCTGACACGATCGGGCGCCATCCCGCCACCATCCAGGACAAATGGTTCGCGCGGCTGTTCCTGATCAAGGCGCTGATCCTTGCCAGCCTGATCGCGTTCTGGCTGGTGTCCGGCTTCATCGCATTGTTCGTGTCCTACCGCGCTGCTGCCGGTATCCTGACCGCGCACGACTTCCCGCCCGCGCTGGTCGATCCCGTCACCATCGGCACCAGCCTGATGGACATGAGCATCGGCGTGCTGATCGCCTTCCGCCGCACGGCTGCGGTCGGCCTGGCTGCGGGCATCATAGCCTCGCTCGGCTATATGTTCGGCGCGGCAATCCTGACACCGGATCTCTGGATCGAGCCGCTCGGTGCGTTGGTGAAGACCGGGCCTGCGATCGTGCTGATGCTGGTCGCGCTTTTGACGCTGGATAATCGCTAATGAGCAAGTGGTCCGACGATGACGTGATCCTGTACGACGGCGTCTGCATCTTCTGCTCGTGCTGGGTGAGGTTCGTCGCGGCGCGCGACGCGGCCAAGCGGTTTCGCTTCACGCCGATCCAGTCGGACTATGGCGCGAAGCTCGCGCGGACCTTCGGCATCGATCCCGATGATCCTGACACTAATGCCGTCGTCCACGGCGGCGAAGCGTTCGTGAAATCGGACGCCGCGCTGACAGTGCTGTCGCAGCTTCCCGGCTGGGGCTGGGTGCGGATGCTGTTCGCCGTACCGAAGCCGCTGCGCGACCCCGTCTACAGCCTCATCGCGCGCAACCGCTATCGCATCTTCGGGAAGTACGACGCGTGCTTCGTGCCCGATGCGGAGCTGCGGGCGCGCGTGATCGAGTAGCACTCGCAACGACGGAGCGTGCGGTTACGGCTTGCCAAGAGCCGCCAGCGCTTCCTTCGCCGCCCGCTCCCCACTGTCCCGTGCCCCGTGCGCCGTCGTGAAGAAACTCGGCGAGGTCGCCTCTCCCGCAAAGAACAGTCGCCCGTCCACGGGCTCCGCCAGTACGGCGCGATCTCCGGCGTGACCGGGCAGCGCGTGCGAGTACGAGCCTCTTGCAAACGGATCATGCCCCCAGCGTGACTCATACAGCGGCTTCAGCTTGCGGCGGATGTCGTTGCCGAGGAAGCCGGCGATCTCGTCGATGCTGTGTGCGGCGATGGCACCCTCGCCGGCGGCTTCCAGCTGGCGGGCAAAACTGCCGCCGAAAAAGCCCTCGATGCAGGGCTGGCCGAACGGGCGGATGTGGTAGGTGCCCATCCCGGTGCGCATGGTGGCGCCGCGCAGGTTCCCTTCTTTCGGGAAAGCTTCGGCGCCGTCGAGCGCCAGCGTCACCTTGTCGTCGAGGCCGAGCGGCAGGCCGGCTGCGGCATCGATCTTGGCAGGGAGCGGCGGCGAGAAGCGGATCGCTTGGTCGGCGATCAGATTGGTCGGCACGGTGACGATCACCTTGTCGGCAGCAAGCGTGCCCTGTGATGTCTCGATGCGGATGCGCTTCGCTGAATGATCGATCAGCGTGACGTTGCAGTTCAGCGCCACCGGGCATGGCGCGCCATAGGCCGCGATGAGCGCGCCGTAGCCGCGGCGGACGCGCCAGTTGAGTTCGCTGTCCTCATAGGCGTCCCAGTCGAGCGTCGACATGTCCTCGAGCTCGCAGCCGTTGATGTAGGTCGAGATCGCGTCGATCATCGGATTCCAGCGATTGCCGGGCTCGAGGCTCAGGCTCGCGGGCTCGTCCGTGCCTTTCTGCGCGGCCTGCCAGAGCCGCTCGTAGAAGGCCTCCATCGCGCGCATGAAATCGTCGCGCTCGCCTTGCGGAAACGCATTGCCATAGGCGCGCTCGCGCCAGGGCGGCAGATCCTTGTTGAGCTCGAAACCGAGTTGCCTTGCGACGGCGACGAAGGAGTTCTTGTCCGCGGAGTGCAGCCAACCGCAGCCGACGTCGAAGGTCACGTCAGGTGAGGCTTGCACGGTCCAGGCGCGGCCGCCAAGCCGGTTGCGTGCCTCCAGCACGATCACACAGAGGCTGGAGCCCGCCAACGCGTGTGCTGCGCCAAGGCCGGCGGCACCGGCGCCGATGATCGCGACGTCGACGGAGGAGGGCAAGGACATGGGTGGGCTCTAGCACGTTCGCTGAAAGCCCACCACAAGACGAACTGTCATCGCCCGGCAGCCGGGGCATGACAGTGAGTGAGACCGGCGGCCTTACGCCACCGCTTCCTTGGCCTTTTCCGCGCGCTTGCGTTCGTTCGGGTCGAGGTGCTTCTTGCGCAGGCGGATCGACTTCGGGGTGACCTCGACGAGCTCGTCGTCCTCGATATAGGCGAGCGCCTTTTCGAGGGTCATGCGGATCGGCGGGGTCAGGCGCACGGCTTCGTCCTTCGACGTCGTGCGGATGTTGGTGAGCTGCTTGCCCTTGAGCACGTTGATCTCGAGATCGTTGTCGCGGGTGTGCTCGCCGACGATCATGCCCTTGTAGACCTTCCAGCCGGGCTCGATCATCATCGGGCCGCGGTCTTCCAGCTTGAACATGGCGTAGGCCACCGCCTCGCCCTGGTCGTTGGAGATCAAGACGCCGTTACGGCGGCCCTGGATCTCGCCCTTGTACGGGGCATAGCCGTGGAACAGGCGGTTCATGATCGCGGTGCCGCGGGTGTCGGTGAGCAGTTCGCCCTGATAGCCGATCAGGCCGCGGGTCGGCGCGTAGAACACCAGGCGCTGACGATTGCCGCCCGAAGGCTTCATCTCGATCAGCTCGGACTTGCGCTCGCTCATCTTCTGCACGACGACGCCGGAATGCTCCTCGTCGACGTCGATCACGACCTCCTCGATCGGCTCCATGGTGGCGCCGGTCGCTTCGTCCTTCTGGTACACGACGCGCGGGCGCGACACCGAGAGCTCAAAGCCCTCACGACGCATGGTCTCGATCAGGATCGCGAGCTGCAATTCGCCGCGGCCGGACACTTCCATCGCATCCTTGTCGGCGGACTCGACGACGCGCAACGCGACGTTGCCCTCGGCTTCACGCAAGAGACGGTCGCGGATCATGCGGCTCGTCACCTTGTCGCCTTCGGTACCGGCGAGCGGGGAGTTGTTGACGATGAACGACATCGACACGGTCGGCGGATCGATCGGTTGCGCCGGCAGCGGTACCTCGACGGTGGGATCGCAGAAAGTGTCGGCGACGGTGCCTTTGGTCAGGCCGGCAATGGCGACGATGTCGCCGGCTTCGGCTTCATCGAGCGGCGTGCGCTCGAGACCGCGGAATGCCAGGATCTTGGTGATACGCCCGGTCTCGACCAGCTTGCCGTCGGCATGAAGCACCTTGACCTGCTGGTTCGGCTTGAGGACGCCGGACGAGATGCGGCCGGTGATGATGCGGCCGAGATAGGGATTGGCTTCCAGGATGGTGCCGATCATCCGGAACGGCCCTTCCTCGACCGTCGGCGGTGCGACGTGACGCAGGATCAGGTCGAACAGCGGCTCCATGCCCTTGTCCTGCGGACCCTCCGGGCTCTCGGCCATCCAGCCCTGCTTGGCCGACCCGTAGAGGATCGGGAAATCGAGCTGCTCCTCGCTGGCGTCGAGCGCCGCGAACAGGTCGAACACCTCGTTGATGACTTCGGTCGGGCGCGCGTCGGGGCGATCGACCTTGTTGATGACGACGATCGGCTTGAGGCCGACCTTGAGCGCCTTGGAGACCACGAACTTGGTCTGCGGCAGCGGGCCTTCGGCCGCGTCCACCAGCACCAGCGCGCCGTCCACCATGTTCAGGATTCGCTCGACCTCACCGCCGAAATCGGCGTGGCCGGGGGTGTCGACGATGTTGACGCGGGTGTCCTTCCACTGCACCGAGGCCGCCTTGGCCAGAATGGTGATGCCGCGCTCGCGCTCCAGGTCGTTGGAGTCCATGGCGCGATCCGTCACCTTCTGGTTCTCGCGGAACGTGCCGGACTGCTGGAGGAGCTTGTCGACGAGGGTCGTCTTGCCATGGTCGACGTGGGCGATGATGGCGACGTTACGAAGGTTCATGAGTGAGCTTCTTTGCGGTCGGACAATGGGTTAAGCGCGATCTCGCCGGTCAAGCCGGGACCTCTTCACGGACGACGCTGAAACGTGGAAAACGGGGCCTGCTACGCCCAAAAAGGAAACCCGGCCATATCGACCGGGCACCCCATGCGTTTGCGCCGCAATATAGGGAAAAAACGCCAAAAAACAATGCGTTCTTTCGAGGTTGGTTGATTGAATTTTGTCCGGGAATCCCCGGGGCTTAGAATATCCCGGACCAAACCGGCCCTTTATTCGCGGGACAAGTGCCCCAACTAGCCCTGCGCGGAGCTGTGGTTCGGCTCCTCTGTCGGATAGACCCCGCGCAGCACCTCCTCGAAGTGCATCTTGACGGCGTCGTTGCAGAGGCAGGCGCGCAGGCGCAGGCCGTCATGGTTGCGGACCAGGATCGAGCCGCGCCGCGTGTCGAGCACGCCTTCGGCCTTGAACGATTGCAGCACGCGGCTGGCATAGCTGCGCCCCACGCCGAGCAACGTGGCGAGCTGCTCATGCGTCAACGGCACGCTGCTCTCGTCGCCGGTTCGCTCCATCGCCGCGATGATCCATTTCGCCGTGCGCTGCTCGATCGAGTGAATGGCGTTGCAGGCGGTCGACTGGAAAATCTGCGCCAGCATGCAGTCGGCATAGCGCGCGAAGATGTTGCGCAGTGACGGCGAGCGCGCCTTCGCCGCTTCCAGCTTGCCGACGTGAATGCGCGCGAACGGGCCGCCGAACTTGACGCAGATGCGGGTATAGGCCGGCAGAAATCCTTCGCTGACGATGCCGCCCACCGCGCCCTCACGGCCGACCAGGATGGTCTCGACGTCGCGGCCGTCCTCGTTCGGAACGAGGAACGTCGCGAGCGAGGGCCCGCACGGAAAGTGCACGACCTGGACATCGTCGCCGGGACTGTAGAGCAGATGGTTCGGGCCGACCTCGTCGACGGCGAAATGTGGTGCGAGCAGCGCATAGTCCGGCGCATTCAACCGCCGAAGCAGATTGTTGGCAGGGCGGCTCTCGATCTCGCTTGTCTTGCTGATACGCGCATCCATCGCAAACTCCCCATCCTCCTCTCCACCTTAGCGAGTTCCGTCCATGGCTTGTGTGCACATGTGGACAGACGTCAAAACTGTTCTGTGGTGAGTTTCGTTCCGGGAACCCTCCGATGCGCTGGGCGCAGGCGTCGGCATGGGCTGTCCTGATTGGTGACAACATGCAGCCCTCAATAGCCAGGATCATGATACCTGCTTTCCCCGACGGCTCAGCCGTCAGCCCTGCCGATGTGCTGATCGTCGAGGACGATCCGATCATCGCGATCGATTTCGAGGATCGCCTGCTCGGCTTTGGCGTGAGCAGCGTGCGCACGGTGGGCTCGGTGGCGCAGGCCCTGAACGCTATCACGGCACGCGCGCCCGACTTCGCGCTGCTCGATGTCGAGTTGATCCGCGAGAAGAGTTTTGCGATCGCCGAACGGCTTGCAGCCCTGGATATTCCCTTCGTCTTCGTCACCGGCTACGGCGCGGAGACGAGCATTCCGCCGGAGTTTGCCGCACGGCCACGGCTGCAAAAGCCCTGCTCCAGCGATGCGCTGGAGGCGGCGTTGCAGGCGCGCGGCGGCTAGATCGGCCTCAGGCGAGTTTCGGATCGAGCGTGGTCGACCACAGCGCGACGTCGGCGCGGTCGCGCAGCGTCACTGTCATCTGGCCGGAAGTGCCGTCGATCTTGACGTGACCGAAGAACTGCATGCCCGCTGACGGCGGCAGGTTCTGCTTGTCGAGGCCGGGTGCCCTGACGAAGCGCACCTCGGGGCCGAACGTGTTGTCGAGCTCGTTCGGGCCGAACGTGCCGGCGTGCAGCGGGCCCGAGACGAACTCCCAGAACGGCTCGAAATCCTGGAATTGCGCCTTGTTCGGATCGTAATAATGCGCGGCGGCGTAGTGCACGTCCGCCGTCAGCCACACCGTGTTCCTGATCGGCGCCACCTTGATGAAGCGCAGGATGTCGGCGATCTCGAGTTCGCGGCCGCGGGGCGGGCCGTCGCTTTGCGCGAAGGCTTCCGAACCCTTCTTGTTCGCGGCATCATCGTAAACGAGGATGCTGAGCGGCATGTCGGAGGCGATCACCTTCCAGGTCGCGCGCGAATTGAGCAGTTCGCGCTTCAGCCAGGCCATCTGCTCGGGCCCGAGGAAATAGCTGGCCGGGCCGTACTCGGTTTCGAGATTGGCGCCGTTCGGGCCGCGATAGCTGCGCTCGTCGAGCACGAACACGTCGAGATGCGGGCCGTAGGAGATTTTGCGATAGACCCGGCCCGGCTCATTGATGCTCTCGCGCATCGGATACATCTCGTGGAAGGCGCGGCTCGCGCGCGCCGCGAGCAGCCAGATGTCGCGCACCTTGTAGGTCGCCGGCAGATCCTTCGACAGCGACCAGTTGTTGGTCACCTCGTGATCGTCCCACTGCACGAAAACAGGCACTTCGGCATTGAAGGCGCGGACGTTGTCGTCGGTGAAATTGTATTTGTGCGCCGCGCGGTACTCGTCCAGCGTCTCGGCGACCTTGGCCTTTTCGGGGATGGTGAGGTTCTTCCAGATCTTGCCGTCTGCGAGCTTCACCTCGGAAGGGATCACGCCGTCGGCGTAGATGGTGTCGCCGGAGTGCAGCAGGAAATCCGGCCGGTGCTTGCGCATGGCTGAGAAGGTGAGCATGCCGCCGTCATCGGGATTGATGCCCCAGCCTTGGCCGGCGACGTCGCCGCCCCAGACGAAGCTGACGTCGCGGCGGTCGGCCGGCGCGGTGCGGAAGCGGCCGACCACCGGCTCGCCTTCGATCGCAGTATGGGAGAGATCGCGGAAGCGGACGCGGTAGAAGATGTCCTGTCCGCCGGGCAGATTCTCCACCAGCATCTTCGCGGTGAAGTCGCTCTCGGGCAGCGCCGCGATCGGCGGCAGCGCACGGGAGTCCTTGAACGATTCCGTCGTCGCCACCTCGACCAGCATCTGCGCGGGACGGTCGGTGCGCGCCCAGACCACACCGCCATCGACGGTGACGTCGCCGGACTGCACGCCGTGGGTGACCATAGGCCGGTCGGCGGCGCGCGACAGATGCGGCATCGCGATCGCGCCGAGTGCGCCGGCGCCGGTGGTGAGGAATTTGCGGCGGGAGAATTTGATCTTCATGGCGTGGGGCTCGCGGGCTGGCGCATCTTGAGCTGTCATTTCGGAGCGCGCGAAGCGCTAATCCGGAATCTCGAGATTCCCCGGTGCGCAATGGCGCACCTGAGGTCTGGTCCTTCGGACCATCCCGGAATGACGACGGAACCTATATTGAGACATTGTGACGCGGCAATTACGCGTGCAGACGTTATGCGTTGCCGGCGGCTCGGAATTGCGCGCCGGCGCGCTGCAGGTTCTGCGGCAGGCTGGACAGCACCGCCTTGCGGTCGGCGACCGCGGTGTGGAATTGGTCGAGCGCGATGTTGAAGGCCGCCAGTGCGCCTTCCTCGATGGCACCGTGATCGAAGCAGCGCAGCGTGTCGCGCAGGATCTCGTCGGCCTCGGCCTGCATCTGGTCGAGCTCGTCGGTCGTCTCGCTCTTCCGGGCTGCGGTGAGCATGTCGAGCAGACGCTCGCGCAGATGGCTGTTGTTGTCGCGCTCGTCCTTTTTGAGGTAGCCCGCGAACCAGGCGCCGAGCGAGCCCGTGGCCGAGAGCGCCATCAGGCTCCACCAGATGTAATCGCTGTACTTGTCGAGGAAGGTCTTCTCCTCGCCGTCGACGAAGGCGGCAGCGCCCGGATGCACGGGGATCACCGCGTCCTTGTCGGTGTCGGGCGTTTCGATCTTCGCGGCCTGCGGGAAGTCGGTAAGCAATTGCTGGCGCACGGCGAAGAGCTGCCGGGTGAAGGCCGCGACCGTGGTCTCTGAAAGGCCTTTGCGCGCCACGATGTGATGCGAGAAGCTGATGGTCTTGACCTCGTCGTCGGGACGATCGGGCGAGCCGCCATAGGTGCCGGCGGGAATTTCCGAGGCTTCATAGACCGGATGATTCTGCGCGATCGCATCCGCCGAATCGATCGCGAGGAAGGTCGGCGTGCCGCCGTCCCTGGCGGAGGCCGTAATCGCATCCGATGTGATCTTGCTGTTGACTGGGCCGGCCGCGAGATAGACGTCGGCCTTCTGGGCTTTGATCGCTTCCACGACCTCGCTTGCCGGGAATTGCACGATCTCGACCTTGGCGGGATCGATGCCGTATTGCTGCAGGATCACTTTCAGCAGATTGACGTTGGCCTGCGTCTTGCCGACCACGCCGACGCGGTGGCCGGCGAGCTGTGCGATCTTGGTGATCTTCGCGCCCTTCTTCTTGCCCTTGCCCGGCACCGACCACAGCACCACGACGTTCTTGCGCAGCGTCGCAACGGCCTGCGCGTTCTTGGGAACGTCGAGATCGCCGCGCACGATGGCAAGATCCGCCTTGCCTTCGGCGAGCTGGCCCGCGCTGGCGGTGGCGCCCTCGGTCGGGATCGGGCGCAGCCGCACGGAGCCTTTGCTCTGCGCGAAGGCCTGCGTCAGTGTCTGCACGACTTTGAGATCGTCGCTGTTGGCTGGGCCGACCGCGATCTTCAGCGTGACCGGTCGCATCGCGAAATAGTAGCCGCCGGCGAGCGCGCCGATGATGGCGAGCACCAGCGCCAGAGACACGAGCGCGGTCTTCCGCGCCGCGGATCGCGGCGAACGCGGAGGGGGCGTCTCGGCCAGGTTCAAGTCCCCGGTCATCGATCTCCCAAACAGGCGCTTCAGGCTCAGTTTCATCTTGGCCGGCGATTTACGCCCGCAATTGTAGCAAATTTCTTGTCCGGCGGGGTTACATCTCCGTCATGGTTAGCGGATGCGCGAAATCCCCGATGAACCCCAGGCGTAAGCGGGGCGTTAGGGTAAAGTTCCCCTGAAGAACGGAGGCGGTCATGGCAGAGCGATTGGCGGCGGACGCACGCAAGCAGGCGCTGGGCGGTATCCCGGGCTGGACCGAGGTCCAGGGCCGCGACGCCATCGGGAAAACCTTTGTCTTCAAGGATTTCAACGAGGCCTTCGGCTTCATGACCCGCGCGGCGCTGATCGCTGAAAAAATGGATCATCACCCGGAATGGCGCAACGTTTACAAGACGGTGGAGGTGGTGCTCTCGACCCACGACGCCGGCGGCGTCACCAGGCTCGACGTCGAGCTTGCGAGCGCGATGAACGCCATCGCCAAGCTTACATCGGGCTGACATCTTGCAGGCAAAATGCGCGTCCCCATGTTGTGATCAGCATGCGATGCGGCGATCCGCCGCGTCCGGCTGAACGGGGAGTTCTCGGCCATGGCTGCCGAACACGGCGTCGGCTTCGAGCCGGCCGATCGGCTCGCGGAAGATCGTGACAGCGCGCGCCGCCGCTTCTGGCGCAAGCTGAAGCGCGTCGCCG
The DNA here is from genome assembly GCF_015291665.1 of Bradyrhizobium sp. CCBAU 53338. Classification (NCBI taxonomy): domain Bacteria; kingdom Pseudomonadati; phylum Pseudomonadota; class Alphaproteobacteria; order Hyphomicrobiales; family Nitrobacteraceae; genus Bradyrhizobium; species Bradyrhizobium sp. CCBAU 53338. Next base: position 317,124 of record NZ_CP030048.1, read on the forward strand.
CGCATCTGCCGTTCACCGAGGATCTGCTCGCGGCCTATTACTGCGCCTTCGACCGGCAGACGCCGCGCCATGTCCAGGCGTCGCTGTTGGGGGCGATCGCCTATTTCATCCTGCCGTTCGACTTCATTCCCGACGTGATGCCAGTGCTCGGCTTCACCGATGACGCCGCGATTCTCGCCACTGCCATTCGCATGGTCGCCAGCCACATCACCTCGGAGCACCGCGAAGCCGCGCGTGCCGCGCTGACGCGCGGCGTGGATGAGGCGGAGGAATAGCAGGGCCCCATATTCCGCTGTTATTCTCCGCGAAGGCGGAGAATCCAGTACGCCGCGGCTTCTCGATTCAATCACGGCCGTCTCGGAGTACTGGATCGCCCGGTCAAGCCGGGCGATGACAGCGAGAGTGTGGCCGTCCGCTACTTCTTCTCCGCGCGCGCCTTCTCCGCATCCCATGCCTGGAATTGCCTGAACAGCGTCTCCCGCTCCGCGTCGGACACCTTCGCGCCCGCCGGGCTCTGCTTCAGGAATGCTTCGAAGCGTTGCTGCGTTACCGGTTCGACGCCGTGTCGGTCGAGCCATTGCTGCGCCACCGGCAATCTGCTCCAGCCCGCCAGGGGAGCCGCGAGCGACACCTCTTTCCATTTGGGATGGAAGGGTGCGTTCTGAAGCGCCGGGAATTTCGTGAAGAAGGCATCCACGAACAGCGCGAGCTTGCGATAGCGCTCCGTGTTGGGCGCCCAATTATAGGCCGCCAGCACAGCAGGCACGGCGATCGTATCCACGCTCTCGCCCTCCTTGATCAGGTTCGGATAGTCCTTGGCAGTGAGCGTCGCCGGCAGATAGTCGTTCTGGAGCGGCTTTGCATAGTCCACGCGCGCGAGATGGAAGCGACCGTCATTGCCGAAGGTCGAGACCGATTTGTACGGCTTGCCGCCGACCACGATGACGGCGTCGATCTCGCCGGCCTTCAATTTCTCCATCGCAATGCGCTGCTCGACATAGACGAATTTCGCCCTGATCCCGAGCCGCTCGAACACGGTGAGTGCGGTGACGAAAGTGCCGCCGTTCGGCAAGTCGACGCTGACCGTCTTGCCCTCGAGGTCTTTCAGCGTCGAGACCGATTTCGGTGCGATCACCTGCATCTCCTCGTTGTAGAGCTTGGTGACATAGGTGAACTGCCGCTTGATGTCCTTCGCGAATCCCTTTCGCTCGAGGTAATCCAGCGTATCAGCGCGCACCACGCCGAGATCGACGCCTTGCAGGAACAGGATGTCGGCCACGCTCTGCACCGAGCCGCGGCCGACGATCGGCAGGACGCGGATCTTGTTGCCGTCGTCGAGCACCGAGGCGAGGTCGGCGCCGAATTGCACATAGGTGCCGCCGATCGTGCCTGTTATCAGCGTCACGGTGTTGGCGTTCAGCGCCTGTTTGGTCGAACTCGAGCCGAACTGGAAGATGGCCTTCAGGCTGTCGGAGACCTTGGCCGGATCATATTCGGTCTGTTCAGCATGAGCCGCGAAGGCGCAGATCGTCGTGATGGCGGCAAGCGCCATTCTCAAAGTGTCACGCATGATGTCCCCTGAAAAGTTCTAGTTCGAAAGCTGGGCGAGGCGCTGCTGCGCCTCGGCGGATCCGAGCGTTGCGGCCTTCTGGTACCAGTCGCGTGCCGCGCTCGCGTCGGCACTGACGCTGCGTGTGTCCCTCGTGCCGAGCACGGCCGGATCATAGGTCTGCGCCAGCAGAAGTGCGGCCGTTGCGTCCCCCGCGCTCGCGGTGCGTTCGAGCAGCAGCCGCGCTGCGGCGATGTCGCCGACGCCGATCAGGCTCCTCGCCCGCGTCATCAACCCTGCCAGCGTATCGGCATCGAGCGTCTTTGCCGGCGGAGATGGAGGTGACGCGGGTTGCACGGCGGCGACGGGCACAGGCGTCTGGGCTTGCAGCGCACTCTGGTAGGCCGTCGCAATCGCTTCACGGCTTGGCGTCGATGGGGCCGGCAGGTTCTGCATGTCGGCGCTCGCCAGCGTCGGCCTGGTGGCGCGAGCAGGGTCCTTGAGCGCGGCCTGCCGCGCAACCGGCGCATTGGCCGGCATCGCTGGCTGCTCAGGAGTTGTGGCCGTTGCGCCACCGGCATTGGCGGCGACGAGGCTGCGCAGGTCGGGCTGAAACAGCGCGGCCAAAATCGCCAAGAAGCCTACAACCACAACAGCGGCGAGAACGCGCGGGAAGATCTTCCGTTCTGAGCGCAAATCCAGCGGTGCAAATTCGCGCGGATCGGGTGTACCGAGCGGGTCGCACAGAAAGAGTGGGATCGGATCGACCTGTGAAAGATCGGCGCGTTGTGCGCGCGCGCGGATGTAGGACGCGGTGGATGATTGTGATTCCGTTCGATTGGAGTCGAGCGCGCTCGACCCCCTGGACGGACGGTGTGCCGTCGACTCCATGGTGATGCTCCCCATTACTGACGCAACGCAGGGGCCGTCCCGGCTTCAGTCTTCTTGTTGTTGTCCAGAAGCGCCCCGCAAACTGGAACCCGTAAATCGCAGTTTGAATCAGCCCAAAAAACGACGGCGGTTGGCGCGATCAGGGAGATATTTGGGTTTGATTGGGGCGAGGCGGCGGAGTGCACCGCAATTTCTGCGCGAATGGTTGAGGGGGACTTTACAGTGCAGCGGTGGGCACACGGCCCGCCCCGCGCTCGCTGTCATTCCCCGCGAAGGCGCGCGAAGGCGGGGAATCCAGTACGCCGCGGCCTATCGCTTCGGCTACGACCGTCTCGGAGTTACTGGATCGCCCGGTCAAGCCAGGCGATGACGGTTGAGTATGTGGCGACTGCGCCGCATCCTCACGGATGCAGGATCACCTTGCCCATGGCCTGCCGTCCCGCGAGCACCTTCAGCGCGTCGGCGGTCTGCGCCAGCGGGAAGGTGCGGTCGACATGAGATGAGATCTTTCCTTCCGCCGTCCACTTCACGAGCTTCTCGAGATTGGCGCGGTTCTTCTCGGGATTCTGTCGGGTCCAGGCGCCCCAGAACACGCCTCTGATATCGCAGCCCTTCAGCAGCGCGAGGTTCAGCGGCATCTTCGGAATGTCGCCGGCGGCAAAGCCGATCACGAGGAAGCGGCCTTCCCAGGCGATCGAGCGCAGCGCCGCTTCCGCATACGCGCCACCCACTGGATCGAAGATGATGTCGACGCCCTTTCCGCCCGTGAGCTTGCGCAGGCCTTCCTTGAGATCTTCCTTGGCGTAATTCAGCGTCAGCTCGGCGCCGTGAGCCTTGGCGAATTCGAGCTTCTCCTCGGACGAGGCGCAGGCGATCACCTTCAGGCCCATCAGCTTGCCGAGCTCGCACGCGGCAAGCCCGGTGCCGCCGGCCGCACCGAGCACCGCGAGCGTCTCGCCCGGGTTCGGGCTGGCGCGATCTTCCAGCGCATGCAGCGCCGTGCCGTAGATGATGATGATGCCGGCCGCGCGGTCGTAGTCGAGATTGTCCGGGATCTTCACGATCCCAGAAGCAGGCAACGCGATCTTTTCGCGCGCGCCGTTGTGGCCGCAGGACGCGACCACGCGATCGCCGACCTTGAGATCAGTGACACCAGGACCGATGCTCTCGATCACACCGGCAACTTCGGCGGCGGGCGAGAACGGGAACGGCGGCTTGATCTGGTACTTGCCCTGGATCATCAGGATGTCGAAGAAATTCAGCGCCGCCGCCTTGATCGCGATCACGGCCTCGCCGGGACCTGCCACCGGATCCGGCACGTCGGCGAGCACGAGATCGTCGGGCTGGCAATATTGCGAGCAAAGGATGGCTTTCATGGCGGCACCTGGGGCGTTTCGAGTGGAGTTCTAGCTAGGGCGGTTTTGCCGGATTTGGGGCGACCCTACAATCAGGATTCTTTGTCTGAGGAGCGCGCTGGCCTATCCTCGTCATTGCGAGCGCGGCGACTATTTTCCGCGGTGCGGACTCTGGATTGCTTCGCTTCGCTTGCAATGACGGAGCAAGAACAAAAAGAAAGGATTCAAACGATGTTTGAAACAGGTCTGCTCAAGGACAAACGAATCCTCGTCACCGGCGGCGGTTCGGGCCTCGGTGCTGCGATGGGACGCCGCTTCCTCGCGCTTGGCGCAGAGCTCGTGATCTGCGGCCGCAAGCTCGATCGGCTCGAAGCAACTGCGAGCGAGATGCGCAAAGAGACCAGCGGCAAGGTCACCGCGATCGCGTGCGATGTTCGCGACGGTGCCGCCGTCGACGCGATGATGGATGCGATCTGGCGCGAAGCACCACTCGATATTCTCGTCAACAATGCCGCCGCGACCTTCATCGCACAAAGCGAGCATCTGTCGTTCCGCGCGGCCGATGCGATCCTGGCGCCAACGCTGCACGGCGCGATGTACTGCACGCTCGCTGCTGGCAAGCGTTGGATCGATGGCAAGCACAATGGTGTCGTACTCTCGATCCTCTCGACCTCGACCATCACCGGCCGCGCCTTCACCGTCCCTTCCGCGATGGCGAAATCGGCGGTGTTGGCGATGACCAGGAGTCTCGCGGTGGAGTGGGGTCCGAAGGGCATCCGCACGGTCGCGATCGCGCCGGGCCCGTTCCCGACGCCGGGCGCGTCCGGCCAGTTGCGGCTCCAGGGACGCGACGACAGCCTGCTGCGCAACCCGATGGGGCGCAATGGCGAGCACAGCGAGCTTGCCGACCTCGCCAGCTTCCTGGTCTCGGACCGTGCTGCTTACATCAACGGCGAGATGGTGGTGATCGATGGCGGCGCGCATTTGCGCAGTTCCGGTGCCGAGGACCTGTTGCAATGGACCGACGCGCAATGGGCCGAACAGCGCGCCGCGCGGTCCAAAAGCTAGTCCTGTTGCTCGGCTAACTGCCTTCCCAAATTGGACTTTCCCGGTTATCCCTGACTCGGGGACAACGCACGGCCGGGCCATCTTCCAGTCACAATATTGAGGGAACCACTCCAGCATGTGGCGGGCGCTCTTTTTGGCTTTGATGACTGGCGTGGCGGCGTGGGGATTGAGTGATTCCGCGCGCGCTCAGACGGCGCAACCGGCGCCGAAGGCGGCGGCAAAGCCGGCCGCAACTGCGTCCAAGACGGCCGCCAAACACGATAGCAAGCCGGTGGCGCCGCCTGCGGCGGTTGCCGGCGGTGCGGAGCCGACGCTGATCGGCCAGTTCGGCACCTGGGGGGCCTATTCGGCGGCACCCAACGGCAAGAAAGTCTGCTTCGCGCTGGCCAAGCCGTCGTCATCGAAGACCAATCCGCCGAATCGGCCGCGCGATCCCGCCTATGCCTTCGTCTCGACCCGCCCGGCCGAGAAGGTGAACAACGAAGTTTCGGTCATGATCGGCTACGCGCTGAAGCCGGGCTCGGAATCGACCGTCGAGGTCGGCGGCGCCTCCTTCGCGATGTACACGCAAGGCGACGGCCTCTGGATCAAGAACGCGGCCGAGGAGGAACGGATGGTCGAAGCCATGCGCAAATCCGCCGATCTGGTGGTCAAGGGCGTCTCGACCAAGGGGACGGAGACGACCGACACGTTCTCGCTGAAGGGCCTCGCCCAGGCGCTGGACCGGATCTCGCAAGACTGCCGAAGATAGGATTGCAGGCGTTAAGGCTGCAGGCGAGAAGGTCGCAATCGGCGGTTCAGGTTGCTATATAGGGCCGGTTCCAGATTTTCTTCCGTCATTCCGGGGCGATGCGCAGCATCGATCCCGGAATCTCGAGGTTCCTGGTTCAGCTCTTCGAGCTGCCCCGGAACGACCACAGCAATCAGGCCCTATCGATGCAACCGACGACCCAGCCGCGCGACGCAATCCTGGTGGAGAAGACTCCGCTTGAAACCTATGTGCCGCCGGCGAGACCCTCGCTGATCGGTCTGTCGCGCACCGAACTTGCCGATCGCCTCGGCGAGATCGGCGTCGCACCGGCGCAGCGCAAGATGCGCGTGCAGCAGCTCTGGCACTGGCTCTATTTCCGCGGCGCCCAAGGCTTCGACGACATGACGTCGATCTCGAAGGGCATTCGTGCCGAGCTCGCCCAGCACTTCACGGTCGACCGGCCCGAAGTCGTGGCCGAGCAGATCTCCAATGACGGCACCCGCAAATGGTTGCTGCGGCTGCCGAGCGGCGACAATGTCGAGAAGGCGCATGAAGTCGAGTGCGTCTACATCCCCGAGACCGATCGCGGTACGCTCTGCGTCTCCTCCCAGGTCGGCTGCACGCTCAACTGCTCTTTCTGTCACACCGGAACACAGCGTCTGGTGCGCAATCTCACCGCCGGCGAGATCGTCGGCCAGATCATGGTTGCGCGCGACCGCCTGAACGACTGGGCCGATCGCGAGGACGGCACGCGCCGCGTCACCAACATCGTCATGATGGGTATGGGCGAGCCGCTCTACAATTTCGATGCGGTGCGCGATGCGCTTTTGATCGTCGGCGACAACGAAGGCATCGGCATCTCCCGCCGCCGCATCACGCTGTCGACCTCGGGCGTGGTGCCGAACATCGTGCGCGCCGGCGAGGAGATCGGCGTCATGCTGGCGATCTCGCTGCATGCGGTGCGCGACGAACTGCGCAACGAGCTGGTACCGCTCAATCGCAAATATCCGATCAAGGAGCTGCTTCAGGCCTGCCGCGACTATCCCGGCGCCTCGAACGCGCGCCGCATCACCTTCGAATATGTGATGCTCAAGGGCGTCAACGATTCGCTCGACGATGCAAAGCTGCTGGTGAAGCTGCTCAAGGGCATTCACGCCAAGATCAATCTGATTCCGTTCAATCCGTGGCCCGGCACGGCCTATGAATGCTCGGACTGGGACCAGATCGAAAAATTCTCCGAATACATCTTCAACGCGGGCTATTCCTCGCCGGTGCGCACCCCGCGCGGCCGCGACATCCTCGCCGCCTGCGGCCAGCTCAAGTCGGAGACGGAGAAGCTGTCGGCCCGCGAACGCCAGGCGCTGCGCGCCATGGCGATGACGGATTAGCTTGTCATGTGCGCGCTCGCGCCTCCTCGTCAATGCGAGCGAAGCGAAGCAATCCAGAATGTCACGGCGGAAGCAGTCCGGATTGCTTCGTCGCAAGTGCTCCTCGCAATGACGACAATCGTGGCTTTTTTCGCATGTTACTGATCGGCCGCCTCATCGTCATCTTCATCGGCTTTCTCGCCGCATGCTTCGTCGGCGGCATGATCGTCGTCGGCGCGCTGCTGTTTCCGGAGTTTTCCGATCTCGGCGCCGGTCCCGTCGACCAGGGTGCGATCGACATCCTGCTCGGCTTCGGCTTCATCTTCGTCTCGGGCTTCGCGCTGGTGCCTGCGGCGGTGATCGTCGCGATCACCGAGGCGCTCTATATCCGCAGCGCCCTGGCCTATGCCGTCGGCGGCGGCCTCGTGGGGCTCGCCTGCTATCTCGGTCTCATCCCGTTCCATACCGATACGTTCCAGTTCGAAGGCATCGTGCGCCGGCACCTTGAGATCATGACCGGTGCGGGCATCGTTGCCGGCGTCGTCTATTGGCTGGTCGCCGGCCGCAATGCCGGCGCCTGGCGCATCCCGCCGCCGCCGCGCCAACCACCTCCGCCGCTGCCGTCGAATTCGCGGCCAGATGTGCGATAAGTCACGCCGATTCCGGGGTTTTCATCCCCCCTTCGCTCCGCTAAACCGCGCGCCATGAACCGTACCGGACTCTTCATCGCCCTGGCGCTGTGGCTCGTGATCGGCGTCGTCTTCGGCCTCTATCCGGAGCTCGATCTCAAGCTCGCCGCACTGTTCTTCGATCCCGAGACGAAAACCTTTCCGATCAAGCTGAACGGCTGGGCCGGCTTCGCGCGTGACGCTGCGATGTGGGTGTCCTGGGCCTTCGTGTTGCCGCCGCTGATCGCGCTCGTGGTCAAGATGATCAGGCCCGACCGTCCCTTGATGGTGTCGGGGCGCGCGATCGTGTTCCTGCTGGTCACGATCATCCTGTCGGCCGGCGTTCTCACCAACCTCACCTTCAAGACCTATTGGGGCCGGCCGCGCCCGGTGGTGGTGACCGAGTTTGCCGGCGATCAGCAGTTCGTGGCGTGGTGGGATCCGCGCGGCGATTGCGCGCGCAATTGCTCGTTCTTCTCGGGTGAAGGCGCGACCGCGTTCTGGACGCTGGCGCCGGCCGCGCTGGCGCCGCCGGCGTGGCGGCCTGTCGCCTATGCAGGCGCGGTGCTGTTCGGTGCCGTGACCAGCGCCCTCCGCATGGCCTTCGGCGGCCACTTCTTCACCGATGTCGCGACCGCCGGCCTCGTCACCTTCGTCGTGATCTGGTTCGCCTTCGCGCTGATCTATCGCTGGCCGCGGACCCGGTTTTCGGACGAGGCGGTCGATGCCGCCCTGACCCGGTTGAACATGCCCGCCTACCGGCTCCGCAAGCGTCTGTTCGGTGGCAAGACTGGCCCGGCAGCGTCGATCTGAGCCATTAAATGCGTGCCGAGCCCTGCGAAATTTGATATTCGCGCCGTCAAACCATTCCCCCTGTCAGTCCCCTTAAGCCCCGATTGGAAGCGCCATGACCACGATCCTGAAAAGCCTGCCCAAGGGTGAGAAAGTCGGCATCGCTTTTTCGGGTGGCCTCGACACCTCGGCGGCGCTGCTCTGGATGAAGCAGAAGGGCGCGCGCTGCTACGCCTATACCGCCAATCTCGGCCAGCCCGATGAGGCCGACTACAACGAGATCCCGCGCAAGGCGGAAGCGTTCGGTGCCGAGAAGGCCGTACTGGTCGACTGCCGCACGCAGCTGGTTCACGAAGGCATCGCCGCGATCCAGTCCGGCGCCTTCCACATCTCGACCGGTGGCATCACCTATTTCAACACCACGCCGCTCGGGCGCGCCGTCACCGGCACGATGCTGGTCGCGGCGATGAAGGAAGACGGCGTCAACATCTGGGGCGACGGCTCGACCTTCAAGGGCAACGACATTGAGCGCTTCTACCGCTACGGCCTTTTGACCAATCCTAGCTTGCGCATCTACAAGCCCTGGCTCGACCAGCAGTTCATCGACGAACTCGGGGGCCGCGCCGAGATGTCGGCGTTCATGACCGCGCAGGGCTTTGCCTACAAGATGAGTGCCGAGAAGGCGTACTCGACCGACAGCAATCTGCTCGGCGCCACGCACGAGGCGAAGGATCTCGAAAGCCTCGACAGCGGCATCAAGATCGTCAACCCGATCATGGGCGTGCCGTTCTGGCGCGACGATTGTGCCGTGAAGGCCGAGAAGGTCGTCGTGCGCTTCGAGGAAGGCCAGCCCACCGCGCTGAACGGCCAGACCTTCTCTGATCCCGTCGCGCTGTTCCTCGAGGCCAACACCATCGGCGGCCGCCACGGCCTCGGCATGAGCGACCAGATCGAGAACCGCATCATCGAGGCCAAGAGCCGCGGCATCTACGAAGCGCCCGGCATGGCGCTGCTGCACATCGCCTACGAGCGCCTCGTCACCGGCATCCACAACGAGGATACGATCGAGCAGTACCGCATCAGCGGCATGCGCCTGGGACGCCTGCTCTATCAGGGTCGCTGGTTCGACTCGCAGGCCCTGATGCTGCGCGAGACCGCGCAGCGCTGGGTCGCGCGCGCCGTCACCGGCGAGGTCACGCTGGAACTGCGCCGCGGCAACGACTATTCCATCCTCAACACCGAGAGCCCGAACCTCACCTATGCGCCTGAAAGGCTCAGCATGGAGAAGGTCGAGGATGCCGCCTTCACGCCGGCCGACCGCATCGGCCAGCTCACCATGCGCAATCTCGACATTGCCGACACGCGCACCAAGCTCGGTCTCTATTCGAAGACCGGCCTGCTGTCGGGCAGCGAAGGCTCGCAGATCTTCCGGCTCGAGAGTGACAAGGGCTGAGGTTCGCAGGGCGGGTTCGCGAAGCGTAACCTGCCACGTCTGCCGCTGCGGAAATCAAAGAGGTGGGTTACGCCTTCGGCCAACCCACCCTGCAAGGCAAAACAAAAATGGCCGGGATCGCTCCCGGCCATTTTCTTGTTGCGACGCTCTTACTGGCGCGGTGGCGGTGCCGCGTTGGCCTGGCCGCCGTTGAGCAGCGGGGTGATGCGGCGGACGGTGACGCGCCGGTTGATCAGGCTCGGTCCTTGCGTCTGCTCCTTCAGGTACTGCTCGCCATAGCCCTGCGACGTCAGATTCTCCGCGGGCACGCCGAACTGCTGGGTCAGCAATTCGGCCGCGGCCTGCGCCCGGCGGTCCGACAGCGACAGATTGTCGACGTCGTTGCCGACCGCGTCGGTGTGGCCCTCGATCAGGAACACCTCCTGCGGATTGGCCTGGATCGCCTGGTTGATGCCGTCGGCGATCACCTGCAACCGCGCCGCCTGGTCCGGCGGAATGGTCCACGATCCCGTCGCGAAGTTGATCGTGTTGACGTCGACGCTCGGCATCTGCATGCGAACATTGGGGCTGTAGCGGATCTCGTCGAGCGAGTAGCGCCGATCGATTCGCTGCACCGGCGGCGCCCGCATCGTGTCGTAGATCACCTGCGGCGACGCCTCCTGGGCGTCGACGATGTAGCGATCGTAGGGGATGCTGACCACCGGCGGCGGGACATCGACATAGAAGCCGCCGACCGCGCGCGGATCGCGATAGGTGTTGTCGATGATCACGATCTCGCGGCCACGCGCATCCCTGCGGATACGTCGCATCAAGCTTCCGTCCGGACCGACCACCGTGATGATCTCGGTTCCGTCAGGACGGATCACGACCGTGCGGGTTTCGCCGCCGACCGTCTCGGTGCGGATGTCGCGGGCGCCATAGCGGAAGCGATAGAGATCGTTGCCGCGGACATAGGCCTGCCCGCCGGGATCACGGATGATGATGCGGTCCGGCTCGGTGTAGACGGTGCGGCCGCCTTCCACGACCTCGTGCCGCTCCTTGTGCAGGTCCGCGATGGTGGCGCCGATCACGGCGCCGGCCACCACGCCCGCGCCGATCGCGAGCGGCGTCAGGTCACGCTGCGGCGGACGCGGCGGCGGCGGCAGCGGTGCTGCGACCGTCGGCGCGGCGCGGAACGCCGGCGCAACCGTCGGCGGCGCGTACTGAACCTTGTTGGGCGGCGGAGCTGCGGCCGGCGTGGCCGGCACGACAGTCGGCGCCGCGACGCCGGGCGGAGGCGCCGGGGGACGCGGCACGGCGCCTGCCTGCGGTGCCGCGGGCGGTGTACCGGCAGCGGGCGCGCCGGCTGGCGGCGTTCCACCCTGGCGTCCGGGAGGCGGTGTCACCGCGCCGCCGGGCGCGGGCGTTGCCGTCGGAGCAGGGGTTGCGCCCGGAGCCGGTCCCGCGGCCGGCGGTGCGCCGGGACGTCCCGGAGGCCTGGTGCCAGGTGCCGGCGTTGCCGACGGCGCGGGTGTGGCTGTCGGGGGCGGAGGCGTCGCCGGACGAACGGCGGGCGCCGGAGGCGTCGTCGGGGCTGGCGTTGCGGTTGGCGCAGGCCGCACTGCAGGGGCCGCGGACGGCGGCGTGGTTGTAGCAGGCGGAGGTGGCGGCGGGGCAGCCGGACGCGCTGCCGCGGGCGGAGGCGGTGGTGGGGTCGGCGCATGCTGCTGCGGAGCCGCTGCCGGAGGCGGTACATGCTGCTGCGGGGCCGGAGGCGGCGTTGGGGCCTTCGGTGCAGCAGGCGGCGGCGGAGGCGCCTGACGGGCCGCGGGCGGCGCAGCCGGCGGGGGCGGCGGTGTCGGGCGCGACGGCGCTGCGGCCGGCGGGGGTGCAGCGGGCGGATGCGGGGGTGCAGCCGCGGGCGGCGGGGCGCTTGGTGCCTTGGGCGCAGCAGGCGGAGGCGGCGTCGCCGGGCGCGCCGCGGGCGGCGGTCCCTTCGGCGCCTCCTTCGGAGGCTGCTTCGGTTTTCCGTCAGGGCCCTTCTCGGGCTGGGCCTGCGCGACCACGAGCGGCGGCGCGCTTTGCGCGTGCGATGCGGAGCTTGCGAATTGCATCGCGGTCAGAGCCGTCGTGGCAAGCAGCACGAAGCGAAGATTGGTCATGTCGTGAAATTCCCCGGAAGGTTCTTTGACGAGGTGAAGTCGGGTGATGAACAGCTACGCGTTAGGCCGGATTGTGGCGGGCAAAGACATTGCGTCGCGATTTATTTCTGCATGCAAATCATGTCACACGAGCAACGTTCATTGCGCATTCAGGCCCGGCTTGCAATCGCGTCACGCATGAGCCTGCGACGAATTGGCATCCGTCGCAGGATTCGGCGCGAGCGGACCGCTCGGTCCGCGCGACGGAATCTCCTCGGGCACGCGACCCGGCAATTCATCCGGCCGCGGTGATTCCCCGGGCTCGCGCACCGGCGGCGTGATCTCCGGTTGCGGATTGCCCGGCGGAATGCCCGGCGGCGGCTCGGTCGGCGTGCCGGGTGTCGACGGCGGTATCTCGGGCGGTTCGATCGGCATCGGCATCATCGAGATCAGTTGTCGGGAGAACGACAACGATGATGCGGCGCCGATGTTCCGAGAAGATCACGCTCGAACAACGGACGGCGTCCTATTCGGGCGCGTGACAGACCGCCTCGATGTTGTGGCCGTCGGGGTCCAGCACGAAGGCGCCGTAATAGTTCGCGTGATAATGCGGGCGGATGCCGGGCGGCCCGTTGTCGCGGCCACCGGCGGCCATCGCAGCCTCGTAGAACGCATCGACCGTCGCGCGGTCCTTCGCCAGGATCGCGACATGCACCGGCTTGTTCATCGCGCCCTTGCCGTCGATCCAGAAATCCGGCTTGCCGTCGGCGCCGAAGCCGGCGGCTGCGGCATGGCCGGTCTGCTCTTCCGTCACTTCCATGATCAGGCTGTAATCGAGCGGCGCCAGCGCCCTGGCGTAGAACGTCTTCGCGGCCTCGTAGTCGGAAACCGACAAGCCCAAATGATCGATCATCGATAGCCTCCGCCGTTCAGCGTGACAGGAACGTGTTGCTTCTCGTCTTGCGCGCGATCGCAAAGCCGCGCGTGACCATGTCAGCGATACAATCCTGCTGCCATTCGTTTTGTGACAGATGCTCGATCACCACCGCACGCGGCCACAGCGACGGTGGCGCGTCGCGGAAGAATCCGATCAGCACGCGGTCCTCAAAACCCTCGACGTCGATCTTGAGCGAATCGACCTTGCGGACGCCGGCATCTTCCAGAATGCGCGTGAGCCGCAGCGACGGCACCTTGATGGCCTCGGCGCTGGCGGCGCCGGTGACGACATGCGTGGCGCCGAGATTGCCGCCGCCGCTCTCGATCATCAACTCGCCGTCGGCATCGCCCGCGGCGGCCTGCACCAGGCGCACCTGCGTTGCCTTCGACGCGGCATGGTTGAACGAGAGCCGGCCAAAGGTGAGGGGATGCGGCTCGATTGCGACCACTTTGCCTGATGGTCCGACCTGCCGCGCCATCACCAGCGCAAACGTGCCGACATTGGCGCCGACGTCGACGAACGTCCCGCCGGCCGGCGTGTGCCGGCGCAGGAAGTCGAGCTCGTCGATGTTGTAGTCGGGGTTGAACAGCGCGCCGCGTTCGGTCGCGCTGCCCTGATGATAGAAGCGGAACGAGGCGCCCTGATATTGCACGTCGACCGGGCCGACGCGCAGCAGATTGACCAGCCGCGACATCCACGGCCGGAACGCGCCGCGCTTCAGTCCCGATCGTTGCGCGAGGCTGATGATCGCGGCCTGCGCTGCGTTCGGCGCATACGTGCCGAACGGCGCGGTCGAAAGAGTGGTGTCGGGCGTCAAGCAGGCGGTCCTCGTTGCAAGTGGCGCATGCATAGCCGGTTTTGGTGAGGGCTACAATTTCAGTGTCGTCCCGGAGCGCGAAGCGAGCCCGGGGGACGAGAGTGCCTCACGCCGCCTTTTTCGCCGCCGGCTTGCGCTGGCGCAGGAAGCGGCCGAGCAGCTTGCGCTTGCCCTTGCGCGGGATCAGGTCGATGTCGCTGACGAGCTTGGCGCCGCCCTTGTGGCGCTCCAGCACGATCTTGCGGCTGTGGAAGGCTTCCAGCTCGACACGATGTGCGACGCTGACGATGGTCGCCTTCGGCAGCTCGTCGGTGACCATCTGCATCATCTTGTCCTGGCTCTTCTCGTCGAGAGCCGAGGTCGCTTCGTCCAGCACGACGATATCGGGGTTGTGCAACAGAAGCCGCGCGAAGGCGAGGCGCTGCTTCTCGCCGCCGGAGAGCGTCTGGTCCCACGGCCCCTCCTCCTCGATCTTCTCCTTGAGGTGATCGAGGCCGACCTTGTCCAGGGCCTCGCCGATCTCCGCCTCGCTCCAGTTCTCGGCTGCGCCGGGATAGGCCACGGCACGCCGCAGCGAGCCCGAGGGCACATAGGGTCGTTGCGGCAGCATGAACAGCCGGCGGTCGGGATGGAAATTGACGTTGCCGCCGCCCCATGGCCAGAGGCCCGCGATCGCGCGCACCAGCGTGCTCTTGCCGGTGCCGGATTCGCCGGCGACCAGCAGCCGCTCGCCGGGCTCGATCGCCACTTCGGTCTCCCCGACCACCGCGGTGCCGTCGTCGAGCGTGACGGAGAGGTCGTTCAGCTCCAGCATCATCGTCTGGTTGCCGGTCTCGCCGCGCTTGATGCGGCCGAGGCCGTCGCCCTGCTCGGCGCGTTCGAGGCCGTCCAGCGACATCATCAGCGACGCGATGCGGCGGGCACAGGCGTTCCAGTCCGCGAGCCGCGGATAGTTGTCGACCAGCCAGCCGAACGCGCTCTGCACGATGGTGAAGGCGGACGCCGCCTGCATCACCTGTCCGAGGCTCATGCTGCCGTCGAGGAATTTTGGCGCGCAGAGCAGCAGCGGCACGACGGGAGCAACGAGGCTCGAGCCCTGCGACACCAGCGTCGTGCGCATGTGCTGGCCGGCGAGCCGCGCCCATTGTCCGAGGACACTGGTAAAATTGCGGTCGATGCCGCCGCGTTCTTCGTCCTCGCCGCCGAGCAGCGCAATGCTCTCGCCATTCTCGCGCACGCGGGTCAGCGTGTAGCGGAATTCGGCTTCCGCCTGGTTCTTGTCCTCGGAGACCTGCACGAATTGACGGCCGATCACCAGGATCGAGCCGGAGGCGATCGCCGCGTAGAGCATTGCGGCAATCACGAGAAAGCCGGGAATGGTGATCGTCGATCCGCCCAGCGTCACGGTGAGCGCGCCGCCGATGGTCCAGAGCACCACGATGAAGGTCGCGGCCGACAGCAGCGCCGAGGTGACGCCGGCGAGAAAGTCGACCGGCGAATCCGTTGCGACGCGCAGATCCTCGGCGATCCGGTATTCCGGATTCTTGTGATCGCCTCCGACGAGGTTGAGCTGGTAGTAGCGCCCGTTGGCGAGCCAGCGCGTCAGCACGCTGTTGGTGAGCCAGGCGCGCCAGCGCCGCTGGATGCTCATCCGCGCAAACACCTGCGCGACACCGAGCACGATGCTGCCGATCGCGAGCGGGAAGAACACGGCCGTGAGATGGAAGACGGTGGTTGCGTCGCGCTTCTCGATGGCGTCGAAGATCGCGCGATTCCAGACATTGATGCCGTATTGGAAGCCGACGGTGAGGACGATCAGCACGACGAGGCCGATCGAGAACGGCCAGGCGAGACGGTCGCCCTTGCGGCTCCAGAAGCCGCGC
The DNA here is from genome assembly GCF_015291665.1 of Bradyrhizobium sp. CCBAU 53338. Lineage (NCBI taxonomy): Bacteria > Pseudomonadati > Pseudomonadota > Alphaproteobacteria > Hyphomicrobiales > Nitrobacteraceae > Bradyrhizobium > Bradyrhizobium sp. CCBAU 53338. Next base: position 332,775 of record NZ_CP030048.1, read on the forward strand.
GCGCTGATCCAGAATCGCGTCAGCAGATAATCCTTGCGCGCCCGCTCGACCTCTTCAGGCGTCAGCTCGGGATCGGGTTCGAGCACTTCGGGCGGCGGCGCGGCAACGTCCTCGCCGTCCTCGCCCTTGATGTCGACGATGGGCGGCTTCCTGGCCCCTTCGCGCTTTGCGGCTGGTTTTTCCATGGCCGGGTAACGCGAGACAAATCGGCCGGTTCCCCTCGGGTTCCGCCGGCGTCCTCACTCGGCGGCGCCGTCGCGAACCCGTTTCAGCCGCGCGGCCTTGTGCAGGACTCGCGACAGCTCCTCGATCGAATAGGGCTTTTGCACGAGCTCGAAGCCGGTGACGCCGTCCTGGGACAAAGCGTGGCTGTAGCCCGTGGTCAGAACGACAGGTACGCCGATGCCGCGCTCGCGGATCGCCTGCGCCAGATCGAGCCCGGTCATTCCGGGCATCACGACGTCGGAGAACACGACGTCGAACCGATCGGAATCGCCGACCAGTTCGGCGAGCGCGTCGGTGGCGTTGTCGACGAGCGTGACGCTGTAGCCGAGCTCGGTCAGCCCGTCGGCGGCGAAATTGCCGAGCTCGATATTGTCCTCGACGACCAGCACCGACATACCGCTGCCGGCGACGGCAGGGGCGGTGGTCGGCGCCTGGCTTCGGGGCAGGAGAGCTGCCGGCACGCGCGGCAGGTAGAGCGAGAAGGTGCTGCCCTGGCCGACTTCGCTGATCACGGTCACCTCGCCGCCGGATTGCCGGGCGAAGCCGAACACCTGCGACAGGCCGAGGCCGGTGCCCTGACCGACCTGCTTGGTGGTGAAGAACGGCTCGAAGATGCGGCCCAACTGGGCGGCGGGAATGCCGATACCGGTGTCGCTGACGGCGACGCAGACGAAGCCGTGGCCGTCCGAGAGATGCGCGAGCGTATCAGGAACGGTGGTCGCCGGGTGCACCGTCAAGACGATTCGGCCCTTGCCCTGCATGGCGTCGCGCGCATTGGTCGCCATGTTGATCATCGCGGTCTCGAACTGCCCGGCGTCGGCGTTGACGAGGCAGGGCTCGCCCGGCAGCTGCATGACGATCTCGATCGCAGGTCCAAGCAGTGTGGCGAGCATGTCGCGCAGCGACTGCATGCGATCGCCGACGTCGAACACTTCGGGCTTCAAGGTCTGGCGCCGCGCAAAGGCGAGCAGCTGCGAGGTCAGCTTGGCCGCGCGTGCGACCGCTTCCGCGATCGCCGTGATGTAGCGCTGCCGCCGCTCCTCGCTCAGTTGCGGGCGGTTCAGGAGGTCGACGGAGGCGCGGATCACGGTCAGGAGGTTGTTGAAATCATGCGCGACGCCGCCGGTGAGCTGGCCCAGCGCCTCCAGCCGTTGACTATGCTTGAGCGCCTCCTCGGCCTCGCGCCGCCTTGCCGCTTCGATCTGGAGATGCTGGGTGCGCCGGAAAGCGAAGGCCAGAAGGACGAACAGCAGCGCGGTGGCGGGCACGCCGAACACCAGGTGCTGGCTCATGGTGGCGAGCCAGCGCGCGCGGATCGCGGAGGTCTCGAGGCCGGCGCTGACATAGATCGGATATTCGGCGACGCGCCGGTAGCCGATGCGCCGTTCGATCCCGTCCGTTGGCCAGGCGATGGTCATCAGCCAATGATTGGGATGGGCTGCGATGGCCCGGCCGACCGGGCCGTTCGGATCGAGCCGGACGTCGCGATCGAGCCGCGGGAAATGTGCCAGCAACGTGCCGTCGGCGCGTCCCATCGCGAAGAAGCTGCCGGGTTCAGTGCCGATCCTGGCGTAGAAGTTCTCGAAATATTCCGGCAGGACCGACGCCTGGATCACGCCGGTGAAGCTGCCGTCCTCGGATTCGCGGCGGCGGCTCATGCTGAAGAACCGCGCGCCCTGATAGGGCGGGCGCGGCGTCAGCGAGGCGCCGATGAAGGTGCCGATGCTCTGGTCGACATGGGCATAGAAATAATCGCGGTCGGCAAAGCTCAGCTCCGGCGGCGGCGAGGCCAGGCTGTTTACCAGCGACTTTCCGCTCGCATCGAAAATCCAGGCCGATTTCAGCTGCGGCAGTGCGTCGGTGAGCTGCTTCAGGCGCTTGTGCAGCGCGCCTTCCCGTGACCGGATGGCGTCGTCTGGCAGGTCGCGCACGACCTCGTTGAGCTCGGCCAGGCTCCGGTCGATGGTCTCGAACACCTTGAGCGCGTGCTCATGCGCGACATCGAGCGTCCGCTCGATCTCACGGTCGGCGGTCTGAAGCGTCGAATTGTAGGAAATCGTGGAAGCAATGGCGAACAGCGCGACCGGCAGCGCCAGGGATGCAACCATCATCCACTGCAACAGTCTCAGCGAATTGCGTTGTGCGCCCTGCACGGTCGCTCCGGTCCCCCGACCGGAGAGCTTACTTGAATTTGACGCCGGGAAGGAAGCGGCTTGTAACGGAACCGGAGGTTGCAATGCACCGGCTCGCCCGCCTCGCGGGACGGGTCGACTTGACTCCGAACCGCGCTCCCCGGCCGCTCGGGCCGGGGCCGTCGCGTGAAAAAGACCCTAGATCTGGCGCTCGACCATCTTGAGCTTGAGCTCGGCGATGGCCTCGGCCGGGTTCAGGCCCTTCGGGCAGGCCTTGGCGCAGTTCATGATGGTGTGGCAGCGGTAGAGCCGGAACGGATCCTCGAGATTGTCGAGCCGCTCGCCGGTGGCCTCGTCGCGCGAATCAGACACCCAGCGGTTGGCCTGGAGCAGCGCGGCGGGGCCGAGATAGCGGTCGCTGTTCCACCAATAGCTCGGGCACGAGGTCGAGCAGCAGGCGCACAGGATGCACTCGTAGAGGCCGTCGAGCTTCTCGCGGTCCTCGTGGGTCTGGCGCCATTCCTTCTGCGGCGTCGGCGAGGTCGTCTTCAGCCACGGCTCGACCGAGGCGTACTGCGCGTAGAAATTGGTCAGGTCGGGGACCAGGTCCTTCACGACCGGCTGGTGCGGCAGCGGGTTGATCTTCACCGCGCCGTCCTTCACGTCGTGCATCGAGCGGGTGCAGGCCAGCGTGTTCTGGCCGTCGATGTTCATGGCGCAGGAGCCGCAGACGCCTTCGCGGCAGGAGCGGCGGAAGGTCAGCGACGGGTCGATGTGGTTCTTGATCCAGATCAGGCCGTCCAGCACCATCGGGCCGCAATCGTTGACGTCGACGTAGTAGGTGTCGACGCTCGGATTCTTGCCGTCGTCGGGATTCCAGCGGTAGACGCGAAACTCGCGCGTCTCGGTCGCGCCCGTGGGCTTCGGCCAGGTCTTGCCGCCGGTGATTTTCGAGTTCTTCGGAAGTGCGAATTCAACCATTTCGATGAGGCTTTCGCTGTTCGCTCAGTACACGCGCGCTTTCGGCGGAATGTACTGCACGTCGTTGGTCATGGTGTAGTCGTGAACCGGGCGGTACTCGATCCTGACCTTGCCGGACGAGTCCAGCCAGGCCAGCGTGTGCTTCATCCAGTTCTTGTCGTCGCGCTCCGAGAAGTCCTCGCGCGCATGCGCGCCGCGGCTCTCGGTGCGGTTGGCGGCGGAGTTCATCGTCACCACCGCCTGCGAGATCAAATTGTCGAACTCGAGCGTCTCGACGAGGTCCGAATTCCACACCAGCGAACGGTCGGACACGGCGATGTCGGTGATGCCGCTGTGGACCTTCTCGATCAGGTTCTGGCCTTCGCTCAGCACCTCTCCGGTGCGGAACACGGCGCAGTTGTTCTGCATCACGTGCTGCATGCCTTCGCGCAGCTTCGCGGTCGGCGTGCCGCCCGAGGCGTAGCGATAATGGTCGAGGCGGCCGAGCGCGAGGTCCGACGAATTCGCCGGCAGCTCGGGCTGCTTGGCGTTCGGCGTCAGCTTCTCGGCGAGACGGAGCGCCGCGGCGCGGCCGAACACGACGAGGTCGATCAGCGAGTTGGAGCCGAGGCGGTTGGCGCCGTGCACGGAGACGCAGGCGGCTTCGCCGATCGCCATCAGGCCGGGGATGATGGCGTTATCGTCGCCGTCCTTCTTGGTCAGAACTTCGCCGTGATAGTTCGTCGGGATGCCGCCCATGTTGTAATGCACGGTCGGCACGATCGGGATCGGCTCGCGCGTCACGTCGACATTGGCGAAGATCTTTGCGGATTCGGAGATGCCCGGCAGGCGCTCGGCGAGCACTGCGGGATCGAGATGGTCGAGGTGAAGGAAGATGTGGTCCTTCTTCTTGCCGACGCCGCGTCCTTCGCGGATCTCGATGGTCATCGCGCGCGAGACGACGTCGCGCGAGGCGAGATCCTTCGCGGACGGCGCATAGCGCTCCATGAAGCGCTCGCCTTCGGCGTTGACGAGATAGCCGCCTTCGCCGCGCGCGCCTTCTGTGACGAGACAGCCCGAACCGTAGATGCCGGTCGGGTGGAACTGCACGAACTCCATGTCCTGCATCGGCAGGCCGGCGCGCAGCACCATGCCGCCGCCGTCTCCGGTGCAGGTGTGCGCGGAGGTGCAGGAGGCATACGCGCGGCCGTAGCCGCCGGTCGCGAGGATCACGGTCTGGGCACGGAAGCGGTGCAGGGTGCCGTCGTCGAGCTTGAGCGCGATGACGCCGCGGCAGGTGCCCTGGTCGTCCATGATCAGGTCGATGGCGAAGAACTCGATGAAGAACTCGGCCGCGTGGCGCAGCGACTGGCCGTACATCGTGTGCAGCATGGCGTGACCGGTGCGGTCGGCGGCGGCGCAGGTGCGCTGTGCCTGGCCCTTGCCGTAGTCCATGGTCATGCCGCCGAACGGGCGCTGGTAGATCTTGCCGTCCTCGGTGCGGGAGAACGGAACGCCCCAATGCTCGAGCTCGTAGACCGCGTCGGGCGCGTTGCGCACCATGTATTCGATCGCGTCCTGGTCGCCGAGCCAGTCCGACCCCTTCACGGTGTCGTACATGTGCCAGCGCCAGTCGTCCTTGTGCATGTTGCCGAGCGAGGCGGAGATGCCGCCCTGCGCCGCGACCGTGTGCGAGCGGGTCGGAAACACCTTGGTGATGCAGGCCGTCTTCAGGCCGGCCTCGCTGCAACCGACCACGGCGCGCAAGCCCGCGCCGCCGGCGCCGACCACGACGACGTCATAGGTGTGGTCTTCGATCGGATAGGCTTTGCCGTTGGTGGCGGGAGCGCTGTTGCCCTTGCCATTCGTCTCAGCGGCCATGGGTTACACTCCGGATGAGATCTTGAGGATCGCGTAGGTCGAGGCGAGCGCGACGGCGATCGAGAAGAAGTTGTTGAGCATGATCGAGACGAGCTTCAGCTTCTCGTTGTGGACGTAGTCCTCGATCACGACCTGCATGCCGATCTTCATGTGCCAGGCGCTGGCGATGATGAAGAGCAGCATGATCACCGCGATCGGCAGCGAGCCGAGGATCACCTTGGCGCCGGCCTGGTTGCTGCCGAGCAGCATCATGACGACGACGATCACCGGGATCATCAGCAGCGTCATGGCGACGGCGGTGAGGCGCTGACGCCAGAAGTCGGAGGTGCCGGAATGAGCGGCGCCGAGATTGCGGACGCGGCCGAGCGGGGTGCGCATGCTGCGCCTGGGCGTATCGCCGGCGCTCATCGGACACCTCCGATCGCGTAGGCGATGATCCAGATCAGGATCGTCAGCACGATGCCGCCGATCAGGGCGGCCCAGGTCAGCGCCTCGCGCTCGTTGGCCTTGAAGCCGAAGCCGAGGTCCCAGACGAAGTGCCGGATGCCGCTCAGCATATGGTGCATCAGCGCCCAGGTGTAGCCGAACACGATCAGCCGGCCGATGATGCTGCCGGTGAAGGCCTGCACGTTGGCATAGGCCCCGGCGGAGTTTGACGCCGCTGCGATCAGCCACCAGGCCAGCAGCAGGGTCCCGACGTAAAGCGCGATACCGGTGGCGCGATGGACGATGGACAGCGCCATCGTCAACGTCCAGCGGTAGACTTGCATGTGTGGTGAAAGCGGTCGTTCGATCCGTGCGGTCATGGGCTTTTGATGTGTGTTGCGGCCCAGCATGGGGCGCGCGGGGATCGCGAAAGGTCGGCTCTATTTACGGAGTCGATTTCACCTGCGCAATCACCAAATCGCCATAAATCGAACCGTCGTTCAGCTCTAGACCCTTGATGAACCAAGGCCAATCAGGGGCTTGGTATACCAGCATGATGGTCGACCGATAAAGAATAGAACATTAATTCACTCTTTGGTCGGGCGGGCGAGGTGCATTGAAATCACTATTGGAACGGCTCCAGGCCGCCAGGCGGAGGCTCCGGTTCGAACCAGTCAGTTCATGACATCAGGCGCCATGCGGACGGCGGACCGACGATCTGAGATTTCCGTCCTGCGCATCGATTTTCCGTCAGGCGGCGGACATGCGCACCCTGCATTCCACATCAGCCCAACGGCCCGGCGTGCCGACCGCGCAAATCGGATCGCCTGCAGCTTCAAAAAGCATCTCGTTCCGATCGACCGAATCGGAGGGAGCTTGCAACTGAGGGGACAGTCCGGGTGATCGCAGGTTCGCAGCGCTTGATCGGAGCGCTCGCCCCTCACTTCTTCGCGTAAATATCCTTGTAGGTATCCCGCAGAACGTTCTTCTGCACCTTGCCCATCGTATTCCGCGGCAGCTCGTCCACCACGAAGACGCGCTTGGGCATCTTGAATTTGGCGAGCCTTCCGTCGAGCGCCTTGAGCACGGCGGCCTCGGTGACATCGGCGCCCTTGTTGCAGACCAGCACGGCCGTGACGCCTTCGCCGAAATCGGCGTGGGGCACGCCGATCACGGCGGATTCGATCACACCAGGCATGGCGTCGATCTCGGTCTCGATCTCCTTCGGATAGACGTTGAAGCCGCCGGAGATGACGAGATCCTTGCCTCGTCCCAAAATGTGGACGTAGCCCTTGTCGTCGATCTTGCCGAGGTCGCCGGTGATGAAGAAGCCGTCGGGCCGGAATTCCGACTTGGTCTTCTCGGGCATGCGCCAGTAGCCCTTGAACACGTTCGGGCCCTTGACCTCGATCATGCCGATCTCGTCGCGCGGCAGCTCCTTGCCGGTCTCGGGCTCGGTGACGCGCACGGAGACGCCGGGCAGCGGAAAGCCGACCGCGCCGGGCACGCGCTCGCCCTCGTAAGGGTTCGACGTGTTCATGTTGGTCTCGGTCATGCCGTAGCGTTCGAGGACGGCGTGGCCGGTGCGCGCCGACCATTCGCGGTGGGTTTCGGCCAGCAGCGGCGCCGAGCCCGAGATGAACAGCCGCATGTGCCTGGTGGTCTCGCGCGACAGCGCGGGATTTTGCAGGAGGCGCGTGTAGAACGTCGGCACGCCCATCAGCACCGTCGCCCGCGCCATCAGCTTGATGATCCGATCCGGATCGAGCTTCGGCAGGAAGATCATCGATGCGCGCGAAAACAGCGTCACGTTGGTCGCCACGAACAGGCCATGGGTGTGGTAGATCGGCAGCGCGTGGATCAGCACGTCCTTGTCGGTGAAGCGCCAGTAATCGACGAGCGAGAGCGAGTTCGACGCGAGATTGTCGTGGCTGAGCATCGCGCCCTTGGAGCGGCCGGTGGTGCCCGACGTGTAGAGAATCGCGGCGAGATCGTCGTTGGCGCGCGAGACGGTCGTAAATTCGCTATTCGCCTTGTCGGCGGCCTCGGTCAGCGAGCCCTTGCCGTCAGGCCCGAGCGTCTCGACCTTGGCGTTCACCTTGGCGGCGATCGGCGCGAGGCCCTCGGCCTTGGAGGGATCGCAGACCACCAGCGCCGGCTCGGCGTCGCCGATGAAGTAATCGAGCTCGTTGAGCGTATAGGCAGTGTTGAGCGGCAGATAGACCGCGCCGGCCCTGACCGTGCCGAGATAGAGCACGATATTGGCGACGGACTTCTCGACCTGCACCGCGACGCGGTCGCCCGGCTTCACGCCGCGCGCGACCAGCACATTCGCCATCTGCCCGGCCCGTGCGATCAGATCGCCATAGCTGATATGGGCGCCGTCCTGCGTCTCGATCGCGAGGCGTTTGGGATCGTCGAGGCCGTCGAACAGGCGGGAAAACAGGTTGGCGTTGGCTGCGTGGTTCATGCAAGATTTCCTCGACCGCAGGACTGACAAGGCCGGTCAAAACCGAGGGCTGGATTAGCAAAAACCGCCCCAATGAAGCAACGGAGACAGTTGGCATGGCAAAAAACGGGAAACGCGTGGCCTGGGTTACGGGCGGCGGCAGTGGAATCGGGGAGGCTGGCGCCGAGGCGCTTGCTGCCGATGGCTGGACGGTGGTGGTTTCCGGTCGCCGTAAAGACGCCTTGGACACCGTTGTTGCCAAGATCGCCAAGGACGGCGGGGCCGCCGAGGCGCTGGCGCTGGACGTGTCCAATGCGACCGCGGCCCAGACGGCGGCCGATCAGATCGTTGCGAAGCACGGCCGCATCGACCTGCTGGTGAACAATGCCGGCATCAACGTCCCCAAGCGCAGCTGGAAGGACATGGAGCTGGAGGGCTGGGACAAGCTCGTCCAGGTCAATCTGAACGGTGTGCTCTATTGCATGCGTGCGGTGCTGCCGACGATGCGCAAGCAGCAGGACGGCTCGATCATCAACGTCTCGTCCTGGGCCGGCCGCCACGTCTCGAAGATGCCGGGCCCGGCCTACACCACGACCAAGCATGCGGTGCTGGCGCTGACCCATTCCTTCAACATGGACGAATGCGTCAACGGCCTGCGCGCCTGCTGCCTGATGCCGGGTGAGGTGGCAACGCCGATCCTGAAGCTGCGCCCGGTGGTGCCGAGCGAGGAGGAGCAGGCCAAGATGCTGCAATCCGAAGATCTCGGCCGCACCATCGCGTTCATCGCCAGCATGCCGCCGCGCGTCTGCATCAACGAACTCCTGATCAGCCCGACGCACAATCGCGGCTTCATCCAGACGCCGTTGAGCAGGGATTGAGGCGCGAAGACCGCGCGGCAAACTCGCCTCGTCGTCCCGGATCTGCGCTGCGCTTGTCCGGGACGACAGCGGATGTTGTGGCGCCCTTGCACCCCACACGAACTCCCCCGCCCATAGTTTCACGCATCACAATAAATTATTCCTCGAAACCGCTTCGCAAACCCTCCCGTAGTTCGGCCAACGACGCGCTGCTGCTTCACGTCAAACTGTCGCAGATGCCGTTGTTGCCCCAACGCAAACGCCGGTGATCGCCGGTCATCATCGAAATCGGGAGTTTCTCCATGTCGAAGCGCATTGCCTATCTCACTGCTGCTGCCTTCAGCGCGCTGGCCATCACCGCGACCGTCATCGCGCCCGCCCGCGCCGAGGAAAAGACCGTCATGGTCGGCGGCGCCGCGATGTTTCCCTCGAAGAACATCGTCCAGAACGCCGTCAATTCGAAGGACCACACCACGCTGGTGGCGGCGGTGAAGGCGGCCGGCCTGGTTCCGACGCTGGAAGGCAAGGGTCCGTTCACGGTGTTCGCGCCGACCAATGCCGCCTTCGGCAAGTTGCCGGCCGGCACCGTCGACACCCTGGTCAAGCCCGAGAACAAGGCAACCCTGACCAAGATCCTCACCTACCATGTCGTGCCCGGCAAGCTCGAGGCCTCCGACCTCACCGACGGCAAGAAGCTCAAGACCGTCGAGGGCGAGGAACTGACCGTCAAGAAGTCGGGCAGCTCCGTGATGATCGTCGATGCCAAGGGTGGCACCTCCACCGTCACGATTCCGAACGTCAATCAGTCGAACGGCGTGATCCATGTCGTCGACACCGTCTTGATGCCGGCTAGCTGATCCGGGAGCGCCTTCGCTGTATCTCCTCCTGCCGGAGGCGCGACCAGCGGGCCGGGGGTCTCCCCGGCTCGCTTTTTTGTGACTGCGATAGCCCGGCGGCATCGATCTCATCGGAAACCGGGCGTAACGAAGGCGGCCAGACCGGCGTATAATTGCCGACACACGACGTTCAGGACGGAACCATCATGTCGAGCCTTATCGTGACCGACGAGCAGATCAGCGCCACCAAGGCCAAGGTGATCCAGCCGGCCTGGGTTCGGGTCATGCACTGGACCAACGCGGTCGCCATGGTCCTGATGATCCTGTCCGGATGGCAGATCTACAACGCCTCGCCGCTGTTCGGCTTCAGCTTCCCACGCGACTACACGCTCGGCGGCTGGCTCGGCGGCGGCCTGCTCTGGCATTTTGCGGCGATGTGGCTGTTGATGGTCAACGGCCTCGCCTATCTCATCACCGGGTTTGCGTCGGGTCGCTTCCGGAAAAAGTTGCTGCCGATCACCCCGGCGGGCGTGATCCACGACGTCAAGGCTGCCCTGACCTTCAAGCTCAGCCATGACGATCTCACCGCCTACAATTACGTGCAGCGCCTGCTCTATGCCGGCATCATCGTGGTCGGCGTGCTGATCGTGCTGTCGGGCCTGTCGATTTGGAAGCCGGTGCAACTGCATTGGCTGGTGACACTGTTCGGCGACTATCCGACCGCGCGCTACGTCCATTTCTTCTGCATGGCGGCAATCTGCGCCTTCCTCGTCATTCACGTCCTGCTCGCGCTGCTGGTGCCGAAGAGCCTGCGCGCGATGATCGTCGGTCGCTGAGGGAGAACCACAATGGCCAAGCGTTCGTTCCTGATCCCCGGCGTCGACAAGCGGCTGCTGATCAAGGACTCCCTCAAGGTGATGCCTGATGTCACCCGTCGCCGCTTCATTGCGGGCGGCGCCAGCCTCGGTGCGCTGACCCTGCTCACCGGCTGCGACGTGGTCGACTCGTCTTCGGCCGATGCCCTGCTGACGAGGATCTCGAAGTTCAACGACGCCGTGCAGGATTTCATCTTCAATCCCGATGCGCTGGCGCCGACCTTCCCCGAGAGCGCGATTACGAAGCCGTTCCCGTTCAACGCCTACTACGATCTCGACGACGCGCCTGACGTCGACGGCGACGCATGGAAGCTCGAGGTGCGTGGTCTCGTCGACAACAAGAAGTCGTGGACGCTTCAGGAGCTCACCAAGCTGCCGCAGTTCACGCAAATCACCCGCCACATCTGCGTCGAGGGCTGGAGCGCGATCGGCAGCTGGACCGGCACGCCGTTGCGCGATTTCCTGAAACTTGTTGGCGCCGACACGCGTGCGAAATATGTCTGGTTCCAGTGCGCGGACAAGGACGGCTACAATTCGCCGCTGGACATGCGTACCGCGCTGCATCCGCAGACGCAGATGACGTTCAAATTTGCCAACGAGACCCTGCCGCGCGCCTACGGCTTCCCGATGAAGATCCGCGTGCCGACCAAGCTCGGCTTCAAGAACCCGAAATACGTGGTCTCGATGGAAGTCACCAACGACTACAAGGGCGGCTATTGGGAAGACCAGGGATACAATTCGTTCAGCGGGAGCTAGCTGCCGGCCCCACCTTCCGTTGCAGCAGCGCCAGCACCGCACCCAGCGCCAGCAGCGCTGCCGAGACATTCAGCGCGTAACTCAGGCTTCCCAGCGCGTCGGTGATGGCGCCGACGACGATCGGGCCGAGCGTCTGGCCGACGCCGAACGAGATCGTCATCGCGGCGATCGCGGTCGGCCACATCTCGGGCGGGTAGTTGAAGCGGACGAAGGCGGTGGTCGAGCCGACCACGGCGAAGAAGGCGACGCCGAACACGACGGCGGAAATTGCGAGCCAGGCGGGCGAATGCCCGAGGATCGGCAAGGCCGCACCGAGCGCGTTGGTGCCGAGGATGATGGTGGTGGCGAGCCCGCCGCGGTCGAGCGCGAGCACGCGCCGCCAGACCCAGGGCGTCACGAAGGCGCTCATGCCGATCAGGCCCCAGAATGCGGCCTGCGCCGTGGCCCCGCCGCCGCCGTCACGCACATAGGCGATCATGAAGGTCATGTAGGCGATGTAGCCGGCGCCGAACAGGAAGTAGGCGGCGAGATAGATCAGCACGGGCAAAATCGCGAAGGCGGCGTGGCTGCCCTCCGAAAAGCGCGCCCCGCTCTCGATCCGGATCAGGAACAGCGGCACGGTCATCGCGGCCGAGAGCAGCGTCATCGCCCACCACACGATCCACCACGAGCCCGGGCCGAAATGCTGCAGCGTGAACGGCGCGATCAGCCCCGAGGAGAGAATGCCGATGCCGGGCCCGGCATAAAACAGGCTGAGCAGGAAATTGGCCCGTTCGGGGCGCGACTGCGCGATGGTCGCAGCCAGTGCGCCGCCGGCGACGAAGCCGGCTGCCGCGCCCAGGCCGAGCACGAGACGCGCGAGGCTCAGCGCGATGAAATTCCCCGTCAGCGCGCAGGTGGCGAGCGCGGCGACGCAGGCCACGGTTCCGCCGCGGATTGCGGCCGACCAGCCGACGCGCTGGATCAGCCGGGACGCCATCAGCGCGCCCACGAGGTAGCCGACCGCGTTGATGGTGTTCATGAAACCCGCCGCCGAGTAGGACCAGCCGAGGTCCTCCCGCATGTCGGGCAGCACCAGCGCGTAGGCAAAGCGGCCGATGCCGAGCCCGACGGTGGCGGCCAGCGACAGGGTCAGGATCAGCCGCGCGGGATGTGCGACGGGTGGGCGATCTGGGGCGAGCAAGGGGTACTCCGGCCCGTACAGTGTGGCAGGCCCTGCCCGCCTTGCACAGCCGCGGCGCTGCAATGGTGTCTTGCCAAGCGCACAACGCCGCTCTAGCACTCCGGCCGAATTTCGATCTCAGAGGAAACTGATATGGCGACCCACAAACTGCTGCTGCTCCCCGGCGACGGTATCGGCCCCGAGGTGATGGGCGAGGTGAAGCGGCTGATCGATTGGCTCAATTCGGCCGGGATCGCCAAATTCGAGACCGATACCGGCCTCGTCGGCGGCTCCGCCTATGACGCCCACAAGGTGTCGATCTCAGAAGGCGACATGGCCAGGGCGCTGGCCGCCGACGCCATCATCTTCGGCGCGGTGGGCGGCCCGAAGTGGGATGCCGTTCCCTACGAGGTGCGCCCCGAAGCCGGCCTGCTGCGCCTGCGCAAGGATCTCGCTTTGTTTGCCAATTTGCGTCCGGCCGTCTGCTATCCGGCGCTGGCGGATGCCTCCAGCCTGAAGCGCGAGGCGGTCGAGGGCCTCGACATCGTCATCGTGCGCGAGCTCACCGGCGGCGTCTATTTCGGCGAGCCCAAGACCATCACCGATCTCGGCAATGGCCAGAAACGCGCCATCGATACCCAGGTCTACGACACCTATGAGATCGAGCGCATCGGCCGCGTCGCCTTCGAGCTTGCCAGGAAGCGCAAGAACAAGGTGACGTCGATGGAGAAGCGCAACGTCATGAAGTCGGGCGTGCTCTGGAACGAGGTTATGACGGCGCTCCACAAGCGCGAATATCCCGACGTCACGCTCGAGCACCAGCTCGCGGACTCCGGCGGCATGATGCTGGTGAAGTGGCCGAAGCAGTTCGACGTCATCGTCACGGACAATCTGTTCGGCGACATGCTGTCCGACATCGCCGCGATGCTCACCGGCTCGCTCGGCATGCTGCCCTCGGCCTCGCTCGGCGAGGTCGACGTCAAGAGCAAGAAGCGCAAGGCGCTGTACGAGCCCGTGCACGGCTCTGCCCCTGACATCGCCGGCAAGGGCCTCGCTAATCCGATCGCGATGATCTCGTCGTTCGGCATGGCGCTGCGTTATTCCTTCGACATGGGCGATCTCGCCGACAAGGTCGATGCCGCGATCGCAGCGGTCCTCGCCAGCGGCCTGCGCACCGCCGACATCAAGTCGGAAGGCACGACCGCCGCCTCGACCACGCAGATGGGCGAAGCGATCCTGAAGGAACTGCAGAAGCTGCACGCGTAACGCGGGCACAACTCTCGTAGGGTGGGTTACGCTGCTCTAGTCCACCCTACGGCATCTCGCAAAACAAAAAGGCCGGGCATCAGCCCGGCCTTTCGATTCGGTCGCTTCGCCGCTCAGTACAGCGGGAAATTCTGCGGATAGCCGCCGACATCGGCCGGGGTTGCCAGCGGCTGGCGGTCGATCGGGCGGTTGAGGTTTTCGCGGGCGAAGGATGGATAGCCCACGGCCGGCGGGAAGGCGTAGTCGGTGAACTTGCGGTCGCCCGGATTGACCTCGGTGCCGCCGTCGAGCCAGGAGCGCTTGCTCACGTAGATACGGGTGCGGCCCTGCTGGTAGACGGCATTGGGGCCGCTCGGACCGTAATAGTGCCGGCCGCGCTCGTCATAGCGCGGCTTGGTCCTGGTGTCGGCCGACGCCGGCGCAGCGAAGGCCATCGCAACCACGGCGCTCGCCGCAAGCAACGTCGCCAGTTTGTTCGCCGCAGAGAAATTCAAGCTCATCACGTCCCCTTCAGGCGGCAAGCCGCCAGTCGATTTCACCCCATACTAGCCCGGCCGGGGGGACCACAACTAGGTCAATTCAGTCACACCAGGACGGAATAATCGGGCGCGCCGGCAAAAGTTGCATGGATACCAGCGACTTGAGCTTGATGAGGATCAAAGCGTCCCGCGCAATTGCGCATTGGCGGCGCCCAGCAGCCAGTCCGCCGAGCCGCCGGGCTCGCAGGAGCGGCGCTTCAGCTCCGCGTGTGCGAACATCTCCGCCAGCTTCGGCTCGTTGCCCGAGGTCAGCAGCGTCAGCCGGTTCAGCGTGCAGGCGATCGCCGCACGCCGGGCCGGCATGGTCTCGCCCTGACAGGAGAAGCCGGAGATCTGCAGCGCCGGCTCCTCGTTACGCTTGAGGTAACCGAGGCAGGAGGGCGTCCCCTCAGCCGTACCCGATGGCCGGAACAGGGCGACGGGTCCGAATTTGGTGTCGATCAGGCCGGCCTGCTCGAGCGCGGTGGCCGCACCCAGGCCCATCTGGATGGCGAGGCCTGATGTTGCCGGCCGGGTCACGTCGAACTCGCTGCCTTCGCGGTAGATCTCGAGCTCGGCCACAGGCTTGTCGGCATCGCCGGCCCAGCGCATCACATCGCGCCGGCCGCCCTCGGGGTGCCGGAGGATGGTGTAAGAGGCTGTTTTTTCTGATGAATCAATCCGGCTGAGAGCAAAGGCCGGATGCGACCGGTCGGCAACGGCCCAACCCGGCTTGTCGGCGGACCCATCGTCGCGCAAATCGGGCAACTGGCCGAGACCGGCCAGGGCCAGGATGGCAAACAGGGCCAGCGCCCCCACATAGGCGAACAGGTGCGCCAGCGTGCCGACCACCTCGTCGGCAAAGTTGGCGAGCGCCAGATGGATCTGGGTAGGGCTAACGGCCGTGCTGGCCTCAGGCGACTGCATCCACGGCCTTCAGGCATGGTCCAACGTTGTCTTGAGGCCGGTTCTCGCATAGAAGCGCTGCTCTTCCTGTTTAAGCGTCAGCTTCAGGAACGGGCTTTTTCATCGGAGAGTGAACGATGGGTTACAAAGTCGCAGTCGTCGGCGCGACCGGCAATGTCGGACGGGAAATGCTCAACATCCTGGATGAGCGCAAATTCCCCGCGGACGAGGTCGTGGCCCTGGCGTCACGCCGCAGCGTCGGCGTCGAGGTTTCCTATGGCGACCGTACCCTCAAGGTCAAAGCGCTCGAGCATTACGATTTCTCCGACGTGGACATCTGCCTGATGTCGGCCGGCGGCTCGGTGTCGAAGGAGTGGTCGCCGAAGATCGGCGCCGCCGGCGCGGTCGTGATCGACAATTCGTCGGCCTGGCGCATGGATCCGGACGTGCCGCTGATCGTGCCCGAGGTGAACGCGGCTGCGACCGAAGGCTTCAAGAAGAAGAACATCATCGCCAACCCGAACTGCTCGACCGCGCAGCTCGTGGTCGCGCTGAAGCCGCTGCACGACAAGGCGACCATCAAGCGCGTCGTGGTCTCGACCTATCAATCGGTGTCGGGCGCCGGCAAGGACGCGATGGACGAACTGTTCTCGCAGACCAAGGCCGTCTACACCAACAGCGAGCTGGTCGCGAACAAATTCCCCAAGCGCATCGCCTTCAACGTCATCCCCCACATCGACGTCTTCATGGAAGACGGCTTCACCAAGGAAGAGTGGAAGATGATGGCGGAGACCAAGAAGATCCTTGATCCCAAGATCAAGCTCACCGCGACCTGCGTGCGTGTGCCCGTCTTCGTCGGCCATTCCGAGGCCGTCAACATCGAGTTCGAGAATCCGATCACCGCCGACGAAGCGCGCAACATCCTGCGCACGGCGCCCGGTTGCCTCGTCATCGACAAGCAGGAGCCCGGCGGCTACGCCACGCCGTATGAAGCGGCCGGCGAGGACGCGACCTATATCAGCCGCATCCGCGAGGACGCGACGGTGGAGAACGGCCTCGTGCTGTGGTGCGTGTCCGACAACCTCCGCAAGGGCGCAGCGCTCAACGCGATCCAGATCGCGGAAGTGCTGATCAACCGCAAGCTGATCAGCGCGAAGAAGCAGGCGGCGTAGGAAGTTTGTAGGGTGGGTTAGCCCGCGGCTGCGCGAAGCGCAGTCCGCACGGCGTAACCCAGCTCTTTCGTTTCCGCGGTGACAGAAGTGGTGGGTTACGCCCAGCGAATTGCGCTTCGCGCAATTGCAAGGCTAACCCACCCTACGAACCTTCGAGAACGGCGCCCTACACCACGCTCCGCGCGCTCTTGAATTCCTTGCTCGCCTTGTCCAGCACGAACAGCGTTCCCTCCGCGACGCCGAAATAGGCGCCGTGCAGCTGCATCTGGCCGCTCTCGACGGCCTTGCGCACGAACGGGAACGTCATCAGGTTTTCCAGGCTGCGGAACACCGCGGCCTTCTCGATGCGCTCGACGAATTGCGCCATGCTCTCGTGGTCGCGCTGCTCGACCACCTCGCCGGGCTTGATGAACATCTGCATCCATTTGCCGATGAAGTCGCCGGGCGTGAGCGGCTCGATCTTGTCGATGAAGGCGCGGATGCCGCCGCATTGCGCGTGACCGAGGATGACGATGTGCTTCACCTTCAGCACCGTCACGGCATATTCCAGCGCGGCCGAGACGCCGTGCGCGTTGGCGTCGGGCTGATAGGTCGGTACCAGATTGGCGATGTTGCGAACCACGAACAATTCGCCCGGACCGACATCGAAGATGGCCTCGGGCGCGACGCGGCTGTCGCAGCAGCCGATCACCATCACTTCCGGGAACTGCCCCTTCACCGACAGCTCGCGATAGCGGTGCTGCTCGGCCGGCAACCGGTTGGTGGCGAAGGCGTTGTAGCCGTCCAGCAAGGACTTCGGGAATGTGATCATGGCCTATGCCTAATCATATACCGGTAGCGTGAACAAGCCTTTCGAATAGGCAGGCCAGATGCTATCGCCTCCGGCTAGAAGAGCCCGAGGGAAACCGGAAGGAATGTCAGTATGACCCGCCCGCGCCGCAGCCATCTGTTCATGCCCGGCTCCAACCCTCGCGCCCTTGAAAAGGCGCGGAATCTCGCAGCCGACGGCCTCATTCTCGATCTGGAAGATTCCGTGGCCCCTGATGCCAAGGCGGTCGCACGCGACGGCATCGCCGCCGCGATCGCTGCAAAAGGGTTCGGCAGGCGCGAGATCCTGATCCGGACCAACGGCCTCGACACGCAATGGTGGGCCGATGACGTCGCGATGGCCGCCAAGGCCTCGCCCGACGGCATCCTGGTTCCTAAAGTTTCAAGCATCGAGGATCTCCAGACCATTGGCCGCGACCTCGCCGGACTCGGTGCCGCGTCATCAGTGAAGGTCTGGGCGATGATCGAGACCGCACGCGCGGTGCTGCATGCCGAGGAACTGGCCGAGGCTGGACGCGACCCATCGAGCCGCCTCGCAGGCTTCGTGTTCGGCCCGAACGACATCTCGCGCGAGACGCGCATCAAGATGCTGCCCGGCCGCGCCGCGATGATCCCGATGATCACCCATTGCATCCTGGCGACGCGCGCCGCCGGCCTCGAGATCCTCGACGGCCCCTATAGCGACATCGCCAACCCCGACGGCTTCGCCACCGAATGCGCGCAAGCGCGCGACCTCGGCTTCGACGGCAAGACCCTGATCCACCCCTCGCAGATCGAGGCCTGCAACGCGATCTTCACCCCGCCCGAAGAGGAAGTCGCACGCGCGCGAAAAATCATCGCCGCATTCGAGTTGCCGGAAAACGTCTCGCGCGGCGCGATCCGCCTCGACGGCGCCATGGTGGAGCGGCTGCACGCCGACATGGCGCGGCGCACGATCGAGATCGCGGATGCGATTGCTGCGATGGGGAAGGGCTAACGCCTGCTGTCGGCTTTGGGAGCGATGCCGTGCCATATGGCATCCTTCAAGGCGATGAGAGCGGGCGGTGGAATGGTGGGCGGATCGGCAGGTCCGTTTGCCGCTCCTGGCACCAGGACGGCAAAGTGTATCTCGCCGTCGGTATAGTAGGGATCGCCGCCACCGTTTCGGCCGAACATCGTCGGGCCTATGCCAGAGATCTGAAAGAAATTGCTGACAACACGTGCCTCGCGCAGGTCGGTCATCAGGAGATCTCGTTCGGCATCGATGTTGGCATCGATGTGATGGGTCACCTGTCCCGTGTCGTGGCTTAGCCCGACACCCCGGTCGAAAGTCGCTGCGCCGAGCCAGACTGGGCGGCCGTCATCGCCATGCTCGAGGGCCTTCCAGAACCGGACGTGATTGCGCCGATCCGCGCTGTTTCCTGCAGGCTTCTCGAAAGCGTATTGCTCCTTCTTGCCCAGGTAATAGAGCGGGCTGACGGGAGCATTGCGATAGGGCCGATCCAGCACCACGCTCCCGACGATCTCGATGCTCGAGCGCAGTGTCACGGCGTCGGCCGCAAACCATCCGGCCGCGTTCATGGCGCGGACGACGTCCTCGCCACTGCCGACAAGTCCAACGTTCAGGGGATCAGCGGGGATGTCGTCCGACGTCCTGGTGACCATCGGCAACGATGCGAGCCCAGCCTCGCGCTCGTGGTGGATCCACAGCAGGGGCGCAAGAAAGTAAGCGAGAGCCAAATAGGTGAGCAGGACAACTGCCAGGCGGTAACGCCACCGCCGCTTCCTCGTTCCGCTCTTGGCGATATTGGTCATGCGCGATGGTTCGAGCCAGATGCTCGATACCATACCCATCCCGCATGCCTGGTCACAGCGCCATCGAGAGGATGGGCGAGAACGGCTCTCACGAGGCCTCTCGCGCCGCCTCAGCGCGGCGCGACCTCAGTGCGATCGAGCGATTCCAGCGTCGCGGCGTTGCCGCAATAACCGTGATAGTTCTCCGCAGCGGTGCCGTCGGCGAGGTCACGGTCGCATTGCGCCTTGTGCTCGCAGAGCGAGCAGACCCGCTCCATGTCCCGCAGCAGGAGCGGCTGCACTTGACCGAGCCGCTCCTCGTTGATGCCGAGCTGCTTCAGCATCTTCGGCAGCTCGTCGGCGGAGTGGTGGCCGTGACGGACCAGCTCCTCGAGGTCGTCAGGCGCGATCCTGAGATCGTTGGCGATCCGGTCGAAATCCGAGCGATCGAGCTGGCGCAATTCGTTCAACTCGCGGCGATGCTTCAGCCAGCCGGCAAAGGACTCGATGAGGTCCTGGACGATCGGATAAGGCCTGCTTGCGGTGCTCATGGCGAAGCTCCCTAGGGTCGTGCGATGGCAGCAAGACTAGGCACAATGATGCAGGAGCGCGTTGCGCTGGATCAAATTGGGAAGGGGGGCGCTGCCTCTCCGCTGCACCTCTCCCGCTGCGGGAGAGGGGGCGCACCACCTCCGCGGAGACTACGCAAACCGCTCCGTCGCCCAGGCATAGAGGCTGCCGTGAATCGGCTTCTCGCCGCCGCGGCCCTTGGGCGAGATGTGCAGGCCGATGATCTCGGGGTTGGTGACGAGGCCGAGATAGCTGGAGGGATCGAAGAACAGTTTCGGCTCGGCGTGCACGGCGTAGAACGATTGTTTCGGCAGCGCATTCTTCAATTCGCCGGTGCGGCGCGCCAGCGCGGTCAGCGCGGCCGGCCCGTAGATTGCGACGCGAATATCGGAGAGCCGGTTGGAGCCGCCGCGCAGGCGGCGCATCATGAAGGTGATGCGGTGGCGAACCGACAGCCAGTTCGGTGTCAGTTCCTCCTGCTCCATCAGCTCTTCGAACGCCGTGACGATGCCGTGCTCGGGCGGCAGGTAGATCACGGAGTTGCCGAGCTGGCGAGGCCGCTCCCAGGCGAAGTAAGGCTTTGCCGGATCGATCTCGACGGGTTTGAGCAGCAGCACGTCGGCATCGAGCCAGAGGCCGAGATTCTTCGCCATCAGCTTCATGCGGAAGAAGTCGCTGAACTGGAGCGTGGTCCAGTCGCGCCAGCTGCCGTCCGGCTGCGGCGGCCGCAATCGTTCGGAGAAAGTGTGCGGCAGGATCGCTTCGGCATCGGCGTTGTCGACGCCTGCGGGCAGGCCGGGGATGGTATCGAAGCTGTAGACCGTGACCTTGTGGCCGGCCGCGAGCTGCGAGCGCAGACAGGTCTGGCGCAGCGCGTCCATCGGGCCATGCCAGAAGGTGACGATCTCGGGCAGCATGAGGCGGAGCTATACGGGATAATCGAGGCAAAGAAAAAGCCCCGGCGCAGATGACGCGCCGGGGCTTGAACGAAAATCTTGGGTTAAGCCCAGGCGCGTTCGTGCTTGAGCTTCTCTTCATAGGTGTCGATCGAGGTCTTCTTCTCCATCGTGAGGCCGATGTCGTCGAGACCGTTGATCAGGCAGTGCTTGCGGAACGGGTCGATCTCGAACTTGACCTTGCCGCCGTCGGGACCGCGGATCTCCTGGTTCGGCAGGTCGATCGTCAGCGTCGCGTTGGCGCCGCGCTCGGCGTCGTCGAACAGCTTGTCGAGGTCTTCCTGGGAGACGCGGATCGGCAGAATGCCGTTCTTGAAGCAGTTGTTGTAGAAGATGTCGCCGAACGAGGTCGAGATCACGCAGCGAATGCCGAAGTCGAGCAGCGCCCAGGGCGCGTGCTCGCGGCTCGAGCCGCAGCCGAAATTGTCGCCGGCCACCAGCACCTTCGTGTTGCGATAGGCGGGCTGGTTGAGGACGAAATCCGGGTTCTCGCTGCCGTCGTCCTTGTAGCGCTGCTCGGAGAAGAGCCCCTTGCCAAGCCCGGTCCGCTTGATGGTCTTGAGGTACTGCTTCGGAATGATCATGTCGGTGTCGACATTGATGATCTTCAGCGGCGCCGCGACGCCTTCCAGCGTGGTGAACTTGTCCATGGTTGCGCTTCCCGAGAGTGGTTAGGGACCGCGTATTTATCGCGATCGCAGGCCGAATCCTAGGCCCAATTGGGCAGATCTCGTCTGCTGGGCCGGTCTGGTGCGACGTCGGGATTGCACCTCTCCCTTGGGAGAGGTGAACCGGGACCGTCCTACCCTGCCTGAGCCTCGATCGCGGCCATATCGTCGTCCGACAGGCCGAAATGGTGGCCGATCTCGTGGATCAGGACGTGGCGTACGATATGGCCGAGGCTTTCGTCGTGCTCGGCCCAGTAGTCCAGGATCGGCCGGCGGTAGAGCCAGACCATGTTGGGCAGCCGCGCCACGTCGCCAAAGCTCTGCTGGGGCAGGCCGATGCCCTGGAACAGGCCGAGCAGGTCGAACTCGCTTTCGCATTCCATCTCGTCGAGCACCTCCTCGGTCGGGAAGTCGTCGACGCGGATGATCAGGCCTTCGCAGAGCTTTCGAAACTCCGCCGGCAGGCGCTCGAAAATGTCGTGCGCCGTCATTTCCATCTCGGCCAGCGAGGGCGCTTTCAGGTCCGTCCACATCCGCCTCTCTTACCGCGGGTTCCGCGGCGATGCATCTGGCTTTATGGGACCGGGCGAAGAGTTGACGTCGCGCGCGAAAACGAGGAGCGTACGGCGCCTCAAGGGGTTGGCTGAGCTGGGTGGTGTGAAATGCGGGCAGGAACAGCGGGACTGGTTCTACTGTGCATGGGGTTGTTTTCGCAGTTTGGCGAGAGTGGTGCCCAAGCGCAGACGGTTGGCACGGAAGTCCGTATGGCCCAGGCCGCCTCACCCGACGACATCCCGCCGCCGCGCAGGCGGCCCCAGACGCGCCTGCGCGTCACGCCCTACTACACTCCAGACGGCGTTTATCCACGCTACAATCCGGGCCCCGATGCGGTCCGCGAATGCAGCGTCGCCTATGTGCAGGAACACAGGCCCAGCGGCACCGTGATCACGCCGCATATGAGCTGCTACTGGCGCCGCGGCTGAGATCGTCATGGCGAGATGGATCGCACTGGCCGTTGCCGTCGGGCTTGCTGCGAGCCTGTCTCAGGCTTCCGCCGCGCACAGGCTGACGAAGCTGCCGGACGCATCCGCCGGGCGCGCATTGTTCGATGGGCGACGGCATGCGCGATACGACATCACGCGATACACGCCGCGCCCCGATCCGCATTATTACGCGCGGCCCGTTTACTACCGTCCCTATCCCTACGGTGTGCCCGCGCCGTTCGTCATCGGCTACGGGCCGTTCTGGTGACGCGAGCCACTCGCTCGTTCATGGCGCGTTCACGTCCCTGTTCTTAAGTTTAATCTCGGGAGCGACTGCAATTGGACAGCGATGGCGCGAGACCGCTGCGCCGCAATTTTCGCTGTCCACATTCAGGGAGACATTCCATGTTGAGGAGATTGGGCCCAGCGACCAGTTCGCTGCGCTTGCTCGGGCTTGCCGCATTTGCAGTTCTGATGTTGTCGTCGGGGACCGCGCGTCGCGCTGAAGCGATGACGCCGATCAATCCGACCGCGCTGCCCGCGGCGAAGGCTGCAAGCGATGACATGATGATCCAGGTCCGCCACGGCGGCGGCGGTGGTGGGCATGGTGGCGGCGGACATTTCGGCGGCTTCCACGGCGGCGGTGGTCACTTCGGTGGTTTCCACGGCGGCGGCTTCCGCGCCGCGCCGGCCTTCCATGGCGGCGGGATGCGCTACGGCGGCATCCATTATGGCGGCTATCATCGTCATTGGGGCGGCGGCTACTATCGGCCGTATTACGGCTATCGCCACTTCCACCGGCGCCATTATTACGGCGGCTACTATCCCTATTACCACTATCCGCGCCGCTGCCGGATCGTCTGGACCTATTACGGCCCGCGCCGCATCTGCCGCTGGCATCATTGGCACCGCTGGCACTATCCGTACCGATATTGGTAAGTGCGGTCGAAATGAAAGGGCGCCTCGGGCGCCCTTTGTTTCTAGAGCCAGCCCTTCACATTCCACGAGGTCGCCTTCCACCGCATCAGCGTCTCGATCTTCCATTTCCTGAACATGGCCGGCGGCCAGCGGCTGAGCTTCGAGGTTTCCTCGGCTTCGGGCTTGGCGACGATCGGCAAGCGCGTCGTGCGCCGCCGGTGCTGGCGGGTCGCATCGCCGATCAGGTCGACATATTCAGGCTTGTTGGCCATGGCTCTCGTCCCCGCGGAAACCGTCGCGAGGACGAGAGTGTGGGCGAAGCCGCTTAACGACCGTTTGCCGCGATCACTACAATTGCAGGGAGTGGCTCAGCGCCAATCCCGGACGTCGACGAAGTGACCCGCGATCGCGGCTGCCGCCGCCATCGCCGGCGACACCAGATGCGTGCGGCCCTTGAAGCCCTGGCGTCCCTCGAAATTGCGGTTCGAGGTCGAAGCGCAGCGCTCTTCCGGCTTCAGCTTGTCCGGGTTCATCGCGAGGCACATCGAGCAACCGGGCTCGCGCCATTCGAAGCCGGCCTTGATGAAGATCTTGTCGAGACCCTCGGCTTCCGCCTGCTCCTTCACGATGCCGGAGCCCGGCACGACCATGGCGTTGACGCTGCCTGCGACCTGCTTGCCTTCCGCGATCTTCGCGGCGGCGCGCAAATCTTCGATGCGGCCGTTGGTGCAGGAGCCGATGAAGACGCGATCGAGCTTGATGTCGGTGATCTTCGTTCCCGCCGTCAGGCCCATATATTTCAGCGCGCGATGCTTGGAGAGACGCTTGGCCTCATCCGCAATCTTGTCGGGGTCGGGCACGATGCCGGTGATCGAGATGACGTCTTCGGGGCTCGTGCCCCAGGTCACGATCGGGGGCAGTTTTGCCGCATCGAGGCGCAGCTCGTGGTCGAAATGCGCGCCTTCGTCGGAACGCAAGCCCTCCCAGTAGCGCATCGCCGCGTCCCAGGCCGCGCCCTTCGGCGACTTCGGACGGTCACGCAGGAAGTCGTAGGCCTTTTGGTCGGGTGCAACGAGGCCGGCGCGAGCGCCGCCTTCGATCGACATGTTGCAGACCGTCATGCGGCCTTCCATGCTGAGCGAACGGATCGCATCGCCGGCGTATTCCAGCACGTAGCCGGTGCCGCCGGCCGTGCCGATCTCGCCGATGATGGCCAAGATAATATCCTTGCCCGTCACGCCTTCAGGCAGCTTGCCGTCGACGGTGACGCGCATGTTCTTCGCCTTCTTCTGGATCAGCGTCTGCGTCGCCAGAACGTGCTCGACTTCCGAAGTGCCGATGCCGTGCGCGAGCGCGCCGAACGCGCCATGCGTCGAGGTGTGGCTGTCACCGCAGACGATGGTGGTGCCGGGCAGCGTAAATCCCTGCTCGGGGCCGATGACGTGGACGATGCCC
Organism: Bradyrhizobium sp. CCBAU 53338; assembly: GCF_015291665.1. Classification (NCBI taxonomy): domain Bacteria; kingdom Pseudomonadati; phylum Pseudomonadota; class Alphaproteobacteria; order Hyphomicrobiales; family Nitrobacteraceae; genus Bradyrhizobium; species Bradyrhizobium sp. CCBAU 53338. Next base: position 357,347 of record NZ_CP030048.1, read on the forward strand.
TGGCGCTTGTCGAACTCGTTGTAATATTCGATGCCGAATTCCTTGGCGTTCTCGGCCAGCGCCTTGATCTGCTCGATGCTCTCCGGATCCGGGTTCGGCTTGGTGCGGTCGGTGGTCGGCACGTTGTGGTCGACGACGGCGAGCGTCTTCTCGGGCGCATGCACCTTGCGCCCCGTCGCGCGCAGGCCTTCGAACGCCTGCGGCGAGGTCACTTCGTGCACCAGGTGACGGTCGATATAGAGCAGGCAGGTGCCGTCCTCGGCTTCGTGCACCAGATGGTCGTTCCAGATCTTGTCGTACAGGGTGGTCGGCTTGGACATGAGCTTGAGCTCCGAAGGAATGTGTGAAGCAGTTGAGCGCGGCTCGCGCGCGGGCAACAAAATCGTCAACGCAGCTTTTAGGCTGCGCGCGTAAGCTCTGACGTTGCCGAGGTCGCGAAACGTCCGAAGAACCGGCCGGGCAGCCGCGAGCGATCGTCGATGACGATGCGCTGAGGGCTTACGAAGCTGGTCGGATCTGGAAACATTCCAGGAATATATAGCAGGCCGATTTGGAAGCGCGAGTGGTTTGACGCGCACGGCTGACGCAACAAAAAAGCGCGGGGTTTTGCCCCGCGCTCTCGAAAACTCGTCTGGTCGCGAAGCTTACTCGTTGACGGCCTTGGCGTGCTCGGTCTTCTCGACGATGCGGGCCGACTTGCCGCGAAGGTTGCGGAGGTAATAGAGCTTGGCGCGACGCACCTTGCCGCGGCGCACCACCTTGATCGAGTCGATCATCGGCGACATCACCGGGAACACGCGCTCGACGCCTTCGCCGTAGGAGATCTTGCGGACGGTGAAGCTCTCGTTGAGGCCACCTCCGGAACGGCCGATGCAAACGCCTTCATAGGCCTGCACGCGGGTGCGGTCGCCTTCGACGACCTTCACGTTGACGATCACGGTGTCGCCGGGACCGAATTCCGGAATGTCCTTGCCGGCGGACAGCTTGTCGAATTGCTCTTGCTCGAGCTGCTTGATCAGGTTCATGGGTAAATCTCCATCGGCGCGCCCAGCCTTGGAAACGGGGGCTGCGCGAAATTCGTTTATCCAGCCATTGCGGATGTGGGCGCTCCTATAAGGCAAGCCGGAGCGTTTGTCACCCGTCTGTCTTGTTTTTTGGCGTTTTTTGGCGTCCGGGCCGATTCGGGGTTTTCGGCGGGATTTGCGCCCATAAATCAGGTCGCCGGGCCGCGGTCAGGGCCTCGGATTGCGCCCGCCGCCAGCTGGCGACCTTGGCGTGGTCCCCGGAGGTCAGGATCTCCGGGATCGGAACCCCCTCGAACAGCTGCGGGCGGGTGTATTGGGGGTATTCGAGCAGGCCGTCCGAAAAGCTCTCCTCGGTTCCCGAGGCTTCCTTGCCCATCACGCCCGGCAGCAGCCGGACGCAGGCGTCGATCAGCGCTAACGCGGCGATTTCGCCCCCTGACAGGACGTAATCGCCGATCGAGACCTCCTCCAGCCCGCGCCCGTCGATCACCCGCTGGTCGATGCCCTCGAACCGTCCGCAGACGACCAGCGGGCCGGGGCCCCGGGCAAGCTCGGCGACACGGGCCTGGGTCAATGGCCGACCGCGCGGGCTCATCAGCAGGCGCGGGCGATCGGGAGCGATCTCGGCGGCATCGATTGCGGCGGCCAGGACATCCGCCCGCAGCACCATGCCCGGCCCGCCGCCGGCCGGGGTGTCGTCGACACTGCGGTGGCGGTCGGTGGCGGAGGCCCTGATGTCCCGCGCCTCGATCTGCCAGAGGCCGGAGGCCAGCGCCCGGCCGGCGAGGCTCACGCCGAGCGGCCCCGGAAACATTTCCGGAAACAGCGTCAGCACTGTTGCACGCCAGGGTGAGGGATTGGTCATGTCAGTCAGCTTAGCCAAAAACCACGGCCCGTGGTTACGGGTCGCCGCCTTCGCGGGGACGGCTCATGGAGGGCTCGTCACCCTCGATCTCCTGCGGCAGCGCGATCACGACGCGGCCGCCCTTGAGGTCGACCTCCGGCACCACCGCGTTGGTGAACGGCAGCAGCATCGTCGCGCCCTTGAGCGGCGCGATCTCGATGATGTCGCCAGCGCCGAAATTATGGATCGCGAGCACGCGGCCGAGTTCGTCGCCATCCGTGGTGACGGCGGCGAGCCCGATCAGATCGGCGTGGTAATATTCGTCCTCATCGGTCGCGGGCAGCTTTTCGCGCGCGACGTAGAGTTCGATGCCGTTGAGGCGCTCCGCCTCATCGCGGGTCGCGATGCCCTTGAACGTCGCGACCAGATGGTCCCTGGCTTCGCGGACCTGCGCCAGTTCGAACTGGCGCCTGCCGTCCTTGGAGAGAAGCGGCCCGTAGCGCTTCACGGCAAATGGATCTTCGGTGAAGGTCCACAACTTGACCGCGCCGCGTACTCCATGCGCGGCGCCGATCCGCGCGACGCAGATCAGCGCCGACATGGCCTAGCCTCAGCCCTTCGCGGCGGCTTCGGCCTGCGCCTTGCGCTCCTTGCGCGGCACGGCCTTCTCGGGGTTGTTGCGCGCTTCACGCTTCTTGACGCCGGCGGCATCGAGGAAGCGCATCACGCGGTCCGACGGCTGCGCACCCTTGGCGAGCCAGGCCTTGACCTTGTCCATGTCGAGCTTCAGGCGGGTTTCGTTGTCCTTCGGCAGCAGCGGATTGAAATAGCCGAGACGCTCGATGAAGCGGCCATCGCGGGGAAAACGCGAGTCGGCGACGACGACGTGATAGACGGGACGCTTCTTGGTGCCTGCGCGGGAGAGGCGGATAACGACGGACATTCAGTTCTCCTTGAAAGTGTGGTTTGCAAAGTACGTTTTGTTCGGTTGATTGGTATTTCGCGCCGCGCGGGACAACTTACGACCCTCGCGACGATTTCCTCATTTCTTCTTGCCCGGGAAACCGCCGAGACCCGGCAGCGTCGGCTTGCCGCTCAGCCCGGTCAGTCCGGGCAGGTTCGGCAGGCCGGTGCGAAGGCCAGGCGGCAAATCCTTCGGCAGGCTCGGCAGACCCTGTCCGCCGCCGCTCTGCATCTTCTCCTGCAGCGCCTTCATCTCTTCGGGAGACGGCATCTTCATGCCGCCGCCAAAGCCCATCGCCTGCGCGATGCCGGCGAGCGGGCCGCGCTTGCCCGAGCCCATGGCCTTCATCACGTCGGCCATGTTCCGGTGCATCTTCAAGAGCTTGTTGACCTGCTCGACGCTCTGGCCGGAGCCAGCGGCGATGCGCTTCTTGCGGCTGGCCTTGAGCAGATCGGGATGACGGCGCTCTTCGCGCGTCATGGAATCGATCACCGCGACCTGGCGCTTCAGGATCTTGTCGTCGATGCCGGCGGCCGCGATCTGGTTCTTCATCTTGGCGATGCCGGGCATCATGCCCATCAACCCGCTGATGCCGCCCATGTTCGCCATCTGCAGCAGCTGCTCGCGCATGTCGTTGAGGTCGAACTGACCCTTGCGCATGCGCTCGGCGGTGCGCGCGGCCTTCTCGGCGTCGATGTTGGCGGCAGCGCGTTCGACCAGCGACACGACGTCGCCCATGCCGAGGATGCGGCCGGCGATACGATCAGGGTGGAAATCTTCCAGCGCATCGGTCTTTTCACCGGTGCCGATCAGCTTGATCGGCTTGCCGGTGACCGCGCGCATCGACAGCGCGGCGCCGCCGCGACCGTCGCCGTCGACGCGGGTCAGCACGATGCCGGTGAGGCCAACGCGCTGGTCGAACGAGCGCGCCAGATTCACGGCGTCCTGGCCGGTGAGGCTATCGGCAACCAGCAGAACTTCATGCGGATTGGCTGCGGCTTTGATCGCAGCCGCTTCCGCCATCATCTCTTCGTCGAGCGTGGTGCGGCCGGCGGTGTCGAGTAGCACGATGTCGTAGCCGCCGAGCTTGCCGGCCTCCAGCGCGCGCTTCGCAATCTGCGGCGGCTGCTGTCCCGCGACGATCGGCAGCGTCGGAATGTCGAGATCGCGGCCGAGCACCGCGAGCTGCTCCATCGCCGCCGGGCGATAGACGTCGAGTGAGGCCATCAGCACCTTGCGCTTGTCGCGCTGGACCAGGCGCCGGGCGAGCTTGGCGGTGGTGGTCGTCTTACCCGAGCCCTGCAGGCCGACCATCATGATCGGCACCGGCGGCACGGAATTGACGTCGATGGTCTGGCTTTCGGCACCGAGCGTGTTGATCAGCTCGTCATGGACGATCTTGACCACCATCTGGCCTGGCGTGACCGACTTGACGACGGTGGCGCCGATCGCCTGCTCGCGGACGCGCTCGGTGAAGCTGCGTACGACTTCGAGCGCGACGTCTGCCTCGAGCAGCGCGCGGCGCACCTCGCGCATCGCGGCATCGACGTCCTTTTCGGTCAGCGCACCGCGCCCCGTCAGACGATCGAGAATGCCACCAAGCCGTTCCGACAGATTGTCGAACAATGCCGTTGTCCTTGTCCTGCTCGCCAGAATGGCGATCTTCCAAACACCTTTGCGCCCGAGGGCGCATCGCGCTGTCGGGCGTTGACCTCTGGCCTCAAGGGCCAGTCGGCGGGTCGAAAAGAAAGCCTTTCCGAGAAAGTCGCGGGGTTAAACGCCGCTCACGCCCAAAAGTCAAGGAAAGTTAGGCGCGCAGGACGCCCTTGCCAGGGTAAGGCCTTGAAAGCAGGGCATTTCCGGCCACGGGTTCCTTTTTCGGCGGCTCCGCCCATATAGCGGTGATGACTTACCATCCCAATCGTCCCTAGAAGCCTGCCCCGTGCTGATCACCCGTCGCCGCTGTTCGGACTGCTTGCCGGGGCTGGCGCGCTGGTCGGCGTTCCCCTCTGGATATCCCGCATGAAAACCTATGACGGCCCGGTCTCCGACCATTTCGATGGTCTGAACTTCTTCGATCCGGACGGCGTGCCGCCGAAATCCCTTGGCGAGGTGCTGCGCTGGCAGTTCGGCGGCGGGCGGGAGCGAACGAAATGGCCGGATTGGGCCCCGAGCCCCCACGCCGACACCCCGCCGGAGCGTGTCGACGGCGGCAAGGTGCGACTCTCCTTCGTCGGTCACGCCAGCTGGCTGATCCAGACCGGCGGCCTCAACATCCTCGTCGATCCCGTCTGGTCGATGCGGGTCTCGCCGGTCAGTTTTGCCGGGCCGAAGCGGCACAACGATCCCGGCATCGCCTTTGACGAGCTGCCGAAGATCGACATCGTGCTGGTGTCGCACGGTCACTACGATCATCTCGACATCGCGACGCTGTCGCGGCTCGCCAAGAATTTCGCGCCGCGCGTGGTCACCCCGCTCGGCAATGATGTGACGATGCGGAGCTACGATTCGACGATCAAGGCTGAAGCGTTCGACTGGCACGAACGCGTCGAGCTCGGCAACGGCATCGCCGCGACGCTGGTGCCGACACGGCACTGGACCGCGCGCGGCATGTTCGATCGCAACAGGGCGCTGTGGGCGAGCTTCGTGCTGGAGACGCCGGCCGGGAAAATCTACGTCGTCTGCGATTCCGGCTATGGCGACGGCAGGCATTTTCGCCGCGTCGCCGAGCGGCACGGAAAGCTGCGTCTTGCGATCCTTCCGATCGGCGCCTACGAGCCGCGCTGGTTCATGCGCGACCAGCACATGAACCCGGAGGACGCGGTGAAGGCGTTTGCCGATTGCGGCGCGGAGCAGGCGCTCGGCCATCATCACGGCACGTTCCAGCTGACGGACGAGGCGATCGACGCACCGGCCAAGGCGCTGGTGGAAGCGCTCGACGCTGCGAAGATTCCGCAGGAGCGGTTCGTGGCGATGAAGCCAGGGCAGGTGATGGAGATTTAGTAGTCTCTGCACATACAGCTCGCGCCCCGGACGCAGCGCGGCGGGACACGAGAGCTACTGCTCTTTCGGCTTGATCGACCAGCTCACGTTCACCGTTACCGCCAGCGTTTCCTCGCCCGGCGCAACGGCAGCAGGCGCGGCCATCGGGGCTGCGGCCATGCGTCCCTTGAACAGCGGCATTGGAGCGCCGCCCTCGGACACACTGAGCGGCGCGCCCAGCGTGACGCCGGTCGCCTTGGCGTAGATCTCCGCTTTGCGGCGCGCATCGGCGACCGCCTGCTCGCGGGCATCGTCGAGCAGCTTTGAGGCCTGCGTCACCTCGAACGAGATGTTGCCGATGTCGTTCGCGCCGGCGCTGACCAGCGTGTCGATGACGCCGGCGACCTTGGTCACGTCGCGGATCTTGACGGTGACGCGATTGGAGGCGCGGAAGCCGACCACGGGCGAGGCGCCGGTCGAGCGGTTCGGCGCATATTGCGGCTGCAGCGACAGGCGCGAGGTCTGATAATCCTTCTCCGGGATGCCGGCGCCCTTCAGCGCCAGCAGCACCTTGCCCATCGCAGCGTTGTTGGCGTCGGAAGCTTCCTTCGCCGACTTGGCGTCGTTGGCGACGCCGGCATCGATCTGCGCGAGGTCGGGCGCGGCCGAGACGGTCGCCTCGCCACTGACGGTGATGGCGGACGGGAAATCATCGGCGAATGCGGGCGATGCCAGCAGCGCGGCGGCGAAGATGGCGGCGAGGGTGGCAGGCTTAATCATCGGTCTCACTTCAGCGGCACGAATACGTTGATCACGAGCTTGTCCTCGGCCGTCTTGAGGGGGTCGGTGAGGTACTCCTCGATGAAGGTGTCCTTGGCTTCCAGCTTCTTGTCGTCGAGGTGATTGGTGATCGCCTCATAGGTGTTGTCCATGTTGTCGTAGGAGCCGCGATGGACGAATTTCAGCGCCTTGCCCTCCGGCGATTTTCCGATGCTCATGTCCTTGGTCAGGTTCTTGGGGTCCTGATCGACCGGGATCTCGGCGAGGAAGGTGAAGCCGGTGTCGTCAGTCGAGGTGTAGACGATCATCGCATTGCCGGCGTGCTTGATGCCCTGCTTGTCCAGCAGCGCGTTCAGCGTCTTGAAGGCGTCGACCAGGGTGTCGAAGGCCGAGTCCCAATTGGCGGTGCCCTTGACCATCACGACCTTCTTGGCCTCGAGCGTGATCTCCTGGCCAAAGGGATCGGCGGTCTGCACCGGGGCCGGAGTGGCAGCCGCTGCGGGCGGCGGTGCTGCGGGGCTTGGTGAGGCGCTGGCCGCAGGGGAAGGCAACGGAGACGGCGTTGCCGCCGGCGCGGGCGAAGCACTTGCGGCCGGGGACGGCGAGGCCGGCGGGGACGGTGAGGGGCTTGCCGAGGCGGCCGGCGCCGGGCTCGGGGTCTGCGCGAGGGCGCCGGACAGGCCAAGCGACAAGGCCGCTGCCGGGATCAGCGCGGCCAGAGCAAGACGACGAAACCCAATCATTCCATTCTCCCCAAGGCTTTGGCTCCCAAAGCCCAAATCCGGTCGCGCATCCCTGATCGCGCGAACCGCGCGATTCTAACACGCGGGCGCCAAATTCGTCCCATGACAGATGCGTCATGGCAGTTCATCATGGCCGTCCGCTCGGGCTGCCGCAGCCAAATCACTGGCCAAGCCGGTCAGGATCGCCATATAAGGCAGGCAAAATTCGGGAATTTTCATGAGCGCGCTGGCCAACCACGCATTCGCCAAGATGAACGGCATCGGCAACGAGATCGTCGTCGTCGACATGCGCGATTCTGCCGGCCGCATCACGCCTGATGATGCCCGGGCGGTCGCATCCGCGCAGGGCGGCGTGCCCTATGACCAGCTCATGGTGCTGCAGAAGCCGCGGCTCGACGGCACCGAAGCGTTCATCAGCATTTACAACAATGACGGTTCGGAGGCCGGCGCCTGCGGCAACGGCATGCGCTGCGTGGTGCGCCGGATCTTCGAGAAGAGCGGACAGACCACGGCGACCTTCGAGACCGCGGCCGGCCTGCTCAATGCCTGGCAGGGCCCGGCGCACGATCTCTACACCGTCGACATGGGCGTGCCGAAGTTCGGCTGGCAGGACATTCCGCTGGCGGAAGAGTTTCGCGATACCCGCTACATCGAATTGCAGATCGGACCGATCGACAATCCGATCCTGCATTCGCCGTCCGTGGTCAGCATGGGCAATCCGCACGCGATCTTCTGGGTCGACGACGTCAACGCTTATGATCTCGAGCGTTTTGGTCCGCTGCTGGAAAATCATCCGATCTTTCCCGACCGTGCCAACATCACGCTCGCCCACATCGTCGATCGCGAGCACATCACCATGCGCACTTGGGAGCGCGGCGCCGGGCTGACCCGTGCCTGCGGTTCGGCGGCCTGCGCGACCGCGGTTGCAGCTGCGCGGCTGAAGCGCACCGAGCGCAAGGTCGAGATGACGCTGCCGGGCGGCAAGCTCGGCATCGAATGGCGCGAGCGCGACGACCACGTGCTGATGACGGGTACGGCGACCTTCGAATATGAAGGCAAGTTCGATCCGGCGCTGTTCGCGCCGGCCGGCTGATGGCCGTCGACATCGTCACCTTCGGCTGCCGCCTCAACGCCTTCGAGGCCGAGGTGATCCGCAGCAAGGCGGAGAGCGCGGGGCTCGAAGACACCATCGTCATCAACAGCTGCGCCGTCACCAACGAGGCGGTGGCGCAGGCGCGGCAGTCGATCCGCAAATTGAAGCGCGAGCGGCCCAATGCGCGCATCGTCGTCACCGGCTGCGCGGCGCAAACCCAAAGCGCGATGTTTGCCGGCATGACCGAGGTCGACCGCGTCGTCGGCAACGACGACAAGATGCGCAGCTCCGCGTGGCAGGAGACGCGCAACGCCTTCGATCTTGGCACCAGCGAAAAAATCGCCGTCAGCGACATCATGGCTGTCAGGGAGATGGCGCCGCATCTCATCGGCGGCTATGCGAGCGGCCTGCCGCGCGTCTTCGTGCAGGTGCAGAACGGCTGCGACCATCGCTGCACCTTCTGCATCATTCCCTATGGCCGCGGCAATTCACGCTCGGTGCCGATGGGCGCGGTGGTCGATCAGGTGCGGACGCTGGTGGAGCGCGGCCATGCCGAGATCGTGCTGACCGGAGTTGATCTCACCAGTTACGGCACGGACCTGCCCGGCGCGCCGAAGCTCGGCCTGCTGACGAAGCAGATCCTGCGGCACGTGCCGGAGCTGAAGCGGCTGCGCATCTCCTCGATCGATTCGATCGAGGCAGATGGCGACCTGCTCGATGCCATCGCCGACGATGCGCGCCTGATGCCGCATCTGCATCTGTCGCTGCAGTCAGGCGACGACATGATCCTCAAGCGCATGAAGCGGCGGCATTCGCGCCAGGATGCGATCGCATTCTGCGATCAGGTGCGCCGCCTGCGGCCGGATATTGTCTTCGGGGCCGACATCATCGCTGGCTTCCCCACCGAGACCGAGGAGATGTTTTCGCGCTCGCTCGATCTGGTCGGGGAATGCGGACTGACGTTCCTGCACGTCTTCCCTTATTCGCCGCGCCCCAGCACGCCGGCTGCAAGGATGCCGCAGGTGGCGGCGCCGGCGATCAAGGAACGCGCGAGGTGCCTTCGCGCCGCCGGCGAAATTGCGTTACGGCTGCGGCTGCAGGCCGAGATCGGCGCAACGCGCGATGTCTTGATCGAGAGCGAAGGGCAGGGGCGTACCCAGCACTATCTGCCGGTGGCGATTGCAGGCGAGCGCGTCGGTAGCGTCGTGCCGTTGACGATCGCAGGCAGCGACGGCGAGCGGCTCACGACATAGCTACGACGCCCGCACCTGCCAGAAGCGCAGCGTCCGCCGCGCATTCTCCGGCGACATACGTGCGAAATTGTTTTGCGCCCTCGCAAGATCCGCCGGCTTCATCGCGCCGGTCGCAAACCGGCTTTCGAGCACGGCGGCTGTCGTTTCCCAGCTCAGCAGCGCCGCCTTGCACGGCACCAGCAGGCCGTCTTCGCGCAGGCTCTGCATCAGCGGGCGAATCACCTCGACGGTCGACCCGGACAGCGCCGCCAGCGCAGCCACGGCTTCCTCGTAGCGCCGATGTCTCGCGAAGCCGAGCAGCGTCGCCTCGTTGAGTTGGCCGGTTGCCTTGAGATTTGCGATCGCCCGCTTGGCGCCTTCGAAATCGCGCACGCCCGACATCTCGCGCTCGACACCGACGGTGACGGCGGCGATCGCGCTCTGGATTTCCTCGAACAGATCGGGCGGCGCGCGTGACAGCAGGCGGGTGCGGACGGCATCCGTTGCGGAACGCAGCAAGCGGCGGCGCAGATCCGACGGCAGGTCGACGCGGACGCCGATGCTCACGGCGAGCTCGGGATCGCTTTCGGCTTGTCCAACGATGACCGCGAATCCCTTTCCGGACATGCGCGCACCGGGATTGGTGGCAAGGCGCCTGCTGACGCTGGGATAGCGCCGCGCCAACAGCGCGTCGGTGACGATCTCCTTCAGCCACCAGCGACCGGCAACGGCGAGCAGATGCGGCTCGCCCTTGCTGGAGGCGATCTTCACCAGATCGTCCTCGTCGAGGCGGGCGGATTCCTGGAGCACGGGACCTGCGATGCGGATCTCGTCGTTGTTGGCGAGGCGGCGGATCACGGAGGGCGGCGCCTGCGCGATCGGCGCGAGCTGGGCGCTGATTTCGGCGAGCGCAATGCGCGCGCCCATGTCGGCGATGGCGCGCAGCTCGATGGTGCCGATCAGCCGCTCGAGCACGTCGTCGAACAGCGCGACCTGCTCGTCGTTGAAGCTTCCGGCGGAGGACAGGAACAGGTCGGTGACGCGCCGGGCGGTCTCCAGGCCCTTTTCCGCCGAGCCGGTCCGGATCGCGGACTCGACCTCGTCGATGATCGATAGCTGGGCCGTGGACATGACGCGTTGCTCGTCCTGAGCGGATGGGAAGCTTGTTCTAAGCAACCGCTATCATTAGCGACGAGCACTGAACGTTTCGTAAACCATGCCTCCTTGAGGTCACTATTCCCCGTTCCACCCGCAAGCCTTGAGCTTCTCGTGCATGTGGGGTGGCGCCGGCGCGACCACGCGGATCGGTTCCTTGTTCCTGGAGATCGGGACCACGATCTCGCGGGAATGCAGATGCAGCTTCGGCTCGCCGAAGCGCGGGCCGTTGCCATAAATGTTGTCGCCGAAGATCGGCCAGCCGGTCGCGGACGAATGCACCCGCAATTGGTGGGTCCGCCCGGTCACCGGTTCCATCGCGAGCCAGGTGAAACCTGCGCCCCGGCCCATCACCTTCCAGTTGGTGACCGCCTTCTGTCCCTCGGGGTCGGGCTTCTGCCACCAGCCGCGTTCCGCATTGAGCCGGCCGAGGGGCATGTCGATGGTGCCTTCGTCCCCGGCAGGGCCGCCCTCGACCACGGTCCAGTAGGTCTTGCCGATCTTGCCGTGCTTGAACAGGAGGCCGAGCGAGGCGGTCGCCTTGCGGTGGCGGCCGAGCACGAGGCAGCCGGAGGTGTCCTTGTCCAGCCGGTGGGCCAGCACCGGCGGACGCGGCAGGCCGAACCGGAGCGCGTCGAAGGAGTCCTCCAGATTGGGCCCGCCCTTGGGGCCGCGATGTACCGGTAGCCCGGCCGGCTTGTCGATGATCAGCATCAGGCCGTCGCGGTGGAGCACGCGGCCCAGGATCTCATCGGCGGTCAATTCGGGAACATCGAGCAATTGCAAGACTTTCGTTTGGGGGCGGGAACGGCTAACACACGCCCGCCATGAACGATACCACGTCAGATCCCCCCAAGCTGAGCTGGTGGCGCCGCCTGTCCAACGGGCTGAAGCGCACCTCGTCCTCGCTCGGGACCGCGGTTGCCGACCTCGTCACCAAGCGCAAGCTCGACCGCGCCATGCTCGACGACATCGAGGATGTGCTGCTGCGCGCCGATCTCGGCACCCAAGTCGCGGTGCGGATCGCGGATGCGGTCGGCACCGGGCGCTATGACAAGGCGATCTCGGCCGACGAGGTCAAGGACGTGGTCGCGACCGAGGTCGAGAAGGTGCTGGCGCCGGTGGCGAAGCCGCTCGAGATCGATACGTCCAGGAAGCCGTTCGTCATCCTCGTGGTCGGCGTCAACGGCTCCGGCAAGACCACGACGATTGGAAAACTCTCGCAAAAGTTTGCCTCCGAAGGCCGCAAGGTGATGCTGGCCGCCGGCGACACGTTTCGCGCGGCCGCGATCGAGCAGCTCAAGGTCTGGGGCGAACGTACCAGGACGCCGGTCATCGCGGGCGCCCAGGGTTCGGACTCGGCCAGCCTCGCCTTCAATGCGCTGACCGCGGCGAAAGAGCAGGCCATCGACGTGCTCCTGATCGACACCGCCGGCCGCTTGCAGAACAAGGCCGAGCTGATGAACGAACTCGAGAAGGTCGTGCGCGTCATCCGGAAGGTGGACGCTTCGGCGCCGCATGCGGTGCTGCTCGTGCTCGACGCCACCGTCGGCCAGAACGCGCTGTCGCAGGTCGAGGCCTTCCACCGCACCGCGGGCGTGACGGGCCTGGTCATGACCAAGCTCGACGGCACCGCGCGTGGCGGCATCCTGGTGGCGCTCGCGGAGAAATTCAAATTGCCGGTGCATTTCATCGGCGTCGGCGAAGGCGTCGACGATCTCGCGCCGTTCACCGCGCGCGATTTCGCCCGCGCGATCGCCGGAATCGAAAGCTAGAGAATGGACAAGACCCAGCCGCATCCGCTGTTCAAGCTTGCGACCGAGCTTGGTCCGCTGCTCGTGTTCTTCTTCGTCAATGCGAAGTTCAACCTGTTTGCCGCGACCGGCGCCTTCATGGTCGCGATCGTGGCGGCGATGATCGCGTCCTATGTGGTGACGCGCCACATCCCGATCATGGCCATCGTCACGGGCGTGATCGTGCTGGTGTTCGGCACGCTGACGCTGGTGCTGCACGACGAGACCTTCATCAAGGTCAAGCCGACCATCATCTACGGCCTGTTCGCCGCGATCCTCGGCGGAGGCCTGTTGTTCGGTCGCTCCTTCATCGCCGTGATGTTCGACCAGATGTTCAACCTGACGCCGCAGGGCTGGCGCATCCTCACGCTGCGGTGGGCGCTGTTCTTCACCGGCATGGCGGTGCTGAACGAGATCGTCTGGCGCACCCAGAGCACGGACTTCTGGGTGAACTTCAAGGTGTTCGGCGTCACGCCCATCACCATGATCTTCGCCATCGCCCAGATGCCGCTGACCAAGCGTTACGGTGTCGAGCCGGCCTCGCTGGAAACCAGCGAGGCCGAGGCGGGGGATATCAGGAAGGGGTAGTCGGATGGAGTCATTCCGGGTTCGATGGTGTCGCATCGCCCTGAATGACGATGACTACTTCAGCGCCTTTTCCATCTGCGGCAGCAGCACCGTCCGATAATTGTCCGGCGTGATCGGACCGACCAGCTTGTAGACGATGGTGCCTTCGCGGCCGACGACGAATGTCTCGGGCACGCCGTAGACGCCCCACTCGATCGAGGCGCGGCCGTTGGCGTCGGCGCCGACGCGGCCGAACGGGTTGCCGTAGCGGCCGAGGAAGCGGCGCGCGTTGTCGGGCGCGTCCTTGTAGTTGATGCCGACGATCTGGAAGCGCTTGTCCTTGGCGAGCTCGGTCAGCAGCGGCGCCTCGTCGTGGCATGGCACGCACCAGGAGGCCCAGACATTGACGAGGCTGACCTTGCCCTTGAACGCGGCGGGATCGAGTCCCGGCACCTGCGCGCCGCCGGCCTGCAATCCCTCGAGCGGCGGCAGCGCGGTCTGCGGCGCGGGGTGGCCGATCAGTGCGGAGGGGATCCGCGACGGATCGCCGCTGCCGAGCCGGAACCAGAACAGCACGGCAAGTCCGAGGAAGGCAAGCAGCGGCAGCACCATCAGGAAGGTGCGGCGCTGCGGCGGTGCCGAGGTCGTTTGGTCGCTCATGGTGTGTCCACAGCGCGGCGGCTGGAGCGGCGGGTGACGCCGCTGCGCTCGAGCTGGCGCAGGCGCTCCGTCTGGTTGCGATAGTCGATGATGACCCAGCCGATCAGGAGCGCGACCACGATTCCGGCCGCGACATAGGACGTCACGATGAAGGAGGCGTATGGACCGAGCGACATCTTATGCAGCCCCTTCTGACGCGTTTTCCTGGCGCGAACCCGGATCCACCGAAAACGCGACGCGGCTCGCCTGCATCATCTGCAGCGAGCGCACGCGCCGGCGCAAGATTTCGTTGCGCATCGCAGCCAGATGCAGCGTGACGAACAGCAGCGTGAACGCCACCGCCATCACCAGCAGCGGAATCAGGAACGCCTTGTCGAGCGTCGAACCGCCCATGCGCATCACCGAGGCCGGCTGATGCAGCGTATTCCACCAGTCGACCGAGAACTTGATGATGGGAAGATTGAGTGCGCCGACCAGTGTCAGCACGGCCGCGGCGCGCGCCGCGCGCGAGGGATCTTCCACCGCGCGCCACAGCGCCATCAGGCCGAGATACATCAGGAACAGGATCAGCACCGACGTCAGCCGCGCATCCCATTCCCAATAGGTGCCCCACATCGGCCGGCCCCACAGCGAGCCCGTGAGCAGCGCCAGGAAGGTGAAGCTGGCGCCGATCGGAGCTGCGGCTTTCGCAGCGACGTCGGCGAGCGGATGCCTCCACACCAGCGTGCCGAGCGAGGCCACGCTCATCACGCCCCAGACGAACATCGACAGCCACGCATTGGGCACGTGGATGAACATGATCTTCACGGTCGCGCCCTGCTGATAATCGTCGGGCGCAACGGCGGATTGATAGAGGCCGATCGTGAGCAGGATGATTGTCGCGGCCACAAGCCATGGCAGCACCCGCGCCGAGAGCGCGAGGAACCTGGTGGGGTTGGCGAGGTCGATCAGCGACATGGTATCCTGATAATCACCGGGGGCTGCTCACGCAATCAGCATGAAAGCGCGCAGCGAAAGTTGATCGGGGTCAAGGCAACCGGCCCATTTCAGTCCAGTCCATGCTTCAGGCTCGCCGCCGCCGCGAACGGGCCGATCACGAGGCTGACCAGCGACAGTGCGCAGAGGATCGAGAACGGCGCGCCGAATGACAACGGCCCGGTGATCGCGGCCTGCGAGGCCGCAACCCCGAAGATCAGCACCGGGATCGACAGCGGCAGCACCAGCACGGCCATCAGCAGCCCGCCCCGGTGCAGCGTCACCGCCAGCGCCGCACCGATCATGCCGGTGAAGGTCAGGGCAGGTGTGCCGGCCAGCAGCGTCAGCGCCACGGCGCCGGTCGCGACCATGTCGAGATTGAGCAAGAGGCCCAGCACTGGGGTTGCAATAATCAGCGGCAGGCCCGCGGCCAGCCAATGCGCCAGCGCCTTGGCCGCGCAGGCGAGTTCCAGCGGCGTTCGGCTCATCGTGATCAGGTCGAGCGAGCCGTCCTCATGGTCGGCCATGAACAGCCGGTCCAGCGTGAGCAGGCTCGCCAGCAGCGCGCCCAGCCACAGGATCGCCGGCCCCAGCCGCGACAGCAGCGCCAGGTCCGGCCCGACCGCGAACGGCATCAGCACGACCACCGTCAGGAAGAACAGCACGCCGATCAGCGCTCCGCCGCCGACGCGGAGCGCGATCCGGATGTCCCGGCGGATGAGCGCGGAGAGAGCGGTCATGGGGAGGCTCCGGTGGCCGCGGCGAGGTGAGCGCCCGGCTCGCACTCCAGACCAACTGCGCTCCCTCCCCCCTTGCGGGGGAGGGTGGGGGAGAGGGAGAGGGGTAGCCCAGGAAATTGTGCGCTTGATCGCAGAGAGGAACGTCGGCCGACTGAGAAAGTCCCCGTGTGGCACCCCCCTCCCTGACCCTCCCCCACAAGGGGGGAGGGAACGGAGGGAGCCGTGCCTAGCCGCTTGGAAAACTGAGGGTCGTACCGCCTCACGCCACGCCCCCAATCCGAAGCTCCCGCGATTCGATGCCGAGCGGCCCATGGGTGGCCGCGATGATCAGGCCGCCGTGCGCCAGATGGTCGCGCATGAGCCCGCTAAACATCTCCTGGCCTGCGGCATCCAGCGCCGTGGTCGGCTCGTCCAGCAGCCAGACCGGGCGGCGGACCGTCAGCAGCCGGGCCAGCGACAGCCGGCGGCGCTGGCCGGCGGACAGGAAGGCGGCGGGCAGATGGGTGGCATGGTCGAGGCCGACGGTGGCCAGGCTCTCAGTCGCGTCACAGCGCACGCCGCCCAGAAATTCAGCCCAGAATGACAGATTTTCAGCCACGCTCAGCGCCGGCTTCAGGGCATCGCGATGACCGAGATAGTGGCACTGCTCGGGCAGCGTCATGTCGGTGTCGCCCCCGTGCAGGACGATCGTGCCGCCGGCCGGCATCAGCAGCCCGGCGATCAGCCGCAGCAACGAGGTCTTGCCCGCTCCGTTGCGTCCCACGACCGCCACGGCTTCGCCGGAGACCGCCTCGAAATCGAGCCCGGAAAACACCTCGCGGCCGCCCCGCACGCAAACCACCCCGCGTCCGGACAGCTTCATCTGACCTGGTACCAACCCGTTCAAAGCCAGGCCTCAGGAAATCTTGGGGTAGCGCATCAGAATTTTTGGCTCGCGACTTGCTGGGTTCGATTGTGGCTGTGGCGGCGCGGTTAGAAAGCTTCTATAAGCCCGGAACTACTTGATGCAGCAACTCAACCTGTCCCTGCAAGCGACCCAGCCTGCTTCGCTGACGGTGTTAAAATACCCTGCCGGGTATAACTAACAATTGGGATTTCCTACATGACCTCGCTCGACAGCTTCAAATGCAAAAAGACCCTCAAGGTCGGCGCCAAGACCTATGTGTATTACAGCCTGCCCACGGCGGAGAAGAACGGTCTGAAGGGAATTTCGAAACTTCCCTATTCGATGAAGGTCCTGCTCGAGAACCTTCTGCGCAACGAGGACGGCCGCTCGGTCAAGAAGGAAGACATCGTTGCTGTCTCGAAGTGGCTGCGCAAGAAGTCGCTGGAGCATGAGATCGCGTTCCGCCCGGCCCGCGTGCTGATGCAGGATTTCACGGGCGTCCCGGCCGTGGTCGATCTGGCTGCGATGCGCAACGCCATGCAGAAGCTCGGCGGCGACGCCGAGAAGATCAACCCGCTGGTTCCCGTCGATCTCGTCATCGACCACTCCGTGATCGTGAACTTCTTCGGCGACAACAAGGCTTTCGCCAAGAACGTCACCGAAGAGTACAAGCAGAACCAGGAGCGCTACGAGTTCCTGAAATGGGGCCAGAAGGCGTTCTCGAACTTCTCCGTCGTGCCGCCCGGCACCGGCATCTGCCATCAGGTCAATCTCGAATATCTCTCCCAGACGGTCTGGACCAAGAAGGAGAAGATGACGGTCGGCAAGAAGACCGGCACCTTCGAGGTCGCCTATCCCGACTCGCTGGTCGGCACCGACTCCCACACCACCATGGTCAACGGTCTCGCCGTGCTCGGCTGGGGCGTCGGCGGCATCGAGGCGGAAGCCTGCATGCTCGGCCAGCCGCTGTCCATGCTGCTGCCCAACGTCGTCGGCTTCAAGCTGAAGGGCGCCATGAAGGAAGGCGTCACCGCGACCGACCTTGTGCTCACCGTCACGCAGATGCTGCGCAAGCTCGGCGTGGTCGGCAAGTTCGTCGAGTTCTTCGGCCCCGGTCTCGACAATCTCTCGGTCGCCGACAAGGCGACCATCGCCAACATGGCGCCGGAATATGGCGCGACCTGCGGCTTCTTCCCCGTCGACGCGGCCGCGATCGACTATCTCAAGACCTCTGGCCGCGCGCCTGCGCGCGTCGCGCTGGTGCAGGCCTACGCCAAGGCGCAGGGCCTGTTCCGCACCGCCAAGTCGGCTGATCCGGTGTTCACGGAAACGCTGACGCTCGACCTCGCCGACGTCGTGCCGTCGATGGCCGGCCCGAAGCGTCCCGAAGGCCGCATCGCGCTGCCCTCGGTCGCCGAAGGCTTCTCGCTCGCACTCGGCACCGAGTACAAGAAGGCCGAGGAGCCCAACAAGCGCTTCGCCGTCGAAGGCAAGAACTACGAGATCGGCCATGGCGACGTCGTCATCGCCGCCATCACCTCCTGCACCAACACCTCGAACCCGAGCGTTCTGATCGGCGCCGGTCTCTTGGCCCGCAACGCCGCTGCGAAGGGCCTCAAGGCAAAGCCGTGGGTGAAGACCTCGCTCGCCCCGGGCAGCCAGGTCGTCGCCGGATATCTTTCCGATTCCGGCCTCCAGGCCGATCTCGACAAGGTCGGCTTCAACCTGGTCGGCTTCGGCTGCACCACCTGCATCGGCAATTCCGGCCCGCTGCCGGAGGAGATCTCGAAGTCGATCAACGACAACGGCATCGTCGCTGCTGCCGTGCTCTCCGGTAACCGCAACTTCGAAGGCCGCGTCTCGCCGGACGTGCAAGCGAACTATCTGGCCTCGCCGCCGCTGGTCGTCGCCCATGCGCTCGCCGGCAGCGTCACCAAGAACCTCGCGGTCGAGCCGCTCGGCGAAGGCAAGGACGGCAAGCCGGTGTACCTGAAGGACATCTGGCCGACGACGAAGGAGATCAACGCCTTCATGAAGAAGTTCGTGACCGCGTCGATCTTCAAGAAGAAGTATGCCGACGTGTTCAAGGGCGACACCAACTGGCGCAAGATCAAGACGGTCGAGAGCGAGACCTATCGCTGGAACATGTCTTCGACCTACGTGCAGAACCCACCCTATTTCGACGGCATGAAGAAGGAGCCGGAGCCGGTCACCGATATCGTCGAAGCGCGTATCCTCGCGATGTTCGGCGACAAGATCACCACCGACCACATCTCGCCGGCCGGCTCGATCAAGCTCACCTCGCCCGCCGGCAAATATCTCAGCGAGCACCAGGTGCGTCCGGCCGACTTCAACCAGTACGGCACGCGTCGCGGCAACCACGAAGTCATGATGCGCGGCACCTTCGCCAACATCCGCATCAAGAACTTCATGCTGAAGGGCGCGGATGGAAATATCCCCGAAGGCGGTCTGACCAAGCACTGGCCCGACGGCGAGCAGATGTCGATCTACGACGCCGCGATGAAGTACCAGCAGGAGCAGGTGCCGCTCGTCGTGTTCGCCGGCGCCGAATACGGCAACGGCTCCTCGCGCGACTGGGCTGCGAAGGGTACGCGTCTGCTCGGCGTTCGCGCCGTGATCTGCCAGAGCTTCGAGCGCATCCATCGCTCCAACCTGGTCGGTATGGGCGTGCTGCCGCTGACCTTCGAGGAAGGCACCTCCTGGTCCTCGCTCGGCCTCAAGGGCGACGAGAAGGTCACGCTGCGTGGCCTCGTCGGCGACCTCAAGCCGCGCCAGAAGCTGACCGCCGAGATCGTGTCGGGCGACGGCAAGCTCCAGCGCGTTTCGCTGCTGTGCCGCATCGATACGCTGGACGAGCTCGACTACTACCGGAACGGCGGCATCCTGCACTACGTGCTGCGCAAGCTCGCGGCCTAGAGCATGATCCGGACCCGAAGGGCCGCGTTAGCGCAAAGTGCGCAGCGGTTTTCCGGAAAGATCATGCTCCAACAACAATCTAAAGTGCGCTGGGCGCACTTTGGCGCGCGAATTTGTGAACAGTGGCTCACTGCGACGTGAGTAGAAGGTTAAACGAAGGCGGCCTATCAAAAGGCCGCCTTCGTACGTTTGCGGCATGCTTCAGATGGGCCCGCCCGGCGCAAAGCGCGTGTTGGACGGTTGAACGTGCCGCGCCCGTAAGACTACGGTGACCATCCGGCGATAAGATCTCCCCCACGAGCTACCATGTGTGACGTTCGACATGACTGGAATGATGGCCTCTAATTTCGTCTCGCGCTGGTCCGGTGCATTCTGGTCGGGAGCACTCGGCATCTGCGCCATCGTCGCCGTTGTCCGTCCCGCCGAGGCCGACCCGCGCGCCGTGGTCGAGCTCTTCACATCCCAGGGCTGCTCGTCCTGCCCGCCCGCCGACAAGGTCATCGGCGACCTCGCCAAGGATCCCTCGATCATCGCGCTGAGCATGCCGATCGACTATTGGGATTATCTCGGCTGGAAGGACACGCTGGCGGATTCACGTTTCTCGGCGCGGCAGCGCGCCTATTCACGCATGCGCGGTGACCGCGAAGTCTATACCCCGCAGGCCGTGGTCAACGGCGCCGTGCATGTCATCGGCAGCGACCGCTCCGGCATCGAAAACGCGATCGACAAGACGGACCTGGGCGCGGGCGTGATGAGCGTGCCGGTGACGATGTCGCTCGCGGGCAAGCAGATCAACGTGTCGGTCGCAGCGAGCAGGGAGCCGACGGTCTCGCATGGCGAAGTCTGGATCTGCTCGATTGCGAAATCGGTGCCGATCGAGATCGGCCGCGGCGAGAATCGCGGACAGCAGATCACCTATCACAACGTCGTGCGCAATCTGCTCAAGGTCGGCGACTGGAACGGGCGTCCCGAAAGCTGGAGCGTGCCGCTCGAGAATCTGACGTCGCGCGATGGGGTCGACGGTGCGGTGGTCTATGTCCAGGACGGTAGCCGCGAGAAGCCCGGTGCGATGCTGGGCGCGGCGTATACGTCGCTGCACTAATTCGAAACTCTCCAGTGTCGAGATTGCTCTCGCTCCTCATGGTGAGGAGCGCGTTCATGCGCGCGTCTCCCTGAGGATCAGGGGCGAGAGTGATGGCGCCGATGAGGGAGCAGGTCATCGAGGCAGACACACCCCGACACAAACAAAAAAGGACCAACTCGCGTTGGCCCTCCTTGTCGCGCGTACAGACCCGATCCTGTTCGACCCCGGGGGGCTGGGGGCTGAGGAATCCGGAACCGAAAGGACCGGGTCAACGCACACCAGCCTTTTCGCAATGCAGGGCGGCAGGCGATGGGCGGAAAAGCGGCGATCCTGTGATTCCTGCTAACGATCCCGTGACGCTTTGCCGCCGGGAATTTCAACCGTTGCATGTGTCATGATTCGCAACCGGCCGGCGAGATGGCCCCCGGTTCTCATGTGGTTCTAAAGTGGTTCTCATGTGGTTCTCGTGGGCACTTCAAGAGCCCCTTGCGGCGGGGAACGGTTGGCGCAATCATGCAATTGTCATGATCCGCGGCTCCGGGGACGGTCTTCGCGGGGGCGGTCATGCTGACACGACAGGAGGCGCCCCATGAGTTTGACGTCGGAGGATGCCGATCCGAGCGAGCAGCGCGCAGTGGCGCGCCCCGCCGCTGCGAATGCCCAACCCGGCCGGGTGACGTTCGACCGGCTCGAACTGCGCCGAATTCTCAATCTCTATGGCCGCATGGTCGCCGACGGCGAGTGGCGCGACTATGCCATCGACTTCCTGAAGGACCGCGCGGTGTTCTCGGTCTATCGCCGGGCCTCCGAAGTGCCGATCTACCGCATCGAGAAAGATCCGCGGCTCGCGCGCAAGCAGGGCATGTACAGCGTGATCTCGGCGACCGGCCTGATCCTGCGCCGCGGCCACGAGCTCGAGCGCGTGCTTCTGGTGATCGACCGGAAGCTGGCGGTGGTGTGACGACCTTCGGTCGTCATTCCGGGGCGCGACCGAAGTCGCGAACCCGGAATCTCGATCCGCATTTGCGAAGGAAACTTCCGGGTTCGATGCGGATGCATCGCCCCGGAAATGACGAATGAACCTACTTCGCCGGCACGTTCTTCGCGCCTTCGCCGAGGTCGCGCTGCATCATCACCGTATCCAGCCAGCGGCCGAATTTCAGGCCGACATTGGGATGCGTGCCGATCATCTTGAAGCCGCCTCTGGTGTGCACGCCGATCGAGCCGGCATTGGCGGAATCGCCGATCACGGCGATCATCTGGCGGAAGCCGCGCGCCTCACATTCGCTGACCAGCCGCTCCAGCAGCAACGAGCCGATGCCACGGCGGTGGAAGCCCGGGTCCAGATAGATCGAGTTCTCGACCGTGAAGCGATAGGCCGGGCGGGGCCGATAGGCGCCGGCATAGGCGTAGCCCGCGAGACGGCCGTCGAGGATGGCGACGAAATAGGGATAGCCGCCGTCGACCAGCGCGCGATAGCGGCGCGTCATTTCGGCGAGGTCCGGCGGATCCAGCTCGAACGTCGCGGTGCCCTCGCGGACGGCCTGCTGGTAGATGGCGGTGATGGCGGGGAGGTCGGCCTCGATAGTGGGCCTGATTTCGGGTGCGGACATGGGGAGAGATTAGAGCGTTCCCGTGGTGGCTGGAAGGGGCAGCGCTCCTTCCACACCGTCATTGCGATCGTAGCGAGGCAATCCAGAAATGCATCCATGGAGGGACTCTGGACTGCTTCGCTGCGTCCGCGATGACCGGAGAGGCAGCGGGCAAACAAAAACCCCGGCCTTTCGGCCGGGGTTGGTGTCCGTTCGCTCTGGTCCGGCGCTCAGTCGCGCTGGCCGAGGAGCTGCAGCAGCAGCGTGAACAGGTTGATGAAGTTCAAATACAGCGACAACGCGCCGGAGATCGCCGCACGTTCGGCGATGTCACCGCCGGCCGAAGCGTAGCCGTAGATGTAGTCGTTCTTCAGCCGCTGGGTATCCCAGGCGGTGAGGCCCGCGAACACCAGCACGCCGACCACCGACACGATGAACTGCAGCGCGGTGCTGGCCAGGAACAGGTTCACCAGGCTCGCGATGATGATGCCGATCAGGCCCATGAACAGGAACGAGCCCATGCCGCTCATGTCACGCTTGGTGGTGTATCCATAGAGGCTCAGCGCGCCGAAGGTCGCCGCGGTGATGAAGAACACCCGCACGATCGAGGTGTGCGTGTACACCAGGAAGATCGAGGACAGCGAGATGCCCATCAGCGCCGAGAACACCCAGAACAGGATCTGCGCGGTCGAGGGCGCCAGGCGGTTGATGCCTGCCGAGATCACGAACACCATGGCGAGCGGCGCGAGCATGAACAGGTATTTCAGCGGGCTCACGAACATCGCGTAGCCGAACGGCGTCAGGAACAGCTTGCCGACGCGGACGGCTTCCGCCGTCGGCACGTCGGTGACGGCAGCCATGTAGACGCCGAGCGCGGCGAGGCCCGTGATGGCGAGGCCGATGCTCATATAGTTGTAGATGCGCAGCATGTAGGCGCGCAGGCCGGCATCGACCGTCGCGGCGTCAACACGCCCGGCGGCCCTACCGAAAGGAGAAGTGTAATTGCGGTCCAGGTCCGACATGGTCGAATTCCCATTGGTTGGTCCGGTCCGGCATAGGGGTTGCCATGCCGCCGGTTCGTCAAATTCTATCTCGGAAACCGATGTCTGCCGACATTAACTTTAGCTAACAATCGGGGCTCCGAACCCATCCGATATGTGGGAAACTAACACATTCGCTGCAACCGTCCACGCGCGGCCGAATGTCGCCCTCTACGTGTGCTCCTGACGCAAACCTGACAAGCGGACGGGGTTAGTCGCGGAAATCACGCGATTCCGATCCCGCGCCGCCATCCGCTACCTTTTGTCACAAATTGCGCAACACCGTGGCGGGCTTTTTGTTCAACGCCAGCAGCGTGCCGGCAAGCCCGAGCCCGACGGTGACGACCAGGGCGGCGGCAACCACGCCGGCCGCGCTCGCAGCCTGCCAGACGAAGGTCAGCGTCATCAGCCGCGTCACGATCATCCAGGCCGCGATGCTGCCGGCGATCACGCCGAACATTGCGGTGGCAAGGCCGATCAGCAGATACTCCAGCGCATAGGCACCGAGCAATCGCAGCCGCGTGGCGCCGAGCGTCTTCAGGATCACCGCATCATAGACGCGGTGGCGATGGCCGGCGGCGAGCGCGCCGCCCAGTACCAGGATCGCCGAGATCAGGGTCACGGCGCTGGCGCCGCGGATCGCCAGCGCGAGATTGGTGACGACCGCGCCGACCGTCTCCATCACCTCGCGCACGCGCACGCTCGTCACCATCGGGTAAGCATCCGCGACCTGCTTGATGATCTTGCCGTCGCCGGTCGCATCGCCGCCGGCTTCGGTCAGCGTCGCGATGTGGGTGTGCGGCGCGCCCTTGAAGGCGTTCGGCGAGAACACCAGCACGAAATTGATGCCGAGCCCCTGCCAGTCGATGGTGCGCAGGTTGCCGATCTTCGCCGGGATGTCGCGGCCGAGCACGTTGACGACGATCTCGTCGCCGAGCTTGAGGCCGAGCCCGTCGGCGATCTTCTTCTCCATCGAGACCAGCGGCGGGCCGGAATAGTCGACGCTCCACCATTTGCCCTCGACCACCTTGGAGCCCTTCGGCAGCTCGCCGGTATAGGTGAGGCCGCGGTCGCTCTGCAGCACCCATTCGGAGTCGGTCGTCGGCTTGAGGTCCTCGGCGCGGACGCCGCCGGCGGCGACGATGCGCCCGCGCAGCATCGGCACGTCCTCGACCTTCGATCCCGGTGCGATCTGGCGCAGATAATCGTCGAAGGGTGCGGCCTGCGTGCTCGGAATGTCGATGAAATAGAACGACGGTGCGCGGTCGGGCAGTGCGGCCAGGAACTGCCGGCGCAGATTGCCGTCGATCTGGGTGATGGTGACGAGCACGGCCAGGCCAAGACCGAGCGAGAGCACGACGGACGGCGTCAGCGCGCCCGGGCGGTGGATGTTGGCGATCGCGAGCCGCAGCATGGTGAAGCGCGTGCGCGGCAGCCGGCGCGCGATCGCCATCAGCACCGCGGCGACACCGCGCAGCACGGCGAACACGACCACGGAGGAGACCACGAACACCGCGGCGATGCGCTTGTCGAACGACAGCCCGATCACGACGGCGACGAGCAGCGCGACGACGACGCCCATGAGCACGAGATAGCCAAGGCGCGGCCGGTGCCATTCGGCCGCGATGGTGTCGCGGAACAGCGCTGCGACCGGCACGTCGTGCACGCGCCCGAGCGGCCACAGGCCGAAAGCGAGCGCGGTCAGCAGGCCATAGACGAAGGACAGCGCGAGCTCGTCGGCATGTACGGCCGGCACTACGGGCAGCGGCAACAGTTTTCCGAACAGGCCGACGATGGCAAACGGCATGGCCGCGCCGAGCGCAAGGCCAATCACCGAGCCGATCGCGGCGAGCAGCACGACTTGCGCCAGATAAATGCCGAACACGTCGCGCCCGGTGGCGCCGACGGCCTTGAAGGCCGCGATCACCTCGAGCCGGCGATCGATATGGCTCTTGACCGCGTTGGCGACGCCGACACCGCCGACCAGCAGCGCGGCGAGGCCGACCAGCGTCAGGAACTGCGTGAAGCGGCCGATATTGCGCTCGAGCTGCGGCGAAGCGTTGGAGCGGCTGCGGATCTCCCAACCGGCCTGCGGCGCGGCGTTGCGCGCGGCCGCGATGAAGGCGTCGGTGGCGCGGTCGCTGTTGGCGCTATCAGGCAGCTTCACGCGATAGACCCAGCGCACCAGGCTGCCGGGCTGAACGAGGCCGGTGGCGCGCAAGGCCGCTTCGCTGATCAGGAAGCGTGGCCCGAAACCAATGCCGCTGGCGAGCTTGTCGGGCTCGGCCTCGACGCTCGATCGGATCTGGAAGGTTGCCGAGCCGATGGTGACGCGGTCGCCGATCTTGAGCGACAGCCGCGCCAGCAGCGTCGGGTCGGCAGCCGCGCCGAACGCGCCGTCGCGTTCGGCGAGCAGGTCGCTCAGCGGCAGCTGCGGCGCCAGCGTCAACTGGCCGAGCATCGGATAGGTGTCGTCGACCGCCTTCATCTCGACCAGCGCGAGCTTGCCGTCGGCCGAGCGCGCCATGCCGCGCAAGGTGGAGGCCACGGAGACGGTGCCGCGCGAGCGCAGGAAGGCAACTTCGTCGGGTTTCGCCTCGCGCTGGAACAGCACGAACGAGACGTCGCCGCCGAGCAGCGTGCGGCCCTCGCGTGCAAGACCTTCGCTCAGGCTCGCCGAGACCGAGCCGACACCCGATATCGCCATCACGCCGAGCGCGATGCAGGCGATGAAGACGTAGAAGCCGCGCAGGCCTCCGCGCAATTCGCGCAAGGCATAGCGCAGCGACAGCGCGACGCCGTTCGGCTTCGCAAACGGTTCGACAGCGACGCTCATGCGTTGGTCGTCTGCGTTTCGATGCGCCCCGAGCGCAGGCGGATCACGCGATCGCAGCGATGCGCGAGCGAGGAATCGTGCGTGACCAGCACCAAGGTCATGCCGCGCTCGGCATGCTTGTTGAAGAGCAGGTCGACGATCTGCTTGCCGGTCGCCTCGTCGAGATTGCCGGTCGGCTCATCCGCGACGAGGATGGCGGGATCCGGTGCCAGCGCGCGCGCGAGCGCGACGCGCTGCTGCTCGCCGCCGGAGAGCTGCGTCGGATAATGATGCAGGCGGTCACCGAGCCCGACCGATTGCAGCTCCTCGGCCGCGCGCCTGCTCGCGTCGGGATTGCCGGCAAGCTCGAGCGGCACCGCGACGTTCTCCAGCGCCGTCATGGTCGGGATCAGGTGGAAGGACTGGAAGACGATGCCGACCTGGCGGCCGCGGAAGCGGGCCAGCGCATCCTCGTCGAGGGCATTGAAAGGCGTGCCCGACACCACCACCTCTCCGCTATCAGGACGCTCCAGCCCCGCCATCACCATCAGCAGCGTGGATTTGCCCGAACCTGACGGGCCGATCAGGCCGATCGTCTCCCCCGAGCCGACGCGCAAGCTGATATCCTTGAGGATATGAACGCGTGCCGCCCCCGACCCCAATGAGAGATTGACGTTGGAGATGGCGATGGTGTCCGGCGCAGTGCCGGCGAGCGAAGAGGGAGAGGTGCTGATGTCCATGGTCCGGTCATATGGCAACTCCGCACGCGCGGTCGAGAGGCGTTACGGATTGTTCATGCACATAGCCGTGTTGTTGCTCGCTTTGATGACGTTCGCCAATCCCGCCTGGGCGGACGCGACGAAGCCGATCAAGCTGGTCGTTCTCGGCGATTCCTTGAGCGCCGGTCTGGGCCTTCCGGCCCAGGACGCGTTTCCCGCGAAGCTTCAAAAAGCCTTGCAAGCCAAGGGCATAACGGTCGACATGATCAACGCGGGAGTGTCGGGCGACACCTCGTCCGGCGGCCGCGACCGGCTCGACTGGTCGGTGCCCGACGGAACCGGGGGTGTCATCCTCGAGCTCGGCGCCAACGACGCGATGCGCGGCATCGACCCTGACTTGACGCGGGCGGCGCTGACCGACATCGTTCAGCGTCTCAGGGCGCGCAAGATCGCCGTGATGCTGTGCGGGATGCTGGCGCCGCCGAATTTCGGCGCGGATTATGGCGCGCGCTTCAATTCGATTTATCCGGATCTGGCGAAACAGTTCGACGTGCCGCTCTATCCGTTCTTCCTCGACGGCGTCGCGGCCGACGCCAAGCTCAACCAGGCCGACGGCATTCATCCGACCGCCGAAGGCGTCGACATCGTCGTCAACAACATGCTGCCCACGGTCGAGGCATTCGTGCGCACGATCGGCGAGCAACGCCGTTGAAAAGCAGGCAACGCCAACCGTAATACCCAGGGTTTTCCCGGTGTAGCCGTGGCAACACTTCGCAGAGTCACACAACTGCGATAGGAATCAGGGTACCGGTGATTCGTCGCCGGCTCTAATTTGGATAGGGTTCTGCTCAGGGACCGTACCCAAGCATCGGGAGTGCGAAACGATGCCGCGTTTGTTCACTGGTCTGGAAATTCCGGCCGAGATCGGCCAGTCGCTTTCCAATCTCAGGGGCGGCCTTCCCGGCGCCAGGTGGATCGATCCCGAAAATTATCACGTCACTCTGCGCTTCATCGGCGACATCGACGGCGTCTCCGCCAACGAGATCGCGTCGATGCTGTTTCGCGTCGACCGCAAGCCGTTCGAGGTCAAGGTGCAGGGGTTGACGAGCTTCGGCGGCCGCAAGCCGCGCGCGGTGGTCGCCACCATCGCGCCGAGCAAGCCGCTGATGGATTTGCAGGCCGAGCTCGAACGGATGATGCAGCGGATCGGTCTCGATCCGGAAGGACGCAAGTTCATCCCGCACGTCACGCTGGCCCGTTTGCACGACGCCTCCGACCGCGACGTCGCCGACTATCTCTCGATCCGCGGCTACTTCCCGAGCAAGGCGTTCACTGCGGAGCGGTTCGTGCTGTTCTCCTCGCGCGCATCGACCGGCGGAGGCCCTTACGTGGTCGAGGATGCCTACGAGTTGTGTGAGTAGATCGCTTTCGGCGATGTACGAAGCGGTGGGTCCCCCGGCTCTGCGCCGCAGCGTTACACGCTGCAGCGCGCCCGGGATACGGCGCGCATAGCGCCCCGCACCAATTGACGGCTTGCAATTTCCGCCGGTCTCTGGCGGTAAAGGGCGATGCTCTCCACTCAGGATTCCTCCTTCAGCGAGGCCTATCAGGCCCAGATCGCCTCCGGCGCGATCGAGCCCGATGCCGCGCAGGCCGAGGTCGCCGAGGCCTATGCGGCGCTCGATTTGCGGCTGGCGAACTACAAGCCGAACCGCAAGCAGGGGCTGCTCGCCCGCCTGTTCAGCGGTGGCGACAAGGACGAGGCTCCGCGCGGTCTCTACATCCATGGCGAGGTCGGCCGCGGCAAGACCATGCTGATGGATCTGTTCTTCCAGCACTCGACTGTCGAGCACAAACGCCGCTCGCATTTTCACGAGTTCATGGCGGAAGCGCACGAGCGTATCTACGACTATCGCCAGGGCATCGCGCGCGGCGAGATCGCCGACGGTGACGTCATTGCGCTGACGGCGAACGCGATCTTCGAGGAGAGCTGGCTGCTCTGCTTCGACGAATTCCACGTCACCGACATCGCGGACGCGATGATCCTCGGGCGCCTGTTTGCCAAATTGTTCGAGCTCGGCACCGTCGTGGTCGCGACCTCGAACGTCGCGCCCGACGATCTCTACAAGGGCGGCTTGAACCGCGCGCTGTTCCTGCCCTTCATCAAGCAGATCGCCGACCACATGGACGTCTCGCGGCTCGATGCGCGCACCGACTTCCGGCTGGAGAAACTCCAGGGCGTGCCGATGTGGCTGACGCCGGCGGATGGCGATGCCGACGCCGCGCTCAATCGCGCCTGGGCGAAGATGACCGGCAACGCCAGGTGCAAGTCGCGCGACATCCAGATCAAGGGCCGCACTTTGCACGTGCCGTGCTCGGCCCATGGCGTGGCGCGCTTCAGCTTCGCCGATCTCTGCGAGAAGCCGCTCGGCGCATCCGACTACCTCAGGCTGGCGCACGACTATCACACCATCCTGGTCGACCAGATTCCAGTGATGGACTTCTCCCAGCGCAACGCCGCCAAGCGGTTCATCACGCTGATCGACACGCTCTATGACAATGCCGTGAAGCTGATGGCCTCGGCCGATGCCAACCCGATCTCGCTCTACATCGCGGACGAGGGCACCGAGGCGATGGAGTTCAAGCGGACCTCGTCGCGCCTGATCGAGATGAGCTCGGAATCCTATCTGGCGCTGCCTCACGGCCGCAAGGATTCCACCGCAAGCGGCTCGACCAAGGGCCTGGTGGAGACTTAAGTCCTATTTGCCAGCGCTGTCATTCTGGCCGCTCCCGCGGTCGTCGGCACGCCTCGGAATCTGCCGCGTGACTTTCGGGTTAACGCCTGCGCGCCGGCGGGAATGACAGGGTTGCGCTTGTATACGCGGCAAGCCCGACAATTGGGCATCCACCGACTTGAACGGCGGAAGCGAAAGGGATAACCACCCTCTCAGTTTTCCCCTCCTTAACGTGTCTAAAGGACAGGTTCACATGGCGCGCGACAAGATTGCTTTGATTGGCTCCGGTCAGATCGGCGGAACGCTGGCTCACCTCATCGGCCTGAAAGAACTGGGCGACGTCGTGATGTTCGACATCGCCGAGGGCGTGCCGCAGGGCAAGGCGCTCGACATCGCACAGTCCTCGCCGGTCGACGGCTTCGACGCGCACTACACCGGCGCGAACTCCTACGAGGCGCTCGACAACGCCAAGGTCTGCATCGTCACCGCCGGCGTGCCGCGCAAGCCCGGCATGAGCCGCGACGACCTCCTCTCCATCAACCTCAAGGTCATGGAGCAGGTCGGTGCCGGCATCAAGAAGTACGCGCCCGACGCGTTCGTCATCTGCATCACCAACCCGCTCGACGCCATGGTCTGGGCGCTGCAGAAGGCCTCCGGCCTGCCGCACAAGAAGGTCGTCGGCATGGCCGGCGTGCTCGACTCCGCACGCTTCCGCTACTTCCTGGCCGACGAATTCAACGTCTCGGTCGAAGACGTCACCGCCTTCGTGCTGGGCGGCCATGGCGACACCATGGTGCCGCTGGTGAAGTACTCGACCGTTGCCGGCATTCCGCTGCCCGACCTCGTCAAGATGGGCTGGACCTCGCAGGCGCGCCTCGACGAGATCGTCGACCGCACCCGCAACGGCGGCGCCGAGATCGTCAACCTGCTCAAGACCGGCTCGGCCTTCTACGCACCGGCCGCGTCTGCCATCGCGATGGCCGAGAGCTATCTGAAGGACAAGAAGCGCGTGCTGCCCTGCGCCGCGTACCTGAACGGCGAATACAGCGTGAAGGACATGTATGTCGGCGTGCCCGTCGTGATCGGTTCCAAGGGCGTCGAACGCGTCGTCGAGATCGAACTCGCCGGCAAGGACCGCGAGGCCTTCGACAAGTCGGTCGGCGCCGTGCAGGGCCTGGTAGACGCCTGCAAGAAGATCGCACCCGATCTTCTTGGCCGCTGAGGGCAAGTAATCCCCGCCGAAGATCGAAACCCGGTCTTCGGCGGTTTCATTTCCGGACCCCTGATGACCGGGGCGGGTTCCGGGTCCAAGATTTCGATGTCAAAGAATCCGGGTTGCAGTTCCTGTGGTATATGGTATGCCAGCCACAAGACTGAGGTGGGCCTTCAGGGGTCACCGCCCGCGGGTTCAGGGAGCGACCATATGAATATCCACGAATATCAGGCCAAGGCGCTGCTCGGTGAGTTTGGCGTTCCGATCTCCAAGGGCGTGCCGGTGCTCAAAGCCGCCGACGCGGAGGCCGCCGCCAAGGCGCTGCCCGGCCCGGTCTATGTCGTGAAGAGCCAGATCCACGCTGGCGGCCGCGGCAAGGGCAAGTTCAAGGAAGCCTCGGCCGGCGACAAGGGCGGCGTGCGCATCGCCAAGTCGGCCGCGGAGGTCTCCGAATTCGCCAAGCAGATGCTCGGCGGCACGCTCGTGACCGTGCAGACCGGCCCCGCCGGCAAGCAGGTCAACCGCCTCTACATCGAGGACGGCTCCGACATCGACAAGGAATTCTATCTCTCGATCCTGGTCGATCGCGAGACCTCGCGCGTCTCCTTCGTCGTCTCGACCGAAGGCGGCGTCAACATCGAGGACGTCGCGCACAACACCCCCGAGAAGATCGTGACCTTCTCGGTCGATCCCGCGACCGGCATCATGGGCCATCACGGCCGTACCGTCGCCAAGGCGCTGAACCTCTCGGGTGACCTCGCCAAGCAAGCGGAAAAGCTCACCGCGCAGCTCTACGCGGCCTTCGTCGCCAAGGACATGTCGATGCTGGAGATCAACCCGCTGGTCGTGACCAAGCAGGGCCAGCTCCGCGTGCTCGACGCCAAGGTGTCGTTCGACGACAACGCGCTGTTCCGTCATCCCGAGGTGCTGGCGCTGCGCGACGAGACCGAGGAAGACGCCAAGGAAATCGAGGCGTCCAAATACGACCTCAACTACGTCACGCTCGACGGCAACATCGGCTGCATGGTCAACGGCGCGGGTCTCGCCATGGCGACGATGGACATCATCAAGCTCTACGGCATGGCGCCGGCGAACTTCCTCGACGTCGGCGGCAGCGCCAGCAAGGAGAAGGTCGCGGCCGCGTTCAAGATCATCACCGCGGATCCCAACGTGAAGGGCATCCTGGTCAACATCTTCGGTGGTATCATGAAGTGCGACGTGATCGCCGAGGGCGTCACCGCCGCCGTGCGCGAGGTCGGCCTCAGCGTGCCGCTGGTGGTTCGCCTCGAAGGCACCAACGTCGAACTCGGCAAGAAGATCATCCGTGAATCCGGTCTGAACGTGGTGCCGGCCGACAATCTCGACGACGCCGCGCAGAAGATCGTGAAGGCCGTCAAGGGAGGCTAACGCCATGGCCCAGGACCATCTCTCCGCATCATCCCCGCTTGCAGAGCATACGCGTCTCGCCGCGTTCGCCGGCGAATGGAATGGTGAAGAGATGGTCTTCCCGTCGCGCTGGACCAGCGGCGGGCCGGCCACCTCGCACACCGTTGCGCGCATGGATCTCAACGGATTTTATCTGATCCAGGACAGTGTCCAGATGCGCGACGGCAAGCAGGCCTTCGCCACCCACGGCCTCTTCACCTACGATCGTGACGACCGGACCTACAAATTGTTCTGGTACGACTCGCTCGGCTACACGCCGCCCTCGCCCGCCTCCGGCGGATGGGTCGGCAAGACCCTGACGCTGGTGCGCGGCTCGCTCCGCGGCAATGCGCGCCACGTCTACGAGATCATCGACGACAATTCCTATTCGTTGAAGATCCAGTTCTCGCCGGACGCGGAAGGCTGGACTGACGTGCTCACCGGCGTCTACCGCCGCATCCACTGACCTCTCACTCGTTAGTTTCGCGAAAGCAGACCTCATGTCCATCCTGATCGACAAGAACACCAAGGTCATCTGCCAGGGTTTTACCGGCAAGAACGGTACCTTCCATTCCGAGGCCGCGATTGCCTACGGCACCAAGATGGTCGGCGGCACCTCGCCCGGCAAAGGCGGTTCGACCCATCTGAACCTGCCGGTGTTCGACACCGTGCGTGAGGCGCGCGAGAGGACCGGTGCCGATGCGTCCGTGATCTACGTGCCGCCGCCGGGCGCGGCCGACGCGATCTGCGAAGCCATCGACGCCGAGATCCCGCTGATCGTCTGCATCACCGAGGGCATCCCCGTCGTCGACATGGTGCGCGTGAAGCGCTCGCTGATCGGCTCCAAGTCGCGCCTGATCGGGCCGAACTGCCCGGGCGTCATGACCGCTGGCGAGTGCAAGATCGGCATCATGCCGGCCAACATCTTCAAGACCGGCTCGGTCGGCATCGTCTCCCGTTCGGGCACGCTAACCTATGAAGCCGTGTTCCAGACCTCCCAGGAAGGCCTCGGCCAGACCACCGCGGTCGGCATCGGCGGCGACCCGGTGAAGGGCACCGAGTTCATCGACGTCCTGGAAATGCTCCTCGCCGACCCCAAGACCGAGTCGATCATCATGATCGGCGAGATCGGCGGTTCCGCCGAGGAAGACGCCGCCCAGTTCCTCAAGGACGAGGCCAAGCGCGGCCGCAAGAAGCCGATGGTCGGTTTCATCGCCGGTGTCACGGCCCCTCCCGGCCGCCGCATGGGCCACGCCGGCGCGATCATTTCGGGCGGCAAGGGCGATGCCGGCTCCAAGACCGAAGCGATGAAATCCGCAGGGATTACAGTGTCTCCGTCGCCGGCACGGCTCGGCCATACGCTTGCCGAAAAGTTGAAAGGCTAATTCACTCCTTCGTGCTTTTCCGGGCGAAGTTTCGCAGCAAATAGGGTAAAGGGTGCCTGTCGCGTCGAGTCCTGTCGGGGAGCTCGGCGCCAGCGCCGTTTGTTATGCGCGAACCGAAATCGCCAGGAACCCAGTATGTCTCGCCAGGACGCGAACGCAGCCTTTGCCCTGTCATCCTTTTTGCAGGGCACCAACGCCACCTACATCGACGAAATCTACGCCCGCTACGAGAAGGATCCGTCCTCGGTCGACGCCGAGTGGCAGGAGTTCTTCAAGAGCCTCAACGATCAGCCCGCTGACGTCCGCAAGAACGCCGAGGGCCCGTCCTGGGAGCGCGACAACTGGCCACTGACCCCGAAGGACGACCTGACCTCCGCGCTCGACGGCAATTGGGCCGAGGTCGAAAAGGCTGTCGGCGCCAAGATCGCCGCCAAGGCGCAGGCCAAGGGCGCGGATGTCTCTTCCGCCGACGTGCTCCAGGCCACGCGCGACTCCGTCCGCGCCTTGATGCTGATCCGCTCCTACCGCATGCGGGGCCACTTCCACGCCAAGCTCGATCCGCTCGGGATCGAGGCCCCGCGCAACCGCGAAGAGCTCGACCCGCGCACCTACGGCTTCACGGAAGCCGATTTCGACCGCAAGATCTTCCTCGATCACGTGCTCGGTCTCGAATACGCCAACCT
Organism: Bradyrhizobium sp. CCBAU 53338; assembly: GCF_015291665.1. Lineage (NCBI taxonomy): Bacteria > Pseudomonadati > Pseudomonadota > Alphaproteobacteria > Hyphomicrobiales > Nitrobacteraceae > Bradyrhizobium > Bradyrhizobium sp. CCBAU 53338. The sequence goes on from NZ_CP030048.1 coordinate 391,414, forward strand.
GCGTGAAATCACCGCGATCTGCGAGCGTACCTACTGCCAGACGCTCGGCGTCGAGTTCATGCACATCAGCAATGCCGCGCAGAAGGCCTGGATCCAGGAGCGCATCGAGGGGCCGGACAAGGAAATCTCCTTCACCCGCGAAGGCCGCCGCGCCATCCTGATGAAGCTGGTCGAAGCCGAGGGCTTCGAAAAATTCTGCGACACCAAGTTCACCGGCACCAAGCGCTTCGGCCTCGACGGCGGCGAATCGCTGATCCCCGCGCTCGAGCAGATCATCAAGCGCGGCGGCAATCTCGGCGTGAAGGAAGTCGTGCTGGGCATGCCGCATCGCGGTCGCCTCAACGTGCTGACGCAGGTGATGGGCAAGGCCCATCGCGCGCTGTTCCACGAGTTCAAGGGCGGCTCGGCCAACCCCGACGCGGTCGAAGGTTCGGGCGACGTCAAGTATCACCTCGGCGCCTCCTCGGACCGCGAGTTCGACGGCAACCGCATCCATCTGTCGCTGACCGCCAACCCCTCGCATCTCGAGATCGTCGATCCCGTCGTGCTCGGCAAGGTCCGCGCCAAGCAGGACCAGCATGGCGATCCGCCGGACCAGCGCATCTCGGTGATGCCGCTGCTCATGCACGGCGACGCGGCGTTCGCGGGCCAGGGTGTGGTTGCCGAATGCTTCGGTCTGTCGGACCTGAAGGGCTACCGCACCGGCGGCTCCGTGCATTTCATCGTGAACAACCAGATCGGCTTCACCACCTATCCGCGCTACTCGCGCTCCTCGCCCTATCCGTCCGACGTGGCGAAGATGATCGACGCGCCGATCTTCCACGTCAACGGCGACGATCCGGAAGCCGTGGTGTTCGCGGCCAAGGTCGCGACCGAGTTCCGGCAGAAATTCCACAAGCCCGTCGTCATCGACATGTTCTGCTACCGCAGGCATGGCCACAACGAAGGCGACGAGCCGGCGTTCACCCAGCCGGTGATGTACAAGAAGATCGCGGCTCACCCCACGACGCTGGAGCTCTACTCCCGCCGTCTGGTCAGCGAAGGCGTGATGACCCAGGGCGAGGTCGACAAGGCCAAGGCCGATTGGCGCGCCCGTCTCGATGCCGAGTTCGAGGCCGGCACCTCCTACAAGCCGAACAAGGCCGACTGGCTCGACGGCAAGTGGGCGGGCTTCAAGATCGCCGACCAGGAAGAAGATGCGCGCCGCGGCGTCACCGGTGTCGAACTCACCGAGCTGAAGGACATCGGCCGCAAGATCACCAAGGTACCGGACGGTTTCCGCGTCCACCGCACCATCCAGCGCTTCCTCGAGAACCGTTCCAAGGCGATCGACACCGGCGCCGGCATCGACTGGGCGACCGGCGAAGCGCTGGCGTTCTGCACGCTGCTCGCCGAAAACCATCACGTCCGTCTGTCCGGGCAGGATTCGGAGCGCGGCACCTTCTCGCAGCGTCACTCGGTCCTGATCGACCAGGAGGACGAGAGCCGCTACACGCCGTTCAACCATCTCGGCAACGAGCAGGGCCATTACGAGGTCATCAACTCGCTGCTGTCGGAAGAAGCGGTGCTCGGCTTCGAATACGGCTATTCGCTCGCCGAGCCGAACACGCTGACCCTGTGGGAAGCCCAGTTCGGCGACTTCGCCAACGGCGCGCAGGTCGTGTTCGACCAGTTCATCTCCTCGGGCGAGCGCAAATGGCTGCGCATGTCCGGCCTCGTCTGCCTCCTGCCGCACGGCTATGAGGGCCAGGGACCGGAGCATTCCTCGGCGCGTCTGGAGCGTTACCTGCAGATGTGCGCGGAAGACAACATGCAGGTTGTCTACCCGACCACGCCGGCGAACTACTTCCACGTGCTGCGCCGCCAGCTGCATCGCGAGATCCGCAAGCCGCTGATCATGATGACGCCGAAGTCGCTGCTGCGTCACAAGCGTGCGGTCTCGCGTCTCGAGGAACTCGCCAAGGGCACGACCTTCCACCGCATCCTGTACGATGACGCCCAGATGCTGCCGAACGAGCCGATCAAGCTCGTCCCGGACGAGAAGATCCGCCGCATCGTGCTGTGCTCCGGCAAGGTCTATTACGACCTCTACGAGGAGCGCGAGAAGCGTGGCATCGACGACATCTATCTGATGCGCGTCGAGCAGCTCTATCCGGTGCCGCTGAAGGCGCTGGTGGCCGAGCTGTCCCGCTTCAAGAAGGCGGAAGTGATCTGGTGCCAGGAAGAGCCGCGCAACATGGGTGCCTGGCACTTCATCGAACCCTATCTGGAATGGGTGCTGAACCAGGTGAACGGTGTGAGCCGGCGTCCGCGTTATGTCGGCCGCGCCGCTTCCGCCGCGACCGCCACTGGCCTGATGTCCAAGCATCAGGCGCAGTTGAAGGCGTTCCTGGACGAAGCATTGAGCTGAGAAGTTTTTAGGACGCTGTCATCGCCCGCGAAGGCGGGCGATCCAGTACGCCGTGACGGTCGTGATGACCACGACCGCCGCGGAGTACTGGATGCCCCGCCTTCGCGGGGCATGACACCAGTAGAATTCATGACCGCATTGGCGATCCCTTAAGGAAAAGACCATGACTGAAATTCGTGTGCCGACGCTCGGCGAATCCGTCACCGAGGCCACCATCGGCCGCTGGTTCAAGAAGGCTGGCGACCCGGTCGCCGTCGACGAGCCCTTGGTGGAGCTCGAGACCGACAAGGTCACCATCGAGGTCCCGGCGCCCTCCGCCGGCACGCTGAGCGAGATCATCGCCGCCGACGGCGCGACCGTTGCTGTGGGCGCGCTGCTCGGCCAGATCACCGATGGCGCCGGTGCCGCCAAGCCCGCCGCCGCGCCGGCCAAGCCTGCTGCTGCTCCGGCACCCGCCGCCGCCGCCCCGGCTGCTGCTCCCGCCGCAAAGGCGCCGCCGGCCGACGCGCCGCTCGCCCCGTCCGTGCGCAAGCTCTCGGCTGAGAGCGGCGTCGATGCCTCGACCGTCCCGGGCTCCGGCAAGGACGGCCGCGTCACCAAGGGCGACATGCTCGCCGCGATCGAACGTGCGGCCTCCGCGCCGACCCCGGTCAACCAGCCGGCCGCCGCCGTGCAGGTCCGTGCGCCGTCGCCGGCCGATGACGCCGCCCGCGAAGAGCGCGTCAAGATGACCCGCCTGCGCCAGACCATCGCGCGCCGCCTCAAGGACGTGCAGAACACCGCGGCCATGCTGACGACCTTCAACGAGGTCGACATGACCAACGTCATGGCGCTGCGTACCCACTACAAGGATGCGTTCGAAAAGAAGCACGGCTCCAAGCTCGGCTTCATGGGCTTCTTCACCAAGGCCGTCGTGCAGGCGCTGAAGGACATCCCAGCCGTCAACGCCGAGATCGACGGCACCGATCTGATCTACAAGAACTACTACCACATCGGCGTTGCCGTCGGCACCGACAAGGGCCTCGTCGTGCCCGTGGTGCGCGACTGCGACCACAAGTCGATCGCCGACATCGAGAAGGGCATCGCCGATTTCGGTCGCCGCGCCCGTGACGGCCAGCTCAAGATCGACGAGATGCAGGGCGGCACCTTCACCATCACCAATGGCGGCATCTACGGCTCGCTGATGTCGACCCCGATCCTGAACGCGCCGCAATCCGGCATCCTCGGCATGCACAAGATTCAGGATCGTCCGATGGTCGTCGGCGGCAAGATCGAGGTCCGCCCGATGATGTATCTGGCGCTGTCCTACGATCACCGCGTCATCGACGGCAAGGAAGCCGTCACCTTCCTGGTTCGCGTCAAGGAGAGCCTGGAAGATCCGGCGCGCCTGGTGCTCGATCTCTGATCCCTGATGCTCTGCGAGCGCCGTCGCGATCGTAGCGGCGGCGCCTGTCGAACCATGGAGGCGCGCATGACGGATAAAGTCGTTGTCATCACCGGCGGCAGCCGCGGCATTGGTCGTGCGACTGCGATTGCGGCGGCCGCGCGCGGCTACCGCGTCGTGGTCGGCTATGCCAGCAACAAGAAGGCCGCCGACGAGGTCGTTGCCGAGATCGAAGCCAGCAACGGCAAGGCGATCGCGGTGAGATGCGATGTCGCCGAGGAACGCGACATCATCGACCTGTTCAAGCAGGCCGACAAGTTCGGCACGCTCGGTGCGCTCGTCAACAATGGCGGCATCGTCGGCCAGAGCGGGGTGCGCGTCGACGAGATGTCGGCCGAGCGTATCCAGCGCGTGCTCGCGGTCAACGTCACCGGCTCCATCCTCTGCGCGCGCGAAGCGGTGAAGCGGATGTCGACCAGGCATGGCGGCAAGGGCGGCGTCATCGTCAACCTGTCGTCGGTTGCCGCCAAGCTCGGCGCGCCCAACACCTATGTCGACTACGCCGCATCCAAGGGCGCGGTGGATTCCTTCACCATCGGACTCGGCTACGAGGTCGCGGCCGAAGGCATCCGCGTCGCCGCGATCCGCCCCGGCCTGATCGATACGGAGATCCACGCCTCAGGCGGCGAGCCCGACCGGCATCATCGCCTGGCCCATATGGTGCCGATGAAGCGCGTCGGCACCGCGGATGAAATCGCCAACGCCATCGTCTGGCTGATGTCGGACGATGCCTCCTACGTTACCTCGGCCATTCTCGATGTGTCCGGCGGACGCTGACGCGCCGCGCGGACGCTGACACATCCTCACAACGCCAAACCTACGGGACTTTCTCTCATGGCTACCTACGATCTCGTCGTCATCGGCACCGGACCTGGCGGTTATGTCTGCGCGGTGCGCGCCAGCCAGCTCGGCATGAAAGTCGCCGTGGTCGAAAAGAACGCCACGCTCGGCGGCACCTGCCTCAATGTCGGCTGCATGCCCTCGAAGGCGCTGCTGCACGCCTCCGAAATGTTCGAGGAAGCCGCGCATTCCTTCGCCAAGATGGGCGTCAACGTCTCCGCGCCGAAGCTCGAACTGCCGGCGATGATGAACTTCAAGCAGCAGGGCATCGACGGCAACGTCAAGGGCGTCGAGTTCCTGATGAAGAAGAACAAGGTCGACGTGCTCAAGGGCACCGGCAAGATCCTGGGCACCGGCAAGGTCGAGGTCTCCGCCGACGGCAAGTCGCAGGTGATCGAGACCAGGAACATCGTGATTGCCACCGGCTCGGACATCGCGCGCCTGAAGGGCATCGAGATCGACGAGAAGCGCATCGTCTCGTCGACCGGCGCGCTGTCGCTCGACAAGGTCCCCGGCAAGCTGCTGATCGTCGGCGCCGGCGTGATCGGCCTCGAACTCGGCTCGGTCTGGAAGCGGCTCGGCGCCGAAGTCGTCGTGGTCGAATTCCTCGACCGCATCCTGCCCGGCATGGACGGCGAGATCGCCAAGCAATTCCAGCGCATCCTCGAGAAGCAGGGCTTTGCGTTCAAGCTCGGTGCGAAGGTCACCGCTGTCGATACTTCAGGCAAGACGCTGAAAGCGACGATCGAGCCCGCCGCCGGCGGCGCCGCCGAGACGCTGGAGGCCGACGTCGTGCTCGTCTGCATCGGCCGCGTGCCCTACACCGACGGTCTCGGCCTGAAGGAAGCCGGCGTTGCGCTCGATCCGCGCGGCCGCGTCCAGATCGATCCGCATTTCGCCACCAGCCTGAAGGGCGTCTATGCCATCGGCGACGTCGTCGCCGGTCCCATGCTCGCGCACAAGGCCGAGGATGAAGGCGTCGCGGTTGCGGAGATCATCGCAGGCCAGGCCGGCCACGTGAATTACGACGTCATCCCAGGCGTGGTGTATACCAGCCCCGAAGTGTCCTCCGTCGGCAAGACCGAGGAAGAGCTCAAGCAGGCCGGCGTCGCCTATACGGTCGGGAAGTTTCCCTTTACCGCCAACGGCCGCTCCAAGGTCAACCAGACCACCGACGGCTTCGTGAAGATTCTCGCAGATGCGAAGACCGATCGTGTGCTCGGCGTGCACATCATCGGCCGCGAAGCCGGCGAAATGATCCACGAGGCCTGCGTTCTCATGGAGTTTGGGGGCAGTGCGGAAGATCTCGCCCGCACCTGCCACGCGCATCCGACCCGCTCGGAGGCCGTCAAGGAAGCCGCGCTTGCAGTCGGCAAGCGGGCCATCCATATGTAGGACCGCGCCTAAGCCGAATCGGGCGGGACATCACATGCTGCGCCGCCTTCTTCAACCGGTCTGGGTCCTGCTGGCGATCATCTTCCTGATCGAAGCCTGGCTGTGGGACCATCTCGAGCCGATCGTCGCGCGGGTTGTCGCCCTGATCCCGCTCGCCCGGTTCAAGGCCTGGCTGGCGGATCGCGTCGACGCACTCTCGCCGGCGATGACGTTGATCGTCTTCGCCGTCCCGATCATCCCGCTGTTTCCGCTCAAGCTGGTCGGCCTGTGGCTGCTCACGCATGAATACTGGACCAGTGCGGTCTTCACGATCCTGTTCGCAAAGATGCTCGGCGTCGGCGTCACCGCCTTCGTGTTCGACGTCACGCGCGACAAGCTGCTGGAGATGCACTGGTTCGAGCGGCTCTACGAGCTGATCCTGAGATTGCGCGCCAGGGCGACCGAGCTGGTCGAGCCGATCAAGCAGCGCCTCCGTGAGCTGATCAAGGGCAACGGCGAAGGCTGGTCAGCGCGCACGCTCCGTCTGATCCAGCGCTTCCGCAAGAGCGTGCACGAGGCGCGCTGATCTGCTCGCTCCACACTCACCGTCATCGCCCGCGAAGGCGGGCGATCCAGTGTTCCAGAGGCATCGAGATTAGAGCCGAGAAGCCGCGGCGTAGTGGGTGGATGCCCCGGTCGAGCCGGGGCACGACAGCTGTGCGTGTGGCGGCCTCAGTCACCCGTGCAGATGCAGCAGGTGCGGCGCCCAGGCGCCGAGTACGGTCATGCCCAGGCCGGCGAGCGTCAGCAGTCCCGCGATCCAGGCGAGCGGCAGCATGCCGGTGATGATGGTGGCCGATGCCAGCACGATGCCGATCTGGAACGCAGCCGACGCCAGCTCGAAGTGATGATATTTCGCGGTCGCCTCGTCGCGCACGTGCTCGGCTTCCTTGGCCTTCTCGGAGAGCTGCTCGGTGCCTTCGCCGGTCTCGGGCTCGGAGCGGTAGCGCGCCGCGGTCTTCTGCCAATCGTCGATCTGCTTCTGCATCGCGGCCTTCATGGCGTCGTCGCTGGCGCTGCCAAGCGTCAGCTTGCCCTGGTCGGCGGCGGTCTGGACCACGGTGCGGCGGATGCTCTTGGCCTGGAAGAACGCCCAGAGATTGGAGGCCTCGACATTCTTGCTGATCGACTCGGTCTGGGCGCCCTTGCCGAGCGTTTCCGAGATCGCCAGGAACAGCGCCAGCACAGCGATCAGGAGGGCGATCTTCTTGTTCTCGCCGGATGCGTGCTCGGCATGCTCGGCGTGCTCCATGCTTTCGTGTGCGCTCATGAATCCCCTCCTGTTCGGTTCCGCAACGATTGACCGAACCGAGCGGCCTGCGCAAGAGGCATGCTTTGTGATGACAGCTTGATGTCAGGAATCAGCGCCGTGGATGCGCGCTCGCATAGACTTCCAGCAATCGTTCAGAGTCGATGCCGGTATACACTTGCGTCGTCGAGAGCGAGGAATGGCCGAGCAATTCCTGGATCGCGCGTAAGTCCCCACCGCGCGAGAGCAGATGCGTGGCGAAGGAATGGCGGAGCGCGTGCGGCGTGGCGCTGTCGGGCAGGCCGAGCGCGCCGCGCAAGCGCTCCATCGCGAGCTGGATGATGCGCGGGCTGAGCGGGCCGCCGCGGGCGCCGACGAAGATCGGTCCCTCCGGCGGCAGTGCATGCGGGCACATCGCGACATATTCGTCGATCAGCGCGAGCACGTTCTGCAGCACCGGCACCATGCGCGTCTTGTTGCCCTTGCCTGTGACGACCAGCACATCGCCTTCACCCGCCTTCGGCACCTCGCGGCGCTTCAGGCCCAGCGCTTCGGAGATGCGCAGGCCCGATCCATAGAGCAGCGCCATCACCGCGGCATCGCGCACCAGGATCCAGGTCTCGCGCTCCTCGCCGGCGCGCTCGTCGGCGTCGGCGAGGCGTTTTGCAGATGCCATCGGCAGCGGCTTCGGCAAGGTTTTTGCGACCTTCGGCGCGCGGATCGCCGAGAGGGCCCCGACCTTTCCCTTGCCTTCACGTTCGAGGAAGCGGCCGAACGAGCGCAGGCCCGCGAGCGCCCGCATCAGTGAACGGCCGGCAATATCGTCGGCACGGCGCATCGCCATGAAGGCGCGCACATCGGTCGCTTCAAGCGAGGCGAACCGTTCCAGCGTCACGCGCTCGCCCCAATGGCTGCACAGGAAATCCAGGCACTGCCTGAGGTCGCGGCCATAGGCCTCCAGCGTCTTCGGCGACAACCGCCTCTCGGCGCCGAGATGCGCCAGCCAGCGCGCCATCTCCTGCGCGATCGAGGGATCGGCGCTGGCGAGCTCGAGGGGTGGGACGGCGGCCTTGCTCATGCGCTCTGGACGGAATGATTCCGCACAGTATATCGCATCTCACCGGTTTACCGTTCGCTAAGGCCGGCCCGGGGCGCTAGCCTCAAAGCCCCAAGGTTCCGATTCTCTTTCAATGGATCATTCGTCGCGCAGCTCGACCGCCCCCGCCAACGCGACCCGCATGGTCGACGTGCTGGTGCCGGTCGCGCTCGACCAGACCTATTCCTACAAGGTGCCGCGCGGCATGGAGCTGAAGGCGGGCGATCTCGTCGGCGTGCCGCTGGGCGCCCGCGAGGTGCTCGCCGTGGTCTGGGGCGAAAACGCCAATCCCGATCCGCGCCTGCACAACCGCCTCAAGGAGGTCAGCGAGAAGCTCGACGTTGCGGCGCTGAAGCCCGAGCTGCGTTCGGTCGTCGACTGGGTCGCCAATTACACGTTGAGCCCGCGCGGCATGGTGCTGCGCATGTGCCTGCGCATGGGCGAGAATCTCGGCCCCGAGCGCGTGCGTCCCGGCGTGCGCCTGGTCGGCGATCCTCCCCGGCGGCTGACGCCGGCGCGGGCGCGCGTGATCGAGGTGCTGTCGGACCGGCTGCTGCACGGCAAGTCCGAGGCGGCCAGGGAAGCCGGCGTCTCGGCCGGCGTGATCGACGGCCTCGTCGACGAAGGCACGCTCACGGTCGAGCCGATGCCGCCGCCACCGCCGCCGCCGGCGCCCGATCCGGAGTTCGGCCGGCCGGATTTCTCGCCGCTGCAGCGCGCCGGCGTCGATGCGATGCGCGCGCTCGCGGCCGACGGCACCTTTCACGTCGCGCTGCTCGACGGCGTCACCGGCTCGGGCAAGACCGAGGTCTATTTCGAGGCCGTGGCGGAAACCATTCGCCGTGGAAAACAGTCGCTGATCCTGATGCCGGAGATCGCGCTCACCGGCCAGTTCCTCGACCGCTTCGCGCAGCGCTTCGGCGTGCGGCCGATCGAGTGGCACTCCGAGCTGACGCCGCGCACCCGCGCGCGCAATTGGGCGGCGATCTCGGAAGGCACTGCGCCGGTCGTGGTCGGCGCCCGCTCGGCGCTGTTTTTGCCCTACGCCAATCTCGGCCTCATCGTGGTCGATGAAGAGCATGACCAAGCCTACAAGCAGGACGAGGGCGTGCATTATCACGCCCGCGACATGGCGGTGGTGCGCGCGCATATCGCCAAAATCCCGATCGTGCTGGCCTCCGCGACGCCTTCGGTCGAATCTGAGGTCAATGCGCGCAAGAACCGCTATCAGCGCATCGCGCTGCCCTCGCGCTTCGGCGGCCAGCACATGCCGCATATCGAAGCCATCGACATGCGCCGCGAGCCGCCCGCGCGCGGCCGCTATATCTCGCCGCGGCTTGCAAGCGAGATCAGAGTTGCGATCGAAAAGCGCGAGCAGGCGCTGCTGTTCCTCAATCGCCGCGGCTATGCGCCGCTGACGCTGTGCCGCGGCTGCGGCCATCGCTTCGCCTGCACCATCTGCGATGCCTGGCTGGTCGATCACCGTTTTCGCCAGCGTCTCGTTTGTCACCATTGCGGCTTCTCGATGCCGCGCCCGCATGTCTGCCCGAACTGCTCGGCGGAGGAATCGCTGGTCGCGGTCGGTCCCGGCGTCGAGCGCTTGCAGGAAGAGGCGGCCGCGCTGTTCCCCGACGCGCGCACCATGGTGCTGTCGAGCGATCTCATCACCTCGATCGAGACGATGCGCAGCGAACTTGCCGAGATCGCGGAAGGACGCGTCGACATCATCATCGGGACGCAGCTCGTCGCCAAGGGCCACAATTTCCCGCGGCTCAATCTGGTCGGCGTGGTCGATGCGGATCTGGGCTTGAGCAATGGCGATCCGCGCGCCGCGGAACGCACCTGGCAATTGCTCAACCAGGTGATCGGCCGCGCCGGGCGCGAGCAGGGTCGCGGGGTCGGCTATCTCCAGACCCACCAGCCCGATCATCCCGTGATGAAGGCGCTGATCGCCTGCGATCGCGAGGCCTTCTACGACAGCGAGATCGATCTGCGCGAACGCACGCTCTACCCGCCGTTCGGGCGGCTTGCGAGCCTGATCATTTCGGCGGGCGATCGTCCGAGCGCCGAGGGCCTGGGCCGCAGGCTCGTTTCACTCGCGCCGCGCGACGAGCGCGTGGTGGTGCTGGGCCCGGCGGAAGCGCCGCTCGCGGTGATCAAGGGCCGCTACCGGTTCCGCATCCTGGTGAAATCGGCGCGCGGGTTTGATCTGTCGGATTATCTGCGCAACTGGCTCGCGGTGTGCCCGAAGCCGAAGGGCAACCAGAAGCTCGAGGTCGACGTCGACCCGCAGAGCTTTTTGTAACAGCCACCGCCGCCATACTCTCCGTCGTCGCGCCGCGGAATGACGGGGTATTGGTGGCGATGAGCCAAATAAATAAGCCCGCCGTCCCCCAAAGACGGCGGGCTTATTTCACGCGAAGCGCGCTGTTACGAAACCACTTCCGCGGTGACGCGGCCGACGCCGGCACCGGTGAGGCCGATGGCGCGGGCAGCGCCCGTGGAGAGGTCGAGCACGCGGCCGCGCACGAACGGGCCACGGTCGTTGATGGTGACGATGACGCTCTGGCCGCCATGGGTGACGCGGAGTTTGGTGCCGAATGGCAGCGAACGGTGCGCTGCGGTCATGGCGTTCTGGTTGAATCGCTGGCCCGACGCGGTGCGGCTGCCGGACTCGTTGCCGTAATAGGAGGCCATGCCGGAGAAGCTGCGGCCCGTGCCCGACGATGGCGTCATCGACGCATTGGCGTTGCGCCAATCGGAGGTCGCGTTGGAATCGTCCTGGGCGTGGTGGCGGTGATGATGGTGAGAGTAGCGGTGGTGATGCCTGGACTTGGCGGAAGCCTCGGTGGCAGTTCCACCGACGAGGAGAGTTGCAGCGACGAAAGCGAGCGCCGTGCGCGGCCGGGTCACAGTGCCCAGCATCTTCAAAGACAGCATTTAGTGGTCCCTACGCTAGTAATGCCACATATGTGGCAAGTGAAGCCCCCATCAGTTTGTGAGCGGGTTGGCGTTTCGATTCCCAATGAGGCGTGAATTGGGCAGTAAATCCCTTCCATGTCCCGTTGAAATATCTTGTGATCTGAATCGATATTCAGCCGAAGTTCCGTAATCTTTCACTTTAACGTTTCTTTAACTGATTTATTACTCTCGAATACTGTAAAGCAAAGTTGTTATGCTTTGCGTTTAGAATTGGGTAAGTATTCGGGGGTCGCGTTCGGCGCGGCCGGAATCACGCCTCAGCGATTCGTGTTCATGGCCGCTATGCGCTGAAAGCAGGAACCAATGGGCGCGTTGCCGGCGAAAGGCTCGCGGCAATTCCGTGGCGTGGCAGGTCACGGTGGTGATCGCCGCCGGGCTGTCGCGAAGCTGCGACGAACTGGCGACAGAAGGTCGTGCCTTTAATTTGGCGTCATGTTGCACGTGCGCGCCTGCTATGTTAGCAAAGCCGCGATTTTAACGAGCCCGGCACGTCCTGTGTCGGTCGAAAATCGAAGTCCCGCTTGAATTCCAAGGGCTTGGATCGCTAGGCGCCGCTTCGTGGCGACGGTTTTTCCCTTGCGAATTTGACAGCTAAAAGAGCGCGTCTGTGGCTGCAGAAGATACGTCCGTTTCCGGTGTGTCGGGCCGTTATGCAACGGCCTTGTTTGAACTGGCCCGCGACCAGAAAGTGGTCGACGAGGTCAAAGCCGATCTCGACAAGTTCGAGGCTCTGTTGAACGAAAGCGCTGATCTCAAGCGCCTCGTCCGCAGTCCGGTTTTCGCGGCCGACGCCCAGACCAAGGCCCTCTCGGCCGTTCTGGACAAGGCCGGTATTGCCGGCATCTCCGCCAATTTCCTGAAAGTGCTGACCTCCAACCGCCGCCTGTTCGCGGTGGCTGACGTCATCCGCGCCTATCGCGCCCTCGTCTCCAAGTTCAAGGGCGAGGCGACCGCGGACGTGACCGTGGCGGAAGCGCTCTCGGACAAGAATCTCGACGCCCTCAAGGTTGCCCTGAAGTCGGTGACCGGCAAGGACGTCGCGCTCAACGTGAAGATCGATCCCTCGATCATCGGTGGCCTCGTCGTGAAGCTTGGCAGCCGCATGATCGATAGTTCGCTTCGCACCAAACTCAATTCGATCAAGCACGCGATGAAAGAGGCAGGCTGATGGACATCCGCGCCGCGGAAATTTCCGCGATCCTCAAGGACCAGATCAAGAATTTCGGCCAGGAAGCTGAAGTCTCCGAAGTCGGACAGGTGCTGTCCGTCGGCGACGGTATCGCCCGCGTTTACGGTCTGGACAACGTCCAGGCCGGTGAAATGGTCGAGTTCGAGAACGGCACCCGCGGCATGGCGCTGAACCTCGAAACCGACAACGTCGGTGTCGTTATCTTCGGTGCCGACCGCGAGATCAAGGAAGGCCAGACCGTCAAGCGTACCCGCGCCATCGTGGACGCGCCGGTCGGCAAGGGCCTGCTCGGCCGCGTCGTCGACGCGCTCGGCAATCCGATCGACGGCAAGGGCCCGATCCAGGCCGACAAGCGCATGCGCGTCGACGTCAAGGCGCCCGGCATCATTCCGCGCAAGTCGGTGAGCGAGCCGATGGCGACCGGCCTCAAGGCGATCGACGCCCTGATCCCGATCGGCCGCGGCCAGCGTGAGTTGATCATCGGCGACCGTCAGACCGGCAAGACCGCGATCGCGCTCGACACCATTCTGAACCAGAAGCCGCTCAACGCGCAGCCCGACGAGAACATCAAGCTGTACTGCGTCTACGTCGCAGTCGGTCAGAAGCGTTCGACCGTCGCCCAGTTCGTGAAGGTGCTGGAAGAGCAGGGCGCGCTCGAATACTCGATCGTCGTCGCCGCCACCGCCTCGGATCCGGCGCCGATGCAGTACATCGCGCCCTTTACCGCCTGCACCATGGGCGAGTTCTTCCGCGATAACGGCATGCACGCCGTCATCATCTATGACGATCTGTCCAAGCAGGCCGTCGCCTACCGCCAGATGTCGCTGCTGCTGCGCCGTCCGCCTGGCCGCGAAGCTTATCCGGGCGACGTGTTCTATCTGCACTCCCGCCTGCTCGAGCGCGCGGCGAAGCTCAGCAAGGACCATGGGTCCGGCTCGCTGACCGCGCTGCCGGTCATCGAAACCCAGGCCAACGACGTGTCGGCCTACATCCCGACCAACGTCATCTCGATCACCGACGGCCAGATCTTCCTGGAAACCGACCTGTTCTTCCAAGGCATCCGTCCCGCGGTGAACGTCGGTCTGTCGGTGTCGCGCGTCGGCTCGTCCGCGCAGACCAAGGCCACCAAGAAGGTCGCCGGCAAGATCAAGGGCGAGCTCGCGCAGTACCGCGAAATGGCGGCGTTCGCGCAGTTCGGCTCCGACCTCGACGCCTCGACCCAGCGCCTGCTGAATCGCGGTTCGCGCCTCACCGAGCTCCTGAAGCAGCCGCAGTTCTCGCCGCTGAAGATGGAAGAGCAGGTCTGCGTGATCTGGGCCGGCACCAATGGCTATCTCGACCCGCTTCCGGTCAACAAGGTGCGCGCGTTCGAGGATGGTCTGCTCTCGTTGCTCCGCGGCAAGAACGTCGAGATCCTCAATTCGATCCGCGACAGCCGCGATCTCTCCGACGACACCGCCGCCAAGCTGAAGTCGGTGGTCGAGGGTTTCGCGAAGAGCTTCGCGTAATCGCAGACGTGGCCGGATCGCCCGGCCACGACGTGCTTCGCGATAGGCAAGCAAGAAAGTGCGTGCCCGGCGCCCGGCCGGGCATTGCGACAGGGACAGGCTAGCGGTCCGACGCATCAGGTCGAACCGCCGGGGTGAACGAAGAATGGCGTCACTTAAAGACATGCGCGTCCGCATCGCCTCCACCAAGGCGACGCAAAAGATCACCAAGGCCATGCAGATGGTCGCGGCCTCGAAGCTGCGCCGCGCGCAGACCGCCGCGGAAGCTGCACGTCCCTATGCCGACAAGATGAGCGCGGTGATCTCCAACATCGCCAGCGCCGCGGCGGGTTCGCCCGGCGCGCCGGCGCTGCTGGCCGGCACCGGCCGCGACCAGGTCCATTTGCTGCTGGTCTGCACCGGCGAGCGCGGGCTGTCCGGCGCCTTCAACTCCTCGATCGTGCGGCTCGCCCGCGAGCGTGCGCAGGCGCTGATGGCGCAGGGCAAGGAAGTGAAATTCTTCTGCGTCGGCCGCAAGGGTTACGAGCAGCTCCGCCGCCTGTTCGACAAGCAGATCGTCGAGCATCTCGACCTGCGCAGCGTTCGTCAGCTCGGTTTCGTCAATGCCGAGGACATCGCCAAGAAGGTTCTGGCGCGGTTCGATAACGGCGAGTTCGACGTCTGCACGCTGTTCTACTCGCGCTTCCGTTCGGTGATCGCGCAGATCCCGACTGCCCAGCAGGTTATCCCGCTGGTGGTCGAGGAGGGCGCAGCCGCCGGCACCACGTCTTACGAATACGAGCCGGAAGAGGATGAGATTCTCACCCGTCTTCTGCCGCGCAACCTCGCGGTTCAGATCTTCCGCGCGCTGCTCGAGAACAACGCCTCGTTCTACGGTGCTCAGATGAGCGCGATGGACAACGCGACGCGCAACGCCGGTGAGATGATCCGCAAGCAGACGCTGGTCTACAACCGCACGCGTCAGGCGCAGATCACCAAGGAACTGATCGAAATCATCTCGGGTGCCGAGGCCGTCTGATCGAGACGCTTCAGTACCCGTCAAACGCAACATCCCGATCAACAAGCTGATCGTGGTCTAGAAGTTCGGATCGAAGGAGACATCCAATGGCAGCCCAGTCCGGTCGCGTCACCCAGGTCATCGGCGCCGTCGTCGACGTGCAGTTCGAAGGCCACCTGCCGGCCATTCTCAATTCGCTCGAGACCAAGAACGGCGGCAACCGCCTGGTGCTCGAAGTCGCCCAGCATCTCGGTGAATCGACCGTCCGCACCATTGCGATGGACACCACCGAAGGTCTGGTCCGCGGCCAGGAAGTGACCGACACCGGTTCGCCGATCCGCGTTCCCGTCGGTGAAGGCACGCTCGGCCGCATCATCAACGTCATCGGCGAGCCGATCGATGAAGCCGGTCCCGTCAAGTCGGAAGGCCTGCGCGCGATCCATCAGGAAGCGCCCACCTACACCGACCAGTCGACCGAAGCTGAAATCCTTGTCACCGGCATCAAGGTCGTCGACCTGCTCGCTCCGTATGCCAAGGGCGGCAAGATCGGCCTGTTCGGCGGCGCCGGCGTCGGCAAGACCGTGCTGATTCAGGAGCTGATCAACAACGTCGCGAAGGCGCACGGCGGTTACTCCGTGTTCGCCGGCGTCGGCGAGCGTACCCGCGAAGGCAACGACCTCTATCACGAGTTCATCGAGTCCAAGGTCAACGCCGATCCGAAGAATCCGGATCCGAGCGTGAAGTCGAAGTGCGCGCTGGTGTTCGGCCAGATGAACGAGCCGCCGGGCGCCCGCGCCCGCGTCGCGCTCACCGGTCTGACCATCGCGGAAGATTTCCGCGACAAGGGCCAGGACGTGCTGTTCTTCGTCGACAACATCTTCCGCTTCACCCAGGCCGGCTCCGAAGTGTCGGCGCTGCTCGGTCGTATTCCTTCGGCGGTGGGTTACCAGCCGACGCTGGCGACCGACATGGGCACGCTGCAGGAGCGCATCACCACCACGCAGAAGGGCTCGATCACCTCGGTGCAGGCCATCTACGTTCCGGCCGACGACTTGACCGACCCGGCGCCGGCGACCTCGTTCGCGCATTTGGACGCGACCACCACGCTGTCGCGCTCGATCGCCGAAAAGGGCATCTATCCGGCGGTGGATCCGCTCGACTCGACCTCGCGCATGCTCTCCCCGCTGGTCGTCGGCGAGGAGCACTACGCGGTCGCCCGTCAGGTCCAGCAGGTGCTGCAGCGCTACAAGGCGCTCCAGGACATCATCGCCATTCTCGGCATGGACGAGCTTTCGGAAGAGGACAAGCTGACCGTGGCCCGCGCCCGCAAGGTCGAGCGCTTCATGTCGCAGCCGTTCCACGTCGCCGAAATCTTCACGGGCTCGCCGGGCAAGTTCGTCGACCTCGCCGACACCATCAAGGGCTTCAAGGGCCTGGTGGAAGGCAAGTATGACCACCTGCCGGAAGCCGCCTTCTACATGGTCGGCACCATCGAAGAGGCGGTCGAGAAGGGCAAGAAGCTGGCGGCCGAGGCCGCCTAAGACGCGAATGGCGAACGGGGGGTAGCGAATAGTCGCTGCTCCCGATCGCGCCGCTCGCTATTCGCCACTCGCTACTCGCAGGTTTCTCATGGCCACCTTCCACTTCGATCTCGTCTCTCCTGAAAAGCTCGCGTTCTCGGGCGAAGTCGACCAGGTCGACGTTCCCGGCGTCGAGGGTGACTTCGGCGTGCTGGCTGGTCATGCGCCGGTCGTGGCTGCGATTCGCCCGGGCATCCTCACCATCACCACGGGTGGCAAGCACGAGAAGGTCATCGTGCTCGGCGGTCTCGCCGAAGTTTCCGAAAAGGGCCTGACCGTGCTCGCCGACGTCGCGACATCGCTGGACGAGCTCGATCGCGCCCAGTTCGCCGAGACCATCTCGGAGATGGAAGAAAAGCTGAAAGAGCACGAGGGCGACGAACTCGATCGGGCGATCGAGTGGCTCGACCACTACAAGAGCATCCAGCAGCAGGTCAGTTCGACCGCGATGCACTAATCGCTGCGTCGCGCTTGCGACCGCGGCACGTCGCGCCGACCCCTCGAGAAACTGTAATAAAATCAGCGCTCGTCACTGCCGTGGCGGGCGCTGAAACTTTGTTGCACCGCGCCGGAGATAGCGGCATTCTGCGCCCGCGAATTTGTTCCGGGGCGGGCAGCAGATGAAACGCAAGATCGCAGCGATTTTCGCAGCCGATATTGCCGGTTACTCGAGGCTGGTCGCGGAGGATGAAGAGGAGACGCTGCGGCGTCTGGCCTCCTATCGCCTGGTCGTTGACGATTTCATCGCCAAGGCCGGCGGGCGCATCTTCAATACCGCCGGCGACGCGGTGCTCGCGGAATTCCCGAGCGCGGTGGAAGCGGTGCGCTGCGCGATCGACATCCAGGAATCCCTGCGAACCCGCAACATGGCCTATCCGCCGAGCCGGCAGATGTCGTTCCGCATCGGCATCACCATCGGTGACGTCGTGGAGCGCGACGGCGATCTGCTCGGCGACGGCGTCAACATCGCAGCAAGGCTCGAAGGGCTCGCCGAGGTCGGCGGCATCTGCGTCTCCCGTGCGGTGCATGAACAGGTCGCCAACAAGCTGTCGGTCCAGTTCGCCGATATCGGTGCGCAGGAGGTGAAGAACATCCCGACGCCGGTGCACGCCTACATGGTGGCGATGCGGCGCGAGGACGGCACTTATGCCACGCCGCAGGTGAAGAAGGTCGCGAAGGCATCGCCCACGCCGAACTGGATGTGGCCGCTGGTCGTCGGCGTGGTCTCCGTCGTCGCGATCGGCGTCGGCGGCTTCCTCTATTTCACCAAACTCGAGACCGCGGAGGTCGGCTCGACCCCGGCAACGTCCACCGCAGCAGCACCGGGCTCGAGTCCGGTCGCCGCGCCATCACCCAGCCCGACGCCGACCCAGGCGGCTGCCGCTATGCCGTCGGCGGCAGCCCGCGGCAAGATCCCCGTGGACGCAGTGCCGTTCATCGGCGAGCGCCAGCGTGCCTTTCTCAGCAACGAATATTCGGCCGCCGGAGATTACAAGGCTTATGCCCTGAACATCGGCGGATTCTTCGGCTCCGCGCTCAATCAGCCGACCGAGGAGGCCGCCCGCAACGGCGCGGTCGACCAATGCCAGAAGCGCGCGGACGCCGCGCAATCGCCGCGGCGCTGCGAGCTCTACGCTGTCGGCAACAAGGTGGTCTACAGCCACGGCAGCCCGCCGATGCCGCCGCAACCCTGGTTTCGGCACGACGCCATCACCGAGCGCGCATTTGTGCCGAAGGACTTGCCGATGGTGCGTGAGCAAGCCAGAACCCGGCTCGAAAATATCTACGTGCAGGCGGCGAAATCGCGCTCGGTCGCGCTCGGCCCGGGCGGACAATATTTCTGGGCGCTGGGAGCAACCTCTGTCGACGACGCGGCGCGGCGTTCGCTGGAATCCTGCGGCGCGTTCGCGGGCGCGCCCTGTATGACTGTGGTGGTCGACGACGTCTTCGTCGTGCCGATCCCAACCCTGCTCAAGGCCAATGGCTTCTTCCACGCCGCGAGCAATCCCTCGATCGTCGCCGATGCGCGCGACGACGTCGCACGCAAGCTCGGCGACGGCATGGGCTGGAATGCGGTTGCGGTCGGCACCGCGGGCCGTCCGGGTCTCGGCCTGAAGGCTGCCAATGAGCAGTCCGCGATCAACTCCGCGCTCGCCGACTGCGTCAAGCACGACAGCGACTGCCACGTGATCGCGATCGGCCCGTTTACGGTGGGGCCGATTAATTAGCTGGAAATCCGGCTGTGAGTGCGCAGCTGTCTTGCAGCGCCATGCATCTGTGACGAGGGGAGGGTGATCCGTTACGTCGCGATGATCTATTAAAACCATTGCAGCGTGGACTGTTATCGATACCATGGTCATTGCAAGCCGGGGCGGGCCGAATCGCATCGGCAAAGGAGGTTTGCTGGTCCTGATCCGGCGGCGTGAGAATCTAGCAAAGACCGCGTTGAGATGAAACGAACTCGGACGACGACCAGAAAGGCGCCCAAGCGGCCAGCGACCATGGCTGAGGTGGCGGTGCGGGCGGGCGTTTCCGCCATGACCGTCTCGCGTGCGTTGAAGAGCGACGGCGCCGTCTCCGAGGAGACACGGCAGCGAATCCTCGCTGCCGTCGAAGAGCTCGGATATGTGCTCGACCTGTCTGCGGGCGCATTATCCTCGAAGCGGACGGGCTTCGTGGCGGCCCTCATCCCCTCCATCAACAACTCCAATTTCTCGGACACTGCGCGCGGCATCACCGAGGCGATCGAAGGCCAGGGGCTTCAAATGCTTCTCGGCTACACCGACTACGATATCGACAAGGAAGAGCAACTCGTGCGGGCCATGCTGACTCGCCGGCCCGACGGGATCATCGTCACCGACGGTCGCCACACACCGAAGGCGCGGCGGATGCTGCAATCCGCCGGCATTCCGGTGGTCGAGACCTGGGATTTGCCTGCCGACCCGATAGACCATGTCGTGGGCTTCTCCAACGCCGAAGCCTCGCGCGCGCTCGTGCATCGGCTTTACCAGAAGGGCTACCGCAACATTGCCTTCATCGGCGGCGCCAGCAGGCGCGACACGCGCGGCGCCGATCGCCGGCTCGGCTACAAGCGAGCCGTCGAGGAGCTCGGCCTGCCGGTCGGACGTACGATCTCGTTCGGCAATCCGCCAATCTCCATGCAACAGGGTGGCGAGGCCATCGTCCAGCTCATCGAGCAATGGCCGGATGTGGACGCCGCCGTTTGCGTCTCCGACCTGTCTGCCTTTGGCGCGATCATGGAATGCCACCGCCGCGGTTGGGCAGTCCCCGGCCGGATCGCGGTGGCCGGCTTCGGCGACTTCGAGGTCTCGCGTTGTTCCTGGCCGAGGATCACGACCGTCGCCGTCGATTGCCGCAATATCGGACTGGAAGCCGGCAGCGTCCTGTTACGCGCCATCGACGACATCAGGGATGGTCGCAGACCAGGGCCCGAGACGTTGATCGTCCCCTTTGAGGTCATCGAGCGCGAAAGCACCTGAGTCCGGCTTGACAGCGTCGCTTGACCGGATAGTGTTATCGATAACAAATATGACGCCATAATGGATCACGATGGCCGGGCGCCTGGTCATCGGTTGGGAGCACCTCCCAACCGATCGCGGTCGGCTGGCGATTTCGGGAGGAACCAGGGATGGCACCGGGTGCACTGCGCTTCGATGGGGTCGTCAAGTCGTTCGGCGGCACTCGCGCGCTCAAAGGCGTCAGCTTCGGCGTCAAGCGCGGCGAAGTCGTCGCCCTGCTCGGCGAGAACGGCGCGGGCAAGTCGACCCTCATCAAGGTGCTCGGCGGCATCCATCGTCCGGACGCCGGCGCGGTGACGATCGCAGGCGAGCCCTATCACCATGCGCCCGGCGGCCGCGCCGACCACCAACCCGTCGCCTTCATCCATCAGGATCTCGGCCTGGTCGAATGGATGACGGTGGCGGAGAATGTCGGGCTCGCCCAGGGCTTTCCGCGCGCGCGGCCGTTCGGCCTCATCGACTGGCGCAGCGCCGAGGCGCGCGCGACCAGGGCGCTCGCGCTCGTCGGCTGTGATATCGACCCGACCACGCGCGTTGCGAACCTGTCGCGCACCGAGAAGTCGCTGGTCGCCATCGCCCGCGCGCTCGTCGTCAATTGCGATTTCCTCGTGCTCGACGAGCCGACGGCGAGCTTGCCTGCCGATGAGGTGGAGCGCCTGTTCGCGGCGCTGCGGCGTCTGCGCGAACAGGGCGTAGGCATGATCTATGTGTCACACCGGCTCGACGAGATCTTCCGCATCGCTGACCGCGTCGTCGTGCTGCGCGACGGCCAGCTCGTCGGCGAGAAGGCAATCGGCGAGACTTCGCCCGAGGATCTGGTGCGGCTGATCGTCGGCAGACCCCTGCTCGACATGTTCGAGAAAGCGGCTTCCCACTCCGGCAAGACCCGCGTCACGGTGCGCGGACTGATCACCCCGAAGTCCGGCCCCGTGGATTTCGACGTGCGCGAGGGCGAACTCCTCGGCCTCGTGGGCTTGCGCGGCGCGGGTCAGGAGGACGTCGGCCGCGCGCTGTTCGGCGCGGTCGCGCATTGCGGCGAGATCCTGGTCGACGGCACGGCGCCGGATCTGTCCAGCCCGATGACGGCCATGGCCGGCGGCATTGGTCTGGTCGCGCGCGACCGAACGGAGGAATCGATCGCAGCGTCGTTGTCGATCCGCGAGAATGCCTTCCTCAACCCGGGCGCCTCGGGACGCGGCCTGTTCGATGTGCTCGCACCACGCCGCGAGGCGGAAGAGGCGGTCAAGCTCGGCGCCCTCGTGGGCCTGCGGCCCAATGATCCGCATCTCGCGATCGAGGGTCTGTCCGGTGGCAACCAGCAGAAGGTCGTCGTCGGCCGTTGGCTCGCCACGGGCCGCAAGCTGCTTGTGGCCGAGGATCCGACTGCCGGCGTCGACGTCGGCGCCAAAGCCGAGATCTATCGGCTGATCGCGCGCGCCATCACCGAAGGACTTGCTGTCGTCGCCGTCTCCACCGATTTCGAGGAAGTTGCGCATATCTGCCATCGCGCGCTCGTCTTCAACCGCGGCCGGATCATCACCGAGATCGCAGGAGACAGACTGACGACCGAAGCCCTGATCACTGCCGCGTCGGCCTCCGAGGCCGCGTAAGGGACAATCGCACGGACTTACGAGAGGTCCGCCGGGAGGAACGTATGGGAATGAATTCGATCGAATCGAACGCACTGGAACCGACGCGCGCGGATCTCGCCGGCGCGTCGCGGTCGCAGAAGGTCACGCGGCTGCTGCCGGTCTACGGCCTGCCGATCATCACGGCAGCGCTGATCGCGCTGTTCTCGATCCTGTTGCCCAACACGTTTCCGACGCTGCTCAACCTGCGCTCGATCGTTTCCGACAAGTCGATCATCGCCATGCTGTCGCTTGCGGCGATGATCCCGATGGCCGCGGGCAAGATCGACCTCACGGTCGGTTATGGTATCGTGCTCTGGCACATCCTGGTGATCAGCCTGCAAGTCGCCTTCGGCCTGCCCTGGCCGGTCGCGGTTCTCGTCGTCATCTGCCTCGGTGCCTTCACCGGCCTCCTCAACGGCCTGTTGGTCGAAATCGCGCGCATCGACAGCTTCATCGCCACGCTCGGCACCGGCACGGTGCTTTATGCGCTCGCGCTTTGGCACACTGGCGGCCGGCAGGTCGTCGCGATGCTGCCGGATGGGTTCCTTGCCCTCAACGGCACGATGGTGTTCGGCTTGCCGATCACCGGCTTCTACGTGCTCGTGCTCGCGGTGGCGATGTGGCTGATGTTCGAATATCTGCCGCTCGGCCGCTACATCTACGCGATCGGCGCCAATCCGAAGACGGCCGCGCTCAACGGCATTCCGGTGCAGCGCTTTACAGTCGGTGCCTTCATGGCGTCGGGCATCCTCACTGCTGTCACCGGCGTTCTGCTCGCCTCGAAGCTGCGCATCGGCCAGGCAAGCGTTGGCCTCGAATATCTCCTGCCCGCCCTCGTCGGCGCCTTCCTCGGTTCGACCACCATCAAGCCCGGCCGCGTCAATGTCTGGGGCACCATCGTCGGCGTCGCGGTGCTCGCGGTCGGCATCGCCGGCATTCAGCAGTTCGGCGGCTCCTTCTGGGTCGAGCCGCTCTTCAACGGCCTCACCCTGCTCGCCGCAATCGGAATGGCCGGATACGCGCAGAGGAAGCGCGGTGCCGTTGCGAAGGTCCCGGTCGGCGCACCCGATCGCAAGGCTTGAAACAGCCATTGAAGGAGTTCGTGGCCGGCAGCAAGCCGGCCACAACGGAAAGCCCGGCGAAGAGCCGGCGAAAAAACGAAACGGCAATTGAACCCAAGGAGAACGCTCTATGTTGCATTCGATGATAAGAACCGGCGCTGTCGTCGCCGGCCTCGCATTTGGTCTTGCGTCCGCCCACGCCGATTCGCTCGCGGACGCCAACGCCTTCGTTGGCAAATATGCGTCCAAGGTCGACAAATGGGACGGTCCGACCACCGCTCCGAAAATCGCCAAGGGCAAGACCATCGTCGTACTCGCTTCCGACATGAAGAACGGTGGCGTGCTCGGCGTCACCAAGGGCATCGAGGAGGCCGCGAAGGCCGCCGGCTGGACCGTGCGCACGCTTGATGGCGCCGGCTCGGTCTCCGGTCGCACCGCTGCCTTCGGCCAGGCCATGACGCTCAAGCCCGACGGCCTGGTGATCTGCGGCTTCGACGCGGTCGAACAGAAGCCCGGCATGGAGGCGGCCAAGGCTGCCAAGATTCCGATGGTTTCGTGGCACGCGGCTCCCGTGATCGGCCCCGTTCCCGAAGCCGGCGTCTTTGCCAACGTGACGACCGATCCGATGGCCGTCTCCACCGCTGCGGCCAACTGGGCCTTCGTCGATGCCAAAGGCAAGCCCGGTGTGATCATCTTCACCGACTCGACCTATGAGATCGCGATCGCCAAGGCGAAGAAGATGAAAGAGGTGATCGAGGCGCTCGGCGGCAAGGTTCTCGAATGGGTCGATACGCCGATCGCCGAAACCTCGACGCGCATGCCGCAGCTCACCACCTCTCTCCTGCAAAAGCACGGCGCCGCCTGGACGCATTCGCTCGCGATCAACGACCTCTACTACGACTTCATGGCGCCTTCGCTTTCTGCGGCCGGCATCAAGGGCACCGGCGCGCCCATCAATGTCGCCGCGGGCGACGGCTCCGAAAGCGCCTATCAGCGCATCCGCTCCGGCGCCTACCAGGCCGTCACCGTAGCCGAGCCGCTGAATCTCCAGGGCTGGCAGCTCGTCGACGAATTGAACCGCGCCATCGCCGGAGAGAAATGGTCGGGCTATGTCTCGCCGCTGCATGTGGTGACCAAGGCCAATGTCGAATTCGACGGCGGCCCGACCAATACGTTCGACCCGGGCAACGGCTATCGCGACGCCTACAAGAAGGCTTGGGGTCTCTAGGTTTCCTCCGCCGAACACGGCATGGCCGTGCTCCCTCGGCGGTCGGCCACAAGCTGACCGCCGATTTTTCTTCCACTCCATCAGACAGACGAGCGAATACCGATGTTTATCCGTTGCGCTTTTTTCAGTGGCCGCATCAAGCCGGGACGCGAAGCCGAATTCACCTCCTATGTCCGCGAGAAGCTTGTGCCGCTGTGGACGCGCTTTCCCGGTGCCGAGGAGGTTCGTGTGCTGCGCCAGCAGGAAAGTGACAGCGATGCCCAGCGTTACGAGATGGTGCTCGCGATCCGCTATCCATCGCGCGAGGCGATCGAGCAGGCGCTCGCCTCGCCGGTTCGCTTCGAGAGCCGCGAAGTCACCAAGGGGTTGACCGAGATTTTCGACGGCTCCATCTTCCACACGGTCTTCAAAGCCGATGACTTCGCGTTGCCGACCGACTGATCGCGGAGATCTTACGCCGTGAGCACTTACGACATTCTCGACCAGCGCTTTCAGGCGCTGATCATCGGACATGCTAAGCTCGACAGGCTCTGGACCGGCAGCCGCTGGGCCGAGGGCCCGGTCTATGTACCATCAGCCAAGTCGCTGCTGTGGTCCGACATTCCCAACGATCGCGTGTTGCGCTTCGACGAGACTGACGGCTCGGTCTCGGTGTTCGAAAGCCCCTGCGGCTATCACAACGGTCATAGCCGCGATGCGCAGGGACGTGTGATCGCCTGCGAACATGGCGGCCGCCGCATCTCGCGGCTGGAGCCCGATGGCCGTTGGGTGGGATTGGTCGAACGCTTCGACGGAAAACGCTTCAACTCTCCCAACGATGTCGTGGTCAAGTCGGACGGAACCATCTGGTTCTCTGATCCGACCTACGGCATCGACAGCGAATACGAAGGGCATGCCGGGCCAAGCGAGATCGGCGCCAGCAACGTCTATCGTTTCGATCCGGCAAGCGGGGCGCTGTCGGCGGTTGTGACAGACATGGTGAAGCCGAACGGCCTCACCTTCTCGCCCGACGAGCGGCTGCTCTATGTCGCCGAAACCGGCGCGACGCACGTGCCGGGCTTGCCGGCGGTGATCCGGGCCTATGACGTTGCGCCAAGCGGGCTTGGGGTCGGCGAGGGACGCATCTTCGCAACCTCGCCGAGCGGATTCTACGATGGATTCCGCGTCGATCGGAACGGCAACATCTGGACGTCGACGGCGGATGCCGTGGCCGTCTATGCGCCCGACGGCGCGCTGATCGGACGCATTCCGGTGCCTGAGATCGTTTCAAACCTGACCTTCGGCGGACCAAAGCGAAACAGGCTCTACATCACCGCGCAGACATCGCTCTATGCGATCTTCGTCAACGCGCACGGATTGTCCTGAGCCCGCGAGGGGGCGCATCAAGCGGGCGGCGTGCGCGCCGCCCAGAATTCCATCAGCGCGGCCTGGTCCATCGCGCCGCACCCGATCGCGGTCAGCAGCCGATGGATCTCGGCGCAAACGACGGTCATCGGCATCGCGATGCCCGTCTGGCGCGCAAGATCCTGTGCGCCGTTGAGATCCTTCACCATGTTGTCGATGCGACCCGTCGGACGATAGTCGCGCGCAGCAAAGCGCGGCATGTATTCCTGGAGGATCGCGCTGTCGGCCCGGCCGCCGCGCAAGGCCAGAGGAATTCTTGTAGCATCGACGCCGGAAGCCTCCGCCAGCGCCGTCGCCTCGGCCACCGCGACGAAATTGAGCGCGCACAGAACCTGGTTGATCAGTTTCGTTGTCTGTCCCGCGCCACTCGGGCCCATATGCGTGAAATTCGAGGCGACCTCGGCGAGCACCATCCGCGCCTCCGCGACATCGGCAGCATCCCCACCGGCCATGCAGGTCAACTGGCCGATCAGGGCCTTCGGCGCGCCGCCCGACAGAGGGCTGTCGACCCAGCGTAGCCCGGCTGCGGCCGCGTCCCTCGCCAGCGCGCGCGTGGATTCCGGGTCAATCGACGACATGTCGATGATGAGGGTGCCCTTCCGCGCGCCTTCGGCAACACCCGCCGGCCCGAACATTGCAGCTCGCACGATCTTGGACGAGTTGAGGCTGAGGATCACGGCATCGGCTTCGACTGCGGCCTTCGCAGCAGAGCTTGCCGCAGTCGCGCCGTGTTCGACGAGAGACGCGACCTTCGCAGGATCGAGATCGAACACCAACAATCGGGTGCTGGTTTGAGCAAGCCGAGCTCCGATTGCGCCGCCCATGGCGCCGGCGCCGATCAATGCGACTGAACCAGGCATTTCGACATCTCCACGGTGAGTTTCGACGACACGCCTCAGAGCGAGGCCGTGATGCCGCCATCGACATAGAGCACATGTCCGTTGACGAAGGAGGACGCGGCCGAAGCGAGGAAGACGCAGGCGCCGACGAGTTCCTCGACCTTGCCCCAGCGGCCCGCCGGGGTGCGCTTTTCGAGCCAGGCCGAGAACGCAGAATCCGCAACCAGCGCGGCATTGAGCGGCGTATCGAAATAGCCGGGCGCGATCGCGTTTACCTGAAGGCCGTGCTTCGCCCAGTCCGTCGCCATGCCTTTGGTCAGATTTCCGACGGCCCCCTTCGTCGCTGTGTAGGGCGCAATCGACGGGCGCGCGAGTGCGGTTTGCACGGACGCGATGTTGATGATCTTGCCGGCGCCACGCGCGATCATGTGGCGGGCGCAGGCCTGACCGACATTGAAGACCGAGGCGATGTTCGTTTGCAGCAGGCGCTGGAACGCGTCTGCGGGGAAATCCTCGAGCGGTGCGCGGTGTTGCATGCCCGCATTGTTGACGAGAATGTCGATGGGCCCGATGTCGGCCTCGAAGCGATCGACAGCCGCGCGGGAAGCGGCGTGGTCGGCGGCATCGAAGGCAAGGGTTCGCGTGCCCGCGATGGAGCTGGCGGCGGCGGCAAGCTTGGCCTCGTCGCGACCGTTGAGAACGACCTCCGCACCGGCCTCGGACAGGCCGCGCGCAAGCGCAAAGCCGATGCCTTGCGAAGATCCTGTCACCAGCGCTCTGCGCCCTGTCAGATCGAACAAGTTGATCGCCACCCTGTTTCCTCTTCTTGCGTCTCGACATCTATTATTCGCCACACTATGTTATCGATAACATTTCCTGTCAAGACGAGGCCGAAGAGGAGCGCTCCCCCACATGTCGAAGCCCGAAATCCTTCAGATCGGCCCCTATCCGGAATGGGATCAGCTCCCGCTCGATGAAGCCTACACAGTCCACCGCTATTTCGAGGCGGCTGACAAGCATGCCCTCCTTGACGCAGCCGGAGCGCGTGTGCGAGCCATCGCCACGCGTGGCGAACTCGGCGCAGGTGCCGAGCTCATCGCGGCATGTCCGAAGCTTGAAATCATCTCGATCTACGGCGTCGGTTTCGATGCCGTGCATCTGGACAGCTGCCGGTCGCGCGGTGTCCAAGTCACCAATACGCCGGACGTGCTGACGAAGGACGTGGCCGACATCGCGATCGCGATGATGCTCGCACAATGGCGCGGCGTGAACGGTGCCGAGCGCTGGGTGCGCGATGGATCATGGGCCGCCAAGGGACTCTATCCCTTGAAGACACGCGCCTGGGGCAAGCGCGCAGGCATCCTTGGCCTCGGCCGCATCGGGTTTGAAGTGGCACGCCGGCTGACCGGCTTCGACATGGACATCGCCTATTCGGACATCGAGGCGAAGCCATACGCCAAGGATTGGACCTTCGTCGCCGACCCGGTCGCCCTCGCCGCACGTTCGGATGTCCTCTTCGTCACGCTCGCCGCCTCGGCAGCGACCCGGCACATCGTCGGGCCTGCGGTTCTTGATGCGCTCGGACCCAACGGCCTCCTCATCAACGTCTCGCGCGCCTCCAACATCGACGAAGCGGCGCTCATCTCGGCGCTTGCGAGCGGCAAGCTCGGCGCAGCGGCGCTCGATGTCTTCGAAAGCGAGCCGAACCTGAACCCGCGATTCCTGGAGCTGCCGAATGTACTCCTGCAGCCTCACCACGCCTCCGGGACGGTCGAGACCCGCAAGGCCATGGGCCAGTTGATGCGCGACAATCTCGCCGCGCATTTCGCTGGCCGCGCGCTGCCCAGTCCGGTCCTCTAACTTCTTTCGTTTGTCAGGGTCTGATGAAAGCCGTCGTCATTCACGTCACCCCACGAAGTGGAGGACCCGAGCGGTCGCGGCGCCGACCTCTCGCTCTCGGCCATTCGTTACTCGCACCGCGCTAGCCGAATGTCCGTTTGCGCATCAACCGCGGTACCGACGACGGTGCGTTCCCTTCCCCGCAAGGGGGGAGGGAACGAGAAAGCGGCGCCCTCCTCACACGCAAATTTCCGGCAAAATTCTCTCATCATTTCAACCCCCGTTCTACTGTGCATGGGGTTGTTTTCGCGTTCTCATTTGGCGAAGGGCGCGAACTGCTCTGCCACTGCCCGGTAGACCTCGCGGCGGAACGGCACCACGATATCGGCGACACGGTCGAGGCGCTCCCAGCGCCAGGCGTCGAACTCGGCGGGCTGGCCGTTGCGCGGCGTCAGCGGGTCGATCTCGTCGTCCTTGCCGGTGAAGCGCAGCGCGAACCATTTCTGGCGCTGGCCGCGGAATTTTGCCAGCCGATGCGTCTGCGGTCCGTCATAGGGCGGGAATTCGTAAGCGTACCAGTCGGTCTCGCCGAGATAACAGGCGCTGACCACATTGGTCTCCTCCCAGAGCTCGCGCATGGCGGCATCGCGCAAATTCTCGCCTTCGTCGACGCCGCCCTGCGGCATCTGCCAGTCGAGGCCCGGAAGGATGATCTCGGGGCCGTCGCCCTTGAAGCGGTGGCCGACCAGCACATGGCCGTC
This sequence comes from Bradyrhizobium sp. CCBAU 53338, assembly GCF_015291665.1. Taxonomy (NCBI): domain Bacteria; kingdom Pseudomonadati; phylum Pseudomonadota; class Alphaproteobacteria; order Hyphomicrobiales; family Nitrobacteraceae; genus Bradyrhizobium; species Bradyrhizobium sp. CCBAU 53338. Next base: position 420,445 of record NZ_CP030048.1, read on the forward strand.
GGCATTGAACAGCGCGATCCCGACATTGGGACGATAGGGTTTTTCGTTGGTCACGCCTGCATCTCTCATTGTCAGTCCAGCCGGTGCCTTAGCACCAAAGCCGGGATGACAATTTGAATTAGTCATCGGCGAGCGCGGAAAATTCCTTCACCACGCGCTCATAGACCGGGCGCTTGAACGGGATGATCAGTTCGGGAAGGTTTTTCATCGGCTCCCAGCGCCAGCTGACGAATTCGGCCTTGTGGCCGCCACCGCCGGGCTTCTCGACGTTGATCTCGCTGTCCTTGCCGGTGAAGCGCACCGCGAACCATTTTTGGCGCTGGCCGCGGTAGCGGCCCTTCCAGGCGCGGCCCGCGACCGTGCGGGGGATGTCGTAGATCAGCCAGTCCGGCACCTCGCCGAGCCGCTCGATCGAGCGCACGCTGGTCTCCTCATAGAGCTCGCGCTTGGCCGCCTCCCAATTGTCCTCGCCGGGATCGACACCGCCCTGGGGCATCTGCCAGACGTGGCCGTCGTCGACATGCTCGATACCGCCGGCGCGGCGACCGATGAACACCAGGCCCTTCGTGTTGATCAGCATCACCCCGACGCAGGTTCGGTAGGGCAGATCCTCGTAACGCGCCATGCCGCCAAACCTCTCGCGTACTGCCGGCCGGGCGAGGGACGCCGTGCCGTACCAATTCTTTGATTTAGCTGGATCTTGATTTCAGCATCGCGGTTGTCAATGGCACCAATAGGATACCCCGGTCGCTCAAGGTCTTGATCCAGGCGCCGACCCGCTCGATCGAGACGGGCAGCGCAGAAGCCGTGCCGATGGCAACGCCGCGCTCGCGGGCCACCGATTCCAGCTTGTTCAGGGCACGGTCGATCTCGTTCGCGGTCGGCACCGCGTCGAGCGCGATGTCGCCCTTGCCGAAGGGAACGGCGAGGCTTCCGGCCGCCTGCGGCGCGATGCTGCGCGGCGAGGTGCCGTCGTCGAAGAAGCCGAGCCCGCGCTTGGAGGCCTCGCGGATGATCGGCTGCATCGCCGCCTCCGTCGCGATGAAGCGGGCGCCCATGAAATTGGTGATTCCGGCATAGCCCTGCATCCGGCTCAGGTGCCAGTACAGGCGGTCGGAGTTCTGGTCGGGGGTGAGCGAGGTCAGCAGCGTCTGCGGGCCGGGATCGTTGTCCGGGAAGTCGTAGGGCTCCATCGGGATCTGCAGGAAGATCTCGTGGCGCTGGGCGCGGGCGCGCTCGGCCAGCTTTCCCGGATCGGATCCATAAGGCGTGAAGGCCAGCGTCACCGCGCCCGGCAGCTTCATGATCGCATCGGTGGTCTTGGCGGCGCCGACGCCGAGGCCGCCGATCACGATCGCGACGACCGGCATTTTCGCGGCCTTGGCGCGGTCGGCCTCGGCGGCATAGACGTTGAACGGCTTGAGATCGCCCGAGATCGCGGGGATCATGCCGTAGCGCGACTTCTCCAGCAGCTTTGGGTCGATCCCAGCCATGACGGGCGGGGCCGCGGAAGCCGCCTCGCCCTTGTCGGTGGGGTCGCCGGCGCCGATCACCACGTCGTGGCGGGCACCGGTCGAGCCGTCGATCATGGTGACGGTCTTCTGGTCGTCGGCCTGCTTCGGCGCTTCCTTGGTGTCGTGCTTGCTCTCTTGCTTGGCGTCCTGGCCGTGGCCGGCCGCGGGCTTCTCGTCGGCGGCCTTGGGATCGCGAATCGCGATCCGCGTCATCGGCTCGCCCCCGAGCGGGTCCTTGTTGAAGATGGCAAAGCCTGCAAAGGCGACCAGGAACAGGCCGAGCATCACGGCGAGCAACTGCATGGCCGTGAAAGGCAGCCGCAGCCGCCGTTTCCGACGCGGCTTGTCCTGTCCGAGCGGGGCGCTCAGATCATCCGCCGTTTCAGTCATGCGAGATCCCGAATCACTTAGCCCGACGATACCACGGCGAGGTCAAGTGGCGGCAGGCCGGGATAGGCCGGGGAGGCCAGGAGTTCCACGCAAAAAGGGCGGCTCTCGGAGCCGCCCTTGTCGTCACGTCTCGCAGATCGCGGTTGGTGTGCCGCCTTAGTTTGCTGCCTTGGGCTTGTCGGCGGGCGCGGCCTTGTTGTCGCTGCTCGGCGTCGGCGCCGCGTTGGCGCTGTTCTTGATGCCGTGGAGCAGGTCGTCGGCCATCTTGAGCGCCTTGTCGTCCTTGGCGTCCGGCGGGACGTAGGACTGCGAACCGGTCTTCTCGTCGCCGTCGTTCTTGAGGTGGCCGCGCAGCGAAGCTTCGCCCTTGGTGTCGGTGCGCGACTTCAACTCGTCCGGCACGTCCTGGAGCACTTCGATGTCGGGCACGATGCCCTTAGCCTGGATCGACTTGCCCGACGGCGTGTAGTAGCGCGCGGTGGTCAGGCGCAGCGCGCCGTTGCCCGAGCCGAGCGGGATGATGGTCTGTACCGAGCCCTTGCCGAACGAGCGCGTGCCGACGATGGTCGCGCGCTTGTGGTCCTGCAGCGCGCCGGCGACGATTTCCGACGCCGAGGCCGACCCGCCGTTGACGAGCACGATGACCGGCTTGCCCTTGGTGAGGTCGCCCGCATGCGCGGTGCGGCGCTGGGTCTCCTCGGCGTTGCGGCCGCGGGTCGAGACGATCTCGCCCTTCTCCAGGAACGAGTCGGAGACGGTGACGGCCTCTTCGAGCAGGCCGCCCGGATTGTTGCGGAGGTCGATGATGTAGCCCTTGAGCTTGTCGCCGATCTGGGTCGAGAGGTTGGCAACTTCCTTCTTCAGGCCTTCGGTGGTCTGCTCGTTGAAGGTGGTGATGCGGATATAGGCGATGTCGTCGGCCTCGACGCGCGCGCGCACCGAACGGACGCGGATGTTGTCGCGCACCAGGGTCACGTCGATCGGATTGTCCTGGCCCTTGCGGATGATCTTGAGCTTGATCTTGGTGTTGACGGGGCCGCGCATCTTCTCGACCGCCTGGTTCAGGGTCAGGCCCTGCACCGCCTCGTCGTCGAGATTGGTGATGATGTCGTTGGCCATGACGCCGGCGCGCGAAGCGGGCGTGTCGTCGATCGGCGAGACCACCTTGATCAGGCCGTCTTCCATCGTGACCTCGATGCCGAGGCCGCCGAACTCGCCGCGGGTCTGCACCTGCATGTCGCGGAAGCTCTTGGCGTCCATGTAGCTCGAATGCGGATCGAGGCCGGAGAGCATGCCGCTGATCGCGGATTCGATCAGCTTGGTGTCGTCGGGCTTCTCGACATAGTCGGAGCGCACGCGCTCGAACACGTCGCCGAACAGATTGAGCTGGCGATAGGTGTCAACGGTCGCGGCGCGCGCGCTGGAGCCCATGAACACCGCGCGCGGCTGGGTCGCGAACAGCGTCAGCGCCGCACCGGTGGCCGCGCTGAGGAGGATAACTGAAGTCTTGCGCATCATCCGCGAACCTTCTCGCCTTCATTTGCGGCCCACCATGGGCCTGGATCGATTGGAGTGCCGTCTTTGCGGAACTCGACATACAGCACAGGCTGACTCGCGTTGGTGGCGAGAATGGAGGCGACTTGAGATGTCGACCCCATGGTCGCGACCGGCTCCCCCGTGAGCACGAACTGTCCGATGTTTACCGAAATGCGCTCCATCCCGGCGATCAGGACATGATACCCGCCCCCGGCATTGAGGATCAAGAGTTGTCCGTAGCTGCGGAACGGGCCGGCATAGACCACCCAGCCGTCGCATGGCGTTGTGACCTGCGAGCCGGGCTTGGTGGCCAGCGAAATGCCCTTCTGGACCCCGCCGACGCCATCGGAACCGCCAAAGTCCCTGATCTTGTTACCGTTAACCGGCAAAGGCAGGAGCCCCTTCGCCGAGGCGAACAGGATGGCCGGGCTGGTTCGGGAGCGATCCTTGAAGATGGCCGGGCCGGGCTTGGCACTAGCCGCTGCCTTGGCCTCCTTGGCTTCGGCCTGCTTGGCGGCCTCGGCGGCCTTCTCAGCCGCCTTGGCGGCGCTCTGCAGGTCCTGCTCCATCTTGGCGATCAGCCCCTGGAGATCGCCGACCTGTTTTGACAGCGTGATGGCGCGCGAATTTTCGGCGTCGAGGTCCTTCTCGCGCGAGGCCTGCTGGCGCTGCCGTTCGTCGACCAGGGCTGTGAGCCGGGTCTGGTCGCTGCGGATCTTGTCGCGGTCGGAGGCGAGCTGGTCACGCTCGGCGGCCATGCTCTTGCGCAAGGTCACAAGCTCGCCGAGTTCGCCCGCGATCTTCTCGGCGCGGCTGCGCAATTCCGGCACGACAGCGCCGAGCAGTATAGCGGTGCGCAGCGATTGCAGTGCATCTTCCGGCCGCACCAGCAGCGCCGGCGGCGTGCGCCTTCCGGCTCGCTGCAGGGCCGCCAGCACCTCGACGATGTCGGCGCGGCGCGAATCGAGCGAGGCGCGCGTTTCCTGTTCGCGGCCATTCAGCGTCCGCAGTCGCGCTTCGGCCTCGTCGATCTTGGTCTCGACGGTGCGGACATTGGCGGCGGTGTCGATCAGCTGCTGATTGAGCTGGGTGCGGTCCTGACCGAGCGAGGCGATCTCGGCCTTCAGCTTGGCCTGCGCCTCCTCCGCGCTCTTCTGCCGGGCGCGCGCAGCTTCCAGCTCCTGCTCGCGCTGCTTGATGGCATCGGTCGAGATGGCTGCGGTCTGGGGCGCCGGTGCCGCCGTCTGAGCTTGTGCGAGATTTTCTTCGGCGAAGAGGCTTGCGCCGGCGCAGCTCACCATCAGCAGCAAATTGAGGATCGGCGCTCGCATCTGTTGGGCAAGGTGCTCGTTATGGCGCGAATCACGCGCGATGATAGGGGTGGCCGGCCAGAATGGTGGCGGCCCGATACAGCTGTTCCAGAAGCATGACGCGGACCATTTGATGCGGCCAGGTCGCGGAGCCGAATGCGATCGCGAGCTTGGCCTTACGGCGCAATTCGGGCGAAAGTCCGTCCGCCCCGCCGATCACGAAGATAGTATGACCGGCGCCTTCGTCGCGCCAGCGCCCGAGATTCCGTGCGAATACGGTGGAATCGAGGTTTTGTCCGCGCTCGTCCATCGCCACCAGGATCGACTTGTCCGGGATATGCGCGGAGATCGCGGCCGCCTCTTCGGTCATCCGCGTCGCGGCATCGCGCGCGCGGCTCTCGGGGATTTCGTGGATGGTGAGCTCGCGGAATCCGAGCTTGCGGCCGGCCTCGTCGAACCGCTCGAAATAGCGCTCGGCAAGCTCCCGTTCCGGCCCCTGCTTCAGCCGGCCCACCGCGATGACAGCGACACGCATGATGTTTCAGAGTCGAGTTTTCAAGACCGCGCGCATTCGGCGCGCGCACGACGCTAGCATGCGCGTCGGCCGATTCGAAATCGGCCAGCAGCCTCCAAGATCGCGTTAGATCGCCTTCGCCGCCCCCGGGCCCTGCGTGTACAATCTCTCGAGATTGTAGAACTCACGGACCTCGGGTCTGAACACGTGCACGATCACTTCGCCGGAATCGATCAGCACCCAGTCGCAATTGGGCAAGCCCTCGACATGGATGTTCTTGATGCCGGTTTCCTTGAGGCTCTTCGTCACGTTCTCCGCGATCGCGCCGACGTGCCGGTTCACACGGCCCGTGGTGACGATCATGTAGTCGGAGTATGCCGATTTGCCGCGAAGGTCGATGGTGACCGTCTCTTCCGCCTTCATGTCCTCGAGGCGGGAGAGGATCAGGCTCAGCGTCTTGTCGGCGTCGGGTTGCGCCTTCAAGGCCGCAGCTTTGGTCGATGTTTTACGCGCCGGTTTCGTAGCCTTGGGTAAAACAGACTTTGACAATACAGACGTGGCCAGGGACCATTCCTTTCACTGTATCGCGAAGGCCGAATCCGGCCTTCGCTGGTTACACTACATCATGTGGGGTTAAGGGTTTCAATATGCCAGAGAGCCCGTAATTCCCCACATTCCGTCTCACTTCGTACCTTTCCAGCTCCCGTCCGGGTTCCGCAGGCCCGTCGAGGAAAGGTTGAGCTTCAACCCGGTCAGGAAGACCCAGGCCGGCGCCGGCCGGTCCGCAAGCAAGGCTGCCTCACTCTCCGGCAGGCGGTAGCGCGCGAGCGCCTGGGCGGCAGGGGAGGCGAGGGCACGAAAACTCTGCGGCGGGCGATCGATCACTGCCATCGGGACCTGGGCGGCGATCCGCCGCCAGTCCTGCCAACGATGGAATTGAGCGAGGTTGTCGGCGCCCATGATCCAGACAAAGCGCAAGCCGGAGAAGCGGCGGCGCAACGTGTTGATCGTGTCGATGGTATAGCGGGTACGAATGACGGATTCGAGACAGCTCACCTCGATCCTGGGGTCATCTGCGACGTCGCGCGCGGCCTGCATGCGCTCGCCGAGCTCGTGCAGATTGCCGTTCTCCTTGAGCGGATTGCCTGGCGTGACCAGCCACCAGACGCGATCGAGTTGCAATCGCATCAAGGCGAAGCGGCTGATCGCGCGATGGGCCTGATGCGGCGGGTTGAACGAGCCGCCGAGCAGGCCGATACGCATCCCCTCGGTATGGGGCGGGACCGCTTGCGCCACGAAGCGCGGCACGACGAAATTGTTACTCAATGCCCGCCCGCCCCGCGACGTCTCTTACGGCCGCGTCTGCCCGGTGCCGTGAACGCGATATTTGAAGCTCGTCAATTGCTCGGCGCCGACAGGGCCACGGGCGTGGAAGCGGCCGGTGGCGATGCCGATCTCGGCACCGAAGCCGAACTCGCCGCCGTCGGCGAATTGCGTCGAGGCGTTGTGCAGCACGATCGCGGAGTCGACTTCGCTGAGGAATTTCTTCGCGGCAGCGTCGTTCTCGCTCACGATCGCATCGGTGTGGTGCGAGCCGTGGTCCTGGATGTGCGCGATCGCGCCGTCGACGCCATCGACCACCTTCGCCGCGATGATCGCGTCGAGATATTCGGTGTCCCAATCGTCTTCGCTGGCAGGTTTTACGCGCGCATCTGTCTCCTGCACGGCGTCGTCACCGCGCACCTCGCAGCCGGCCTCGAGCAGCATCTCGACCAGCGGCTTCAGGTTTTTGCCGGCAGCGGCGCGATCGACCAGCAATGTCTCGGCCGCGCCACAGACGCCGGTGCGTCGCATCTTGGCATTGAGCACGATCGACTTCGCCATGGCGAGATCGGCGCTGGCATCGACATAGACGTGGTTGACGCCTTCGAGATGCGCGAACACGGGCACGCGCGCCTCCTGCTCGACGCGCGCAACGAGGCTCTTGCCGCCGCGCGGCACGATCACGTCGATCGAACCGTTGAGGCCGGACAGCATCATGCCGACCGCCGCGCGGTCGCGCGTCGGCACCAGCGTGATCGCAGCTTCAGGCAGTCCCGCTTCACGCAGGCCCTGCACCAGGCACTCATGGATGGCACGACAGGAGCGGAAACTGTCGGAGCCGCCGCGCAGGATCACGGCATTGCCGGATTTCAGGCAGAGCACGCCGGCATCCGCCGCGACGTTCGGCCGGCTCTCGAAGATGACGCCAACGACGCCGAGCGGCACGCGCACGCGCTCGATGGTCATGCCGTTCGGCCGCTGCCAGCTCTCGGTGACGATGCCGACGGGATCGGCGATGCCGCGCACGACGGCGATGCCCTCAGCCATGCCTTCGACCCGCGCCGGCGTCAGCGTCAGGCGGTCGATGAAGGACGAGGTGGCATTGCCGGAGGCGCGCGCTTCGGCGACGTCCTCCGCATTTGCGGCGAGGATCGCTGCGGCGTTGGCGCGAATCGCCCGCTCCATGGCTTCCAGCGCCCGGTTCTTCTGCTCCGGCGGCGCCAGCGCCAGCACCCGCGCGGCGGCGCGGGAACGGGTGGCGAGATCGGACATCAGCGCCAAGAGATCGGCGGTTCGATCGGCATTGCCGTCAACGGCTTTCAGGGGGGCGGCCATGAGAGTTCAACCTTCTGCTAAGGCGGTGTCCTAGCACGGAAATCCCGCTTTTGCGAAGGGCGGGGCGGGTATGGCAGGGGCACGGTCGTGGATACCGGGTCGGCCAATGGCCTGGCGGGACCGGAGGTGGGACCGATCCTTGCCGGACGCTCAAATATCAATAAATATCATTATCTGATAACGGAGCCGTCCATGGCGAGCAGCTACAGCATTGGCAAGCATTTCGAGGACCTGATCGACAATCTGGTCGAGAGCGGCCGCTACGCTACCGCGAGCGAAGTCATGCGCGAAGGTCTTCGGCTGGTCGAGGAGCGCGAAGAGCGGCGCAGGATCAAGCTGGAGGCGCTACGGGAGGAAATCCAGAAGGGGTTTGACAGCGGACCGATGCAAGAGGTCGACATTCAGGAATGGATGAACGAGATCAAGGCGCGGGGACGGCAACGGTTGGCCGCGCGCAAACGTGGCGAATAGATTCCGCAAAGCTCCACAAGCAGACATCGATCTCGATTCGATCTGGGACTTCATTGCTTCGGACAGCATTCGGGCCGCCGAGAACCAGATCGGGCGCATCGGTGAGATTTTCGAGATGCTGGTGGAGAATCCGCTGGCCGGAAGAGATCGACGAGAATTGCGTGCCGGCTTGCGCAGCTTCCCAGTCGGCAATTACGTGATCTTCTATGTCCCGTTGCCTGATGGCATTGAGATCGTCCGCGTCATGCACGGCCGCCAGGACATCGGCGCCGACGACATGCAATAGCCGGCCTTACCCGCCCACCACCAGGTCGTCGCGGTGAATCATCTCGGAGCGCCCGCTGATGCCGAGGATGGTCATCACATCAGGGGAGGAGCGGCCCTTGATCCGCTCGGCGACCTCGGCGTCATAGGCGATCAGGCCGCGGCCGACCTCGCTGGTATCGGGGCCGCGGACGATTACGGCATCGCCGCGGGCGAACTGGCCCTCGACCTTGATCACGCCGGCCGGCAGCAGGCTGGCGCCGGCGCGCAGCGCCGTCACCGCGCCCGCATCGATCGTCAGCGTGCCCTTGGGCTCCAGCGTGCCCGCGATCCAACGCTTGCGCGAGGTGATGGGGTTGGCCGGCGTCAGGAACCAGGTGCAGCGTCCGCCATTGGCGATCGCCTGCAGCGGATGCTCGATCTTGCCGGATGCAATCAGCATGTGCGTGCCGCCTGTCGTGGCGATCTTGGCCGCCTCGACCTTGGTGCGCATGCCGCCGCGCGACAGTTCGGATTCGGCGTCTCCCGCCACCGCCTCGATCTCCGAGGAGATGCTCTCGACCACCGGGATCAGTTTTGCGTTCGGATTGTTCTTTGGTGGGGCGTCGTAGAGGCCGTCGATGTCGGAGAGCAGCACCAGCAGATCTGCGCTCGCCATTGTGGCGACGCGCGCAGCGAGGCGGTCATTGTCGCCGTAGCGGATCTCGTTGGTTGCGACCGTGTCGTTCTCGTTGATGACAGGGATCGCGCGCCACTCCAGCAGCTTGCCGATGGTGGAGCGCGCGTTGAGATAGCGGCGACGCTCCTCTGTGTCCTGGAGGGTGACGAGAATCTGGCCGGCGCCGATGCCGTGGGCGCCGAGCACCTCGGACCAGATCCGCGCCAGCGCGATCTGGCCGACGGCGGCGGCTGCCTGGCTCTCCTCCAGCTTCAGCGGACCGCGCGGTAGCTTGAGCCGGCTGCGGCCGAGCGCGATCGAGCCCGAGGACACCACGAGCACGTCGCGGCCCTCCGTGTGCAGCTTGGCCATGTCGTCGGCGAGCGCGGCCAGCCAGGACGCCCGCACCTCGCCCCTGTCGGAATCGACCAGCAGCGCGGAGCCGACCTTGACGACGATGCGGCGGAATTGACTGAGTTCGGGGCTGGCCATGTGGGTATGTGTCGGCGCTAACAGGACGGAATTGCTCTGGAAACGGCGGAGCGACGGGCGGCGCCGGTGAGGTCTGCTTTTGCAGCAGGACGATGGCCGGCGCAAGGCGGCCGGGGTGGGAAACGGGACCAATGTCGGTCTTGTCTCGCAGGCCCGGCTGGCTCTAATGGCCGCCAACCATAACGGGCTGGAAAGGGGAAACGCATGGATCGCCGCACATTCATGGCCGGATGTCTCGGTCTGCCACTGCTGGCGCAGGTTAGCGAGGCGCAAGCGCAGGCCGGGTTGACCAAGATCATCTTCCCGTTCGCGGCAGGCGCCGGCGGCGACACGCTGTGTCGGCTGATCGGGCAAGAGATTGCCCCGGCGCTGCAACGGACCATCGTGGTCGAGAACCGCACCGGCGGCGACGGCCTGATCGGCATCAAATCGGTGAAGGGTGCCAGCCCTGATGGCAGCATGGTGCTGGTGACGACGGGGCCGACCATGTACCTGCTGCCGATGGTGGAGACGACGCCGAGCTTCGACACGGCGAAGGATTTCATGCCGGTGTCGCTGCTCGCGCGGTTCGAGTTCGCCGTCGTGATCGGCCCGGAGATTGATGCCTCCGATTTCAAGGGATTCGTCGCCTGGCTGAAGGCGCATCCCGACAAGACCTCGTTCGGTGTGCCGAGCAACGGCACCATTCCGCATTTCATGGGCTCCAAGCTCGAGAAGGATCTCGGAATTCCCCTGACGCGCGTGCCCTATCGCGGCAGCGCGCCAATTCTCAACGACATCATCGGCGGCCACATCGCGTTCGGCATCACGACCCTGGCGGACGCGCTGCCACAGCATCGCGCCAAGGGCGTGAAGATCGTCGCTGTCTCGAGCGCGGAGCGTTCGCCGTTCGCACCCGAGGTGCCGACGCTGAAGGAGAATGGCATCGATCTCGTTGCGGATGCCTGGTATGGCATGTGGCTCCCGGCCGGCAGCCCGCCGGAATTCGCCAGCAAGCTCGGCGCGGCCGCGAGTGCGGCGCTTGCCAAGCCCGACGTGAAGGAGAAGCTCACCGCGATCGGCCTGATCCCGGTCGGCAGCAGCGCGGATGGGCTGACCAAGGAGCTCGCCGCCAACACGGCATTCTGGCAGCCGATCGTGAAGGCGACCGGGTACAGGATCGAGAATTGAGCCTCTTCCCCCGTCATTGCGAGGAGCCCTCGCGACGAAGCAATCCAGAGTCCCGAAGAGCGGCCTACATCTTCGCGCGCTGGGCGATGCCGTCCTTGATGGCGGCAAGCTCGGCCTCGTCCCAGATGCCGATCAGGATGCCGCCCTTCACCTGGAGCTGGTTGTCGGCATAGTTCGCGATCTTTTCGCGCGGCGTGGTGACGTGGTCGTTGGGGTGCAGCGCCCAGTCGAACAGCTCGGCTTGCAATCGAGCAATTACGCCGGCGCATTCCGGATCGTCGCCGCGATCGACATATTCGTCCGGATCGGTTTCGAGATCGTACAGCATCGGGCGGAAGCCTGATGCATGAATGTATTTCCAGCGGCCGTCGAACACCATGAACAGGCGGCAGCGCTCGATCGGCTGGTTCAGCTTCAGCCGCACATCCTGCATGGCATAGTCGTATTCGGAGAACGCGACCTTGCGCCAATCCGGTGGCGTCGGGCCGCGTAGCAGCGGCAGCAGTGAGCGTCCCTCGAGGATGTGCCCGGGCACCTTGCCGCCGAAATAATCGACGAAGGTCGGCGCGAGATCGATGCCTTCGACCAGCGCATCGCTGCGTGTGCCGCGCGTGGCGTCGGCTTCTTTGGAGGGATCGATGATGATCAGCGGAATCTTGGCCGACTGTTCGTGGAACAGGTCCTTCTCGCCCATCCAGTGATCGCCGAGATAGTCGCCGTGATCGGACGTGAAGACGATCATGGTCGTCTCAAGCAGGTCGCGTTCCTCCAGGAATTTCATCAGCACGCCCATCTGGTCGTCGATCTGGGTGATCAGGCCCATATAGGTCGGGATCACCTTCTCGCGGGCCTCGTCACGCGCCATGTTGCGGGAGTAGCGCATGTCCATATAGGCGCCGAACACCGGATGCGGGTTTTGCCGCTCGCGCTCGGAGCGGATCACCGGGATCATGTCATCGGTCGAATACATGCTGGCATAGGGTTCGGGCGCGATGTAGGGCCAGTGCGGCTTGATGTAGGACAGATGCAGGCACCATGGCCGGCCGTCGGTCTCGGCCTCGCCGATGAAGTCCATCGCGCGGCGCGTCATGTAAGGCGTCTCGGAATGCTCGTCCGGCACGCGCGCGGCCTTGTCGGCGTGCACGAGCAGCCAGCCGTTCTGCAAGCTACCGTCATCCGCGGCGCCCGAGTTGGCCCAGTGCTCCCAGGGGTTCGTCGCTTCGAAACCCTGCCGGCGCAGATACTCGTCGTATTTCGGGCGCGGCCGTCCGGTCGGATGCAGGCCGTCGTCGCGCTCGTAGGGCTCGAAGCCGCATTCGGCGACGTGCACGCCGATGACGGATTCCGGCGGAATACCGAGCGCCTTCATGCCTTCCAGATCAGGTGCCATGTGGGTCTTGCCCACCAGCACGTTGCGCACGCCGATCTTCTTGAGGTGATCGCCAAGCGTGGGCTCGCCGACGCGCAGCGGCCAGCCGTTCCAGTGCGAGCCGTGCGAGCGCATGTAGCGGCCGGTGTAGAACGACATCCGCGACGGACCGCAGATCGGCGATTGCACGTAAGTCTTCGAGAACAGCACGCCGCGCCTGGCCATGGCGTCGATGTTCGGCGTCTTCAGCGTGGGATGGCCGGTGCAGCCGAGATAATCATAGCGAAGCTGGTCGCACATGATCCAGAGAACGTTCTTCGCGCGCGCCATGCCTTGTCTCCGCCCCCAACTCGATTTTCCGAATGCTGCTCTATCGACGGCGCGAAGACAACCTCCCCGTTGAGGAGAGGTATGGAGAGAGCATCGATCTTCAGGCCGACCACGGCTCCGCTTCGGCCGCGCTCTTGGCCTTGGACGAGACCGGGCTTTCGCCGATCACGTCGACCAGCGCGCGGAGCGCTTCCTTGACGCCTTCGCCGGTGACGCCCGACAGCAGCAGCGGCGTCTTCTTGGCGGCGCGCTTCAGCCGGTCCTTCTGCTTCTTCAGCTCGTCCGGCTCGACCGCGTCGATCTTGTTGAGCGCGACGATCTCGATCTTGTCGGTGAGCAGCCCGCCATAGGCGTCGAGCTCCCTGCGCACGGTCTTGTACGCCTTGCCGGCATGCTCGCAGGTGGCGTCGACGAGATGCAGCAGCACGCGGCAGCGCTCGACATGGCCGAGGAAGCGGTCGCCGAGGCCCGTGCCTTCATGCGCGCCTTCGATCAGGCCGGGAATGTCGGCGAGCACGAATTCGCGGCCGTCGGCGTTCACGACGCCGAGTTGCGGATGCAGCGTGGTGAAGGGATAATCTGCGATCTTCGGCCGCGCCGCGCTGACCTTGGACAGGAAGGTCGACTTGCCGGCATTGGGCATGCCGACGAGGCCGGCGTCCGCGATCAGCTTCAGCCGCAGCCAGATCCAGCGCTCCTCGCCGGGCTGGCCGGGATTGGCGTTGCGTGGCGCGCGGTTGGTCGAGGACTTGAAATGCGCGTTGCCGAAGCCGCCATTGCCGCCCTCGGCCAGCACGAATTTCTCGCCGACATCGGTGAAGTCGTGGATCAGCGTCTCGCGGTCTTCGTCGAAGATCTGCGTGCCCACCGGGACCTTCAGCACGATGTTCTTCCCGTTGGCGCCGTGGCGGTCCGAGCCCGAGCCGTTCTCGCCCTTCTGGGCCTTGAAGTGCTGCTGGTAGCGGTAGTCGATCAGCGTGTTGAGGCCATCGGCGACCTCGATGATGACATTGCCGCCGCGGCCGCCATTGCCGCCGGAGGGACCGCCGAACTCGATGAACTTCTCGCGGCGGAACGCCACGCAGCCGTTCCCGCCGTCACCGGAGCGGATATAGACCTTTGCTTCGTCGAGGAATTTCATGGGCCATAGGTAGGCCAGCCGGGCACGCCCGGCAACCCGGATGACCCCGCAAATCGGCCGAAAACCTGCGAATTTTGGCCCTTGCTTAACCAGCCGGCCTGCGCCGGATCAGGAATTTCTGCATGCCCTCGAGCACCAGCTCCTTGCGCTGGTTGAAGACGGTGCTCTTCAGCGTCACCGTGCCGGTCGTGCGGCCCGGCACCAGCTCGGTGACTTCGAGCGCGGGATAGATCGTGTCGTCGGCAAAGACGGGTTTGAGGAACCGGCTCGACTGCTCGAGGAAGCCGACCAGGGATTCCTCGACCATGAAGGGAAACAGGCCCGCGCCGGGCGCGGTGTGGATCAACGTCTGAAAGCCGTGCGCGAGCAGATGCGGCATGCCGCGGGCTCGGCAATATTCGACGTCGTAGTGCACCGGGTGGGTGTCGCCGCTTGCGGTCTGGAACGCGGCGAATACCGCAGATGTCTGGGTCCGGCTCGGCAGCACGAAGCGCTCGCCGACGACGAAATCCTCAAACCAGCGTTGCGCTGGCATCATGCGGTGCTGGGCCGGGTCGAACTCGGTCATGCCAGTGCTCTTTCGTCGGTGAGACGCCTATCGCTACCGCGCCGCGACGCGTGCGACAATCCGTTCAATTCGGCTTGCGCGGGCTTGTCGCGCGCGCCTGCTTCATTAAAACGACGCTCGATGCCCCTGTTCAAGAATCTCTCCGCCTATGATGACCGCTCGGCGCGGCTGGCCGGCATCGGACTCATGGTGCTCTCGATCTTCATGTTCTCGTTCGGGGACGCCATGGGCAAGTTTCTGGTCGGGACGTATTCGGTCGGGCAGCTGCTGTTCCTGCGTGCCTGTGCGGCGCTGCTGCTGTTGTCGCCGCTGATATGGAAGCAGCGTCACCAGTTCCTGCATCTGGAGCGGCCGCGCCTGCAGCTCATCCGCGTCGTGCTGTCGACGCTGGAGGTGGCCGCGTTCTTCCTCGCGACTGTCCATCTGCCGCTCGCCGACGTCATCACCTACTATCTGGCGGGCCCGATCTTCGTCACCGCGATGTCGGCGATCTTTCTGGGCGAGAAGGTCGGCTGGCGGCGCTGGACCGCGATCCTGATCGGCTTCTGTGGCGTGCTGATCGCGCTGCGGCCGTCGGCGCAGACGGTGAGCCTGCCGGCGCTGATCGCACTCGGCGGCAGCCTTTCCTTCGCAAGCTTGATGCTGATCACCCGCAGCCTGCGCAAGACGCCCGACATCGTGATGGCGTCCTCGCAGTTCATCGGCACGTTCTCGCTGGGCGCCGTGCTCTCGGCCTTCCACTGGGTGCCGCCGACGCCGGGCAGCCTGGTGTTCTTCGCGCTGGCCGGATGCATCTCGGTGACGGCGCTGTTCTGCGTCAACCGCTCGCTCAAGCTCGCGCCCGCGAGTGTGGTGGTGCCGTATCAATATTCGATGATCGTCTGGGCGGTGATCTTCGGCTTCGTCGTGTTCGGCGACGTGCCTGAAATCGCCACCATCGTCGGCGCCGTGATCATCATCGGCGCCGGCTTCTACATCTACCTGCGCGAACGCGATTTGGGCCGCGCCAGCGGAGAGGTGAACCCGCCGGCGTAGTCACTACCTCATCCTTCGCGCGCTGCTCCAGCTCTTCAGCGACGACCACACGCCGCGCGACAGGCGGAAGCAGTCGACCGGTGTCGACGAGCCCAGCGCCAGGAAACGGTGCAGCTGCACGCCGCTCCACTGGAAGCCGCACTTCTCCAGCACGTTGCGCGAGGCCGGATTGGTGACGCGCGCGCCGGCATGGAGATGATCGTCCTCGAACTCCTCGAAGAAGAAGTCGATGGCGCCGCGTGCGGCCTCTGTGGCAAAGCCCTGGCCCCAATGCTCGACGCCCAGCCAATAGCCGAGCTCGGCATTCTCTGGCGTGGAGCAGTCGATGCCGACCATGCCGACCGGCCCGCTGTCGTGCTCGATCAGGAACACGGTCTCGCTCCCGAGCGCGGCGGTGGCGCGGACGAACTCGACGGCGTCGTCCTGCGAATAGGGATGCGGGAGCCGGCGGGTGTTCTCCGCGACACGGCGGTCGTTGGCGAGGCGGGCGATGGTCTTGACGTCGGCGAGGGTCGGCCGCCGCAAGGTCAGCCGCTCGGTGGCGACGACGCTGGGTCTCGCCTCGGCTAAGGTCACGCTCGAAAAGTCCTGCAACATGTCCGGCTCCGCTAGAAGTCACTAAGTGAAAAGTGAACTGGTCAAACGAAAGGGGAGGCCGGTTTCCCCGCCTCCCCTGGAGCCTTCGATCTGCTTGATCTCTGGAACTCCGCCGGTTCGGTCAAGGACCCGGCGGACTCCAAATAAGATCCACCGTCTATTCAGCAGCCTCTGCGAGCGGGAGTACCGCTACGAAGGTGCGGCCGTTGGCTTTGGCCTGGAATTCAACACGACCCTCGATCTTGGCGAACAGAGTATGGTCGGTGCCCATGCCGACATTGAGGCCGGGATGCCAGGTGGTGCCGCGCTGACGCGCAATGATGTTGCCGGGAATCACGCGCTCCCCGCCGAACACCTTGATGCCAAGACGCTTACCCTTGGAATCGCGACCGTTGCGCGATGAACCGCCTGCTTTTTTGTGAGCCATGGCTCGTCTCCGAAATCCTGCGTAGTTCTAGGTCAATTCCTTGACGGAATCATTTCAAAACGTCGCACGCATCAACTCGTGAATTGGCGTGATCGGTTTCAGTTACTCGGCAGCTTCCTTAGCCGCTTCCTTGGCAACCTTTTCCTTCTTCGGACGCGGGCCCTTGGTGGGCTTGGCATTGTCCGTCAGGATCTCGCTGACGCGCAGGACCGTGATCTCGTCGCGGTAGCCACGCTTGCGGCGCGAATTCTTGCGGCGGCGCTTCTTGAACGCGATGACCTTCGGGCCGCGCTTGTGGTCGAGCACCTCGACCGCAACGGAGGCGCCGGCCACCGTCGGAACGCCCAGCACCGGCGTGTCGCCGCCGACCACCAGAACTTCATTCAACTGCACGATCGAGCCGACGTCGCCTTCGATCTTGCCAACTTCGAGAACATCATCCGGCACGACGCGGTATTGCTTGCCGCCGGTTTTGATGACTGCGAACATCGTTTTTTCTCCGTGTTCAATCCCGGCCTCGGGACGAGAAGCGTCCGGGCCGGCTTTTTGATCAGTCGCTATGGGTTTATTGCGAGTTTCGCGCGGGCGGGAGTTATCCCTTTGAAAACCCACGCAAAAACAAGCGGCGCGAGAAACGCCCCGCGCCGGTTGTGCGGACTTATAGCCGCCGGGGGCGAAGAGTCAAGGAAAAGCCGGCGAAAAGAGGCCGGATTTGAAGGATTTGGGCCGTTTTCGCGCCCCCACGGAATCTCGGCTCGCGCTGCAACCATCAGGTTCCCCCGCCGTTAGTCCGCCGGAACAGGCAAGCGGGCAAGGGCTCTCATGGCAACGGACGAGCTGGTCAAGACGACCACGGGCATCGCCCATCACGGCGCCGGGCGGCTGCCGTCGGTGGATGTCGACAGCTTCAACATCGAGATGAAGGACGAGGACGGCTTCCTCGGCGATCGCGCCAGCAAGGGCGCGTTCCGGAAGATCCTCGACCGCTGGCGCAAGCCGCTGCGCAAGACCGGCGAGGATCCGTTCGGCAAGGAGCCGTCGGAGAGCATCAGCAAGAAGACGCTGGATGCAATCCTGGTCAGCGACGACGTCGAGGCCTCGGCCGTGGTGCACAGCGCCATCGAGGACTTTGCCCAGGAGCTCGCCTACGTCACGCGGCGCTTCCTCAAGACGAAGGCCTGGGCCAGGACCGAGCGCATCGTGGTCGGCGGCGGCTTTCGCGATTCACGGCTCGGCGAGCTCGCGATCGCGCGCACCGAGATCATCCTGAAAGCGGAGGACTTCAAGATCGATCTGGTACCGATCCGGCATCATCCCGATGAAGCCGGCCTGATCGGCACGCTGCATCTGGCACCGTCGTGGATTTTCGAGGCCCATGACAGCATCCTCGCGGTCGATATCGGCGGCACCAACATCCGCTGCGGCCTCGTCGAGACGGGCTGGAAGAAGGCAAAGGACCTCTCGAAGGCCAAGGTCGTGAAATCAGAGCTGTGGCGCCATGCCGACGACGAGCCGACGCGCGAAGGCGCGGTGAAGCGGCTCACCAAGATGCTGAAGGCGCTGATTGCGGAAGCGGAAAGCGAAGGCTTCAAGCTCGCGCCCTTCATCGGCATCGCCTGTCCCGGCGTCATCAGCGAGGACGGCTCCATCGAAAAAGGCGCGCAGAATCTGCCCGGCAATTGGGAGAGCAGCAAATTCAACCTGCCGGCGAGCCTGATCGAGGGCATTCCAGTCATCGGCGAGCACGACACCGCGATCCTGATGCACAATGACGGCGTGGTGCAGGGCCTCTCCGAGGTGCCGTTCATGCAGGACGTCGATCGCTGGGGCGTGCTCACCATCGGCACGGGCCTCGGCAATGCGCGCTTCACCAACCGCCACAAGGACGGCGGCAACGGCAAGGACTCGTCCGAGAACGGCAAGGACACGAGCAAGAAGAAAGCCAGGGAAAACAGCAGGAACGACAAGGAGTAACCTTGACTGGTTAGGTTAAGGACCGGATTGCGTTGCGGGAACCTGCCTGCACGCTAGGGTCGAATCGTCGTCTCACGCAGGCCTGCGAAGCCGCCCTTCCTGGCCGGCATTTCGATGAGCGGCACGGGACCGCCAGTGTTTACCGCGTCTGGCGGTCCCACCCTGTTTTTTCAGAGCATGATGGGATGAGATGCGCGCCCCGCGATCGCGGTGCGTTCCCTCCCCCCTTGTGGGGGAGGGTTAGGGAGAGGGGTGGCCCAGAAAAAGGTGTTGGTGATTGATTGCGTGGCGGGATGCGCGATCGAAAGAATCCCCGTGTGGCACCCCCCTCCCTGCCCCTCCCCCACAAGGGGGGAGGGAACGGAAAGAGCGTAGTTCTCGGACGAACGCGATGTGATTTCGTCCCCGCGCCTCAACTCCACCCGATGCGCTCAAAGAACCCGGCGATCTCCTCCGCCGCGCGATCCGGATCCTCGCGATGCGGGAAGTGCCCGACACCGGGAAACATCGCCAGATCGAGCTTGCTGAACGTTTCTCCCAGCCGGTCGGTCCATTCATAGGGAAACAGCGGATCGTGCTCGGCCCAGCGCACGCAGGTCGGCACCTGGATCGGCGGTAGCACCGGCGCTTCGCCCTTCATCATCGCAATGCGCCCGGCATGCGACGCCCGGTAATGCGCAAAGCCGCCGGCGAGATTGCCGTCCCTGAAGTAAGTGTCGCCGAAGAGGTCGAGCACGTCGTCGAACGCGTCCTTGCGATGCGCCCAGCCTTTCAGGAAGTGCGCAATATAGAGCCGGCAGCTCTCGCGGCTTGCCCCCACCAGCCGAGGGGCCATCTCCATCTGCTGGAAGGACTGGTACCAGATGTGGTTGAGCCTTTCAGGGGCCGCCATCCGCGGCCCGATGCCGGGATAGACGAAATCGAAGAAGAACAATCCCGCGACACGTTCGCCCGCCCGCCGGGCCAGCGGCTGCATCACCGCGCCGCCGACGTCATGCCCGACCACGCCGAATCGGTCGATGCCGAGCCCGTCCATCACGGCCAGCATGTCGGCCGCATGGCCATCAGGCCCGAAAGACCCGTCAGGCTTGTCGCTGTCGCCAAAGCCGCGCAAATCAGGCGCAATGAGGGTGAAACGGTCCGAAAGCCTCGATATCACCGGCGCCCAGGTCAACCAGATCTCCGGCCAACCATGCAGCAAAAGCAGCGGTTTTCCCCGGCCGGCACGGACCACATGGAAATTGGCGCCATTGGCCCGGATGGTGAGGTGCTCCATGGCAGTTCCTTTAGCTGGAAAGTGCTCTGGCTAGATCATGATGAGATTAGGTCTCATCCGCCGCCACAAAAAAGGTGCGTTCCCTCCCCGCTCTTGTCCGCCGAAGCCCGCCTTCGGGCGAAGGCGGATGTGGGGGAGGGCTAGGGAGAGGGGTAGCCCAGCAAAAGGTGCCCATTGTTGGCAACAGGGCGAGAAAAGCGGCAAAACAACCACCGGATTTTCCCCTTTCGCGCCTTGTCTGGCCCGCCATCCTCGCTTATGAACGCCCCCAACCACAGGGGCCCTGCTCCTCATATGGCGCCTTCAGGAGAGGTGGCAGAGTGGTTGAATGCACCGCACTCGAAATGCGGCATAGGTGCAAGCCTATCGGGGGTTCGAATCCCTCCCTCTCCGCCACTATGAACGAATGGACTGGTGACGTTGGGGGCCGCCCTCTGCGGGTCCGCCAATCCCTACGTGCGGAGCTATAGGCTACTTCGTGCCGCTGAAGAGGTCGAAGACTGAATCAGGCTCCGCGGCGTCCTGCTGCGCTTCGGGCTGCTGGTCCGCTTCTCCGTGCCGACGTGCAATGATCTCCTTCGCAGCCGCGAGGGCGCGCACATACAATTCAGCTTGTTCCCTCATTTCTGCATCCGAGAGAAGATCGTAATCCCCTCGTTTCCAAACCTCGGGATGGCGAAGGTTGTCTGAAGCTGCGCGCGGAAAAGAGATGAACTCGCCCGCCGACGCTTGAAAGTCGGTTAGTGAAAAGACGGCGTCTTCTAAGACGGTCATCAGTAACCTGCGTTGAAAGCGCAGTAGAGACATCGTCGCCCACCCCACGATGAAGATCGGCTTCAGCATACCGCCTTCGGAAATAACAATGAGAGGTTTGACCGGGATTCTTACGTCACGGCTGATGCTGTATGGCGCCACGTATTGATCGTATGAAGGAAGGCCGGAGTAGTTGCGTTCATCATCGTAATCGTAGAACGCGTTTACGTACTCAGCGACATGAGGGCGGCTCTTTGGGTGCCCTTTGGTGCGCGCGGCCTTCAGGGCGGTGTCGCGATCCAACTTCAACGCGATACGATCTCTAATGATCGGTTGGCCGGCTGCGTATGAAATCTGGGGCGTCGCCCTGATGAAGGATACTACGGCCTTTGTTGTTGAGAGTTCATCCGGGAAATTGAAACGGACCCAATTGTGTACATAAGGCGGCCGATCGATTTTCACGGACATCAAAGCCTCTCAGCTAGTGCCTGGTTTGACACCTAAAGTATTGCTGGATCGCCTCGTCGGAAATTCGCATTCCGGGATTCGATTCGCCGGAATGATTATACACCCGATCCCATGGGCCGCCCGACTCGTGGGAAAGTCTCACCAACGAAGCTGGTGTCATCTGTAAATAACGAAGGAGCAGCGGCTGCAAAAATTCTTCGTCTTCGCGCTCCATGCCAACAGGGCAAACCTCTTCCTTTGCAGTTGAGGGATTCCGCCTTGTTGCGAGGACTGTAATTCGTCCGGCCCCGAAGGGCTTAAACTGCATATACAATTCGCGGAAAACGGGGCCATAGTCCCATGCTTCGATCTTCGCGGTCACAAGGGGTTGCCCTGTTTTTGCGAGGAACCAAGCATGCAGAAAGTAGACGATCTTGTTCACAGAGATGTTGGTCACGGTAATATCTAACCGTTCCGCAGTCTCAAGGACGTAGTTCGCTACAGCTCGAACGTCATATGGCATGACCGACCGCGCGGCGCGTTGGCGCCCAGCTCAGCGTAGGCGAGAATTGGGGACTGCAAAAATTTTCGAAGCCCGGACACGCTCCAGGGCTTGCTTCCGAATGTTCAACGTCCCGGAATCGATGAAGTTTCTGACACAACTCACTTCAACCGTCGAACTCGCGCGCGCATTGGCTTTGCCCGGATTCAGGTCAAGCGACAATTGCTGTGGAGAATTCTTTGGCGCGTCTTGCTTAGACATTTGGGAACTCTGCGCCTGATTCGCTAATCATTAGTATCTTCCTTCGCCGACAGGTCCGCAATGATCTTCGCCTCGTATTCAACAGGCGAGTCCAACGGGACCCGGAATACCGGCAATGCAACCTCTGCGGGCTGCCGGGCAAAGTGGCCATCCTGCTTCCGCGGCGTGCTAGGTCTGAATAGCCGTAAGTACAAGTGGGGGCTTATGCCGTCGTACTGTTGAAACACAACCTTCGACCTATCTTCCGGGTCTTCGGTAATGGCGTCGTTATGCAAGGCGATTGCCAAGCTCTTGCGGTATGGCTCGATATAAATGACCTTCGAAATCCCTGCTGCCACAATGTGCCGCGCGCAGTTGTGACAGGGATACGTGGTCGTGAACATTGTCGCGCCGACGAGTGAATGCCGCCCCTCGCGCGCTACAGCTAGGATGGACTCCATCTCGGCGTGGATTGATCGCGAAAACTCGGTTAGATCGTCAACTTCAGTGCCATCCAAAATTTTGCGAACGTCTTCGAGTTTGGTTCCCGCTTTTAACAGTCCGGATTCTCGAATTAGCTTCGCAATCCGGTCGCCAATCTTGGTCCGACGGACTTCATTGTGACAAATCTTGCTTCCCCATTTGAAGCAGCGGTGATCCTTGTCATCAATGGCCCTCTTTGCCTCATCCCAGATGCTCTGATCATCCTCCACATAAAGACCGCCCTTAAACTTCGGCACGTCATTCCAGCCCACAGAGATGAGTTCTCCCTTGGCTGATATGATTGCGGCGCCCACTTGCCGCGACATGCACGCAGAGCTATCCGCCGCGCGACTCGCGAAACTTCGCGATCCGTTCAACCGCCTTCTCAGCTAAGTAATTGTTGCCGAACCGCTCGCGCAGCTTATTTCCAGCCGCTTGCATCACATCGATGTAATTGTTGAGCGGATTTTGTGGAGGCGTGATTACGCCGACGCGGCGAGCCTCGGTTCGAATGATATCACTCATTCCGATGATGGGCGCGACATCGTATTTGAATTGCTGGGCCAAAATCTCCGAGAGCAGCCGCCCCGAAGTGGAGACGCCTGAGCCAACAGGGCCGACCAAAGCGATGACAAGTTCTTGCGAAAGCCGATCAGATATTTCGGTTGCGAGCTTTTGTTGCTCTTCAACGATGCGCGGCCTCAAAGGTACCGGGTCAACCATTGTCCCCCCTATCAAATGGTTGCGAGTGTCCGCAAATACACCGGTCTACCGGTGAGGCGCAACCCACGCGAAAGTACGGAGCTTCACCGCAATTAGGATGAGGCGCGTCACCAGCGTCAGATCATGCGTCAACGCCGTCGCCGCGAGCAGGCCGTCGATGACAGGGACGTACCTGATGACGCTGATGCGGTCCCATTGATCTGATACGGCGCTGCCGATGCCGGCCGCAATCGCCCTCCCGTAGACCTTGCAAACCCGCGAAATCATCAGGATGATCGGCGCGTCGTAGCATCGCTCGCGAGGCCTTCATGCGAAAATGCGAAGTCGCCGTGCTGGGTCTGGGGCTCATGGGTGGAGCAGCGCTGGGCGCATTGCTGGATGCCGGCGTCGATGCGCTCGGCTTCGATCCTGTCGCAGCAGGTTCGGATCGAGGCTCGTCGCATGGGTCATGTCGAATTTTCCGTCGCTTCAATTTCGAAAACCCCAACTACACCAGCCTGAGCGACGAGGCTCATGCCGGCTGGATCCGGCTGCAGGCCGAAAGCGGTCAAACGGTTCTGACGGAAACCCCTATTCTGGAGGCCGGCCGCCCCGGCTCCGCCATGGTGGCGTCCTCGCGCGCGGCCGCGATCGCGAAAGGGCGTCCGGATCCGAAGCTGACCGCTGCTGTCGCGAACAAGGAATTTCCGGCTTTCAACCTGCCCGACGACTGGGACGTCGTCGTCCAGGACGGTGCCGCGATCCTGCACTCCGCTACAGTCATGAAGCTGATGCGCGCACGCGCACGCGACCGCGTGATTCCGGAACGCGCGAGCTTCACGCCGCACCACGACGGCGTGTCGATCCGCACGGCTAGCGAAGAGTTCTTCGCCGAGCGCGCTATCCTGGCGCTGGGCCCATGGCTCGGTCGCGCACTCCCGCAACTCACCGCGCTGCTCAACGTCACCCGACAGGCGGTCGGCTGGTTCAAGCCTGCTGGCCCCGACACTGTGGTTTCAGGTCGTTTCCCGATCTTCATTCTGGACCGCGGTCCTGATGACATCGTCTACGGCTTTCCGGATTTCGAACAGCGCGGCGTCAAGGCTGCGCCTCACAACCACGGGCCTGTCGTTGGCCCCGACGATTGGGGTCCGCCCGCCACCGATGCCGAGCTCCGCCCCATCGGCGAAGCGTTGGCCGCCCTCGTCCCTGATGCGGCAGGGCCCATCGTCGATCGAGACGTCTGCCTCTACACCAACACCGCGCCCGCCGACATCAGGCGAGACGCGGGCGAGGAATTCATCATCGATCGCTGGCCGGAGTCCCGCCTGATCGTCTGCTCCGCGTGTTCAGGCCATGGTGCGAAGTTCGCGCCCGCCATCGGGCAAAGGCTTGCCCGCCTCGCCACCGATCCGTCCTACCAGGCAGAACCCTTCTTTCAACTGTCCCGATATTCTCAGTTCGCCTGAGCGGATGCTGGATGTTGCGGTGACCCTGCACGAAAACGCGCAACCGTCCGGCGGCAAACGCCTCCTGGAGACCCGGGCCGGAACCCTGCCTGGCGAACCTCCTGCCATGATGCCATCATGCACCTGTTTTGCCCGACGGGTCAACGTCATTTCGGGTAATCAGCAGATACTCCCGTGCAAGTCCTTGTTCTGGCGTGGGCCGGCTACTGTGCATGGGGTTGTTTTCGCGTTTATGGTTGTCCGGGCGCTGGGGACCCCGCGTGAAGCGGTGACAAGGTTGAACCTGTCACCGCCGCAGTCCGACCAACATCCCGCGTCCGGCAGGGAGCCAGGTGTCCACGACGATGTTCGACAAGACCTACAGGCAGCGCCTCGAGGCTGACCTCGCGCAATGGGAGGCCGATGGCGTGATCGCGCCGGCGGCGGCTGGCTCCATTCGCAATGCGCTGCCGCCGCTGTCGCCGGGCATCAACATTGCCGTGGTCGTCGCCATCGTCGGCGGCCTCCTGATCGCGGCGGCCTTCCTTGCCTTCGTCGCGGCGCACTGGACCGAGATTGCGCGGCTGCTGCGCTTCGCGATCCTGCTTGCCGGCATGATCGTCGCCGGCGGGCTCGGGGCGTGGTTCGCGGCGACGGGCCGCAACATTCTTGCCGATCTCTGTGCCAGCATCGGTGCCATCGTCTTCGGCGCCGGCATCGCGCTGGTCGGCCAGATGTATCATCTCGGCGACGATTTTGCCGGCGGCATGCTGCTGTGGTCGGTCGGCGCGTTCGCCGCCGCATTGCTGACCGGCTCGCGCGGCGCGCTGGCGGTCGGGCTCGCGGCGGCCTGCATCTGGACCTGCATGCGCGTCTATGACGCGCCGGACAGCCTGCATCTCCAGTTCATCGTGGCCTGGCTCATCGCCGCCGCGATCGCCTTCGCGTGGGACTCCCGCGTCGCCGCCCATCTCGTCGCGGTCGCGGTGATTCCGTGGTGGGTCGCGACCTCGCTTCGCTTCGACTTCGATGGCGCCCAGCCGTCCTTCGTGCTGGCGAACGGAGCAGCGCTGCTGTTCGGCGGCGGGCTCGCGATATCAGCCGCGCCGTCGCCGCGGGCGCAGCGGCTCGGATCCGTGCTGTCGATCTACGGCGCCTTCTCGCTGGCGGTCGTCGCCTTCCTGGAGGTGACGACGGTCGACGATCTGTTCCGTCTTCGGACTGCAACGGTGACGGCCCAGCCGCCGTGGGCGGTCGCGTGCGGCGTCGCGGGCGTGATTCTCGCGCTCGCCTCCGCCGGCCTCACGCGGCGCGCCGGTGAAATCCTCGCCGCGTGCGCGATCGGCCTCGTGCTGATCGCCGCGCCGATCTGGCCGGCGTCTGCGGCCGGCGAGCCCTGGTTCGCCTATGCCGCGCTGCTCTGCGCCATGCTGTGCCTGGTCGTCTCCGGCGTGCTCGACGACGTGCGTCCGCGCATCGTCGCCGGCTGGCTCGGCATCGCCGGCGTCATCGCGGCGATCACCTGGGCGGTGAAAGGCTCGCTGCTGCGCCGCTCGGCCTTCCTGGCAGTATCAGGCATCATCGCCGTCGTGTTTGCGTCGGCGCTCAACCGCTTGCTGCCGAGGGCTGAACGATGATCGAGTCCATCGCCAATTTTGGGGGACGCATCCCGAAGGCCGTGCTGTTCGGCGCCGCCATCCTGCTGCAATGCGCGCTGCTGGTCCTGATGGTTGCCGACCGCATGCAGATCCTGCGCGGGGGAACCGAGGTGACCTTGCAGACGCGGCCGGTCGATCCGCGCGATCTCCTGCGCGGCGACTATGTCACGCTCGGCTACGATATCACGCAACTGCCGGCAGGCGCGCTCGCCGGCCAGCCGTCCGCCGAGCGTAACCCGATCGTGTTCGTCAAGCTCGCGCCCGATGCCAACGGCCTCTATCAGGCCGTTTCCGTGCACGCCGCGCCCGTTGCGGTCACCGCGCCTGACGTGCTGATCCGAGGCCGCGTCACCTATTCCTGTGGCTCGACCGGCCGCACCTTCTGCGACAGGCTGACGATCAGATACGGCCTGGAAAATTATTTCGTGCCGGAAGGCGAGGGCAGGAAGCTCGAGCAGGCCCGCAACCAGCAGCAGCTGCGCGTCGTCGCCGCCGTGCTCCCCTCGGGCCGTGCCGCGATCAAGCGCCTGCTGCTCGAGGGCGAGCCTGTGTATGAGGAGCCGTGGTACTAGCGGTTCGGCTGTGCCTTCAACGCCCGCCGCAGCACGTCCCACATTCCCGGATCGCTCATGTGCGCGACGTTGAACCGCATGAAATTCGGCGCGGTCTGCGCCACGCTGAACACGTTGCCCGGTGCCAGCACCACATTCTCTTCGAGCGCGGCGCGCGCCACGGCCGTCGCATCCTGCCCGCCGGCGAGACGGCACCACAGGAAGAAGCCGCCGCGCGGCATCAGCCAGGGCTCGATGCCGAGCGCCCCGAGTTTTCGCGCGATGTCGCGCCGTGTCCGCGTGAGCTTTTGGCGGAGCTCCTCCATGTGCTTGCGGTAGCTGCCGCCGGCCAGCACCTTGGCGATGATCTCGGTCGCGACCGGGCTCGGGCCGCCGAAGCTGGTTGCGACCTGCAGGTCGACCAGATGCTCGATCCAGTCGGCGCGCGCGGCGATGTAGCCGCAACGCACCGAGGCCGACAGCGTCTTGGAGAAGCTGCCGATCCGGATCACGCGGTTCAAGCCATCGAGCGCAGCCAGGCGCGGCGAGCGCTCCGGCTCGAAGTCGCCAAAGATATCGTCCTCGATGACGGTGAGGTCGTGCGCGGCCGCCGCGGTCAAAAGCCTGTGCGCGGTCTGGAGCGAGAGCGTCGCGCCGGTCGGGTTGTGCAGCGCCGAGTTCGTGATGTAGAGCCGTGGCCGTTCGCTGCCGAGAATCTGCTCGAAGCGAGCAACGTCCGGGCCTGACGGCGTGTAGGGCACGCTGACGATCTTCGCCTGATGCGCGCGCAGCAGCGCCCGAAAATTGAAGTAGCAGGGATCGTCGACCAGCACCGTGTCGCCGGGACGCAGCAGGAAACGGCAGATCA
The DNA here is from genome assembly GCF_015291665.1 of Bradyrhizobium sp. CCBAU 53338. Classification (NCBI taxonomy): domain Bacteria; kingdom Pseudomonadati; phylum Pseudomonadota; class Alphaproteobacteria; order Hyphomicrobiales; family Nitrobacteraceae; genus Bradyrhizobium; species Bradyrhizobium sp. CCBAU 53338. Next base: position 447,791 of record NZ_CP030048.1, read on the forward strand.
GGTCGGTCGCCTGCGTGCCCGACCCCGTCAGCATCAATTGTCCCATCGCGGCCTCGATCCCGTCTTCGGCAAGGCGCGTGAGCAGCAGCCTTCGCAGGACCGGAGCGCCACTCGTGCTTCCGTAATTGGTGAGCACGCTGGCTTCGCTGCGGCCAAGCGCGCGGGCGGCGCGGCGCAAGGCCGCCTCCGGCATCCACACGGGCGGCAGCCAGCCGCAGCCGGGTTTCGGCACGGCATCATCCGCATCGAGCGATTGCCGGGAGACCCAGAACGGATCGACCGCCCGGTCGCGGCGCGGCTCGACCTCGCTCAATGCAAGCGGCGGTGCGACCGTCGGCGACACATAGAAGCCGGAGCCGCGGCGGGCGCGGATCAGGCCTTCGGCGGCGAGGCGATCATAGGCTTCGACGACCGTCGACGGCGAAACGCCCATCGCGGCGGCGAGGCTGCGGATCGATGGCAGGCGGTCGCCGGGGCCGAGCGCGCGGCCGGCGACCTTGGCGCGGATCGCGCCCATCACGTCGATGGTCCGCGTGCCGCCGCGACCCTTCATCTGCGCTTCGATGTCCAAGGTGTATTCCCTTCCACACCCATACAGTTTTGCTGGAGTGTACTGAATTGTGACTGGTCATGCCACCGCCATCGGCCGAGGGTGGCAACCCGGAAAAAATGGGACGGACATGCAATCTGCTGGCAGCGGCTGGGGCAACGGGCTCCTCGGCGTCATCATCTTCAGTGGCTCGCTGCCGGCGACGCGGGTGGCGGTCGGCGGCTTCTCCGCGCTGTTCCTCACCTCTGCGCGCGCGATCATCGCGGCGCTGATCGGCGCAGCCGTACTCGGACTGCTGCGCCAGGCCTGGCCGGAGCGGAAAGATCTTGTCTCGCTCGCCATCGTCTCCATCGGCGTCGTGGTCGGCTTTCCCCTGCTGACCGCGCTCGCGCTCCAGCACATCACGTCAGCGCATTCGATCGTCTTCATCGGCCTGCTGCCACTGTCGACCGCGATCTTCGCCGTGCTGCGCGGCGGCGAGCGACCGCGACCGCTGTTCTGGCTGTTCGCGGTGCTCGGCAGTGCCACGGTCGCGGGCTTTGCCTTGTCCAATGACGGCTCCGCGTCAGTGACCGGCGATCTCCTGATGGTCGCCGCGATCGTGCTGTGCGGGCTCGGCTATGCCGAGGGCGCCGCATTGTCGCGCCGGATCGGCGGCTGGCAGGTGATCTCCTGGGCGCTGCTGCTGGCGCTGCCGTTGATGCTGCCGGTCGCGCTTCTCACCTTGCCGTCGACATGGAGTGGCGTCGGTGCACCGGCCTGGATGGGGCTGGCCTATGTCTCTGTTTTCAGCATGTTCGTCGGTTTCATCTTCTGGTACCGCGGCCTTGCGACCGGCGGCATCGCGCGCGTCGGCCAGCTGCAGCAGCTCCAGCCGTTCTTCGGCCTCGCGCTGGCCGGCTTCCTGCTGCACGAGCCTGTTGCATGGAGCATGATTGCCGCGACCGCGCTCGTCGTCGCCTGCGTCTTCTTCGCGCGGCGGTATGCGTGAGCTCGATACAGCGCAATTCCTGACCTGGCCCATGCGGCCACCAATGTTGATCTGGATCAACGCGGGCCCCGGCGCGCAGTGCCTCATTGAATGAGGAGAGTTATCTCCTCCACGCCCGTGTGTGCCTATTTCGCAACGACGTAACACTCATCGAGATCAGAGCAGGAGGCAGCGTCATGAACATGACTCGTCGGAATCTCTTGTCTGCCAGTTTGGGAAGCGCGGTCTCGGCACTTATGCTCTCGGTCAGCCGAGCAGATCACGACGGTCCTTTGTTGGGCGCGGTCGAAGGTGGCGAAGATTTCTGGCTTGCCACCGATGCCTACGTCTTCGGCTATCCACTCGTGACGATGGAGATGACGCGACGGGTCATGACCAACATGGCCTCCGTCGAGGGTACGCGCGGGCCGATGGGGCAGTTCGTCAAGCTGCGGACCTATCCCGATGCAAGCTTCAGGGATGTGACGGCTCCGAACGCCGACACGCTCTACACCACGGCGTGGATCGACGTCGGCGACGAGCCGTGGGTTCTCAGCATCCCCGACATGAAAGACCGCTATTTCCTGTTCCCGATGCTCGATGGCTGGACGAACGTGTTCCAGGTGCCGGGCAAGCGGACGACGGGTACGAAGGCGCAGACCTATGCGATCACCGGGCCGGGTTGGACGGGCACGCTCCCGGCCGGCGTCAAGGAATACAAGTCGCCTACCAGCATCGTCTGGATCCTGGGCCGCATCTACTGCACCGGCACACAAGCGGATTACGCGGCGGTGCACGCCGCCCAGGATGAGTTCAAGCTCGTCCCCCTGAGCGCCTACGGGAAGTCCTACACGCCTCCACCGGGCAAGGTCGATCAGTCGGTCGACATGAAGACCGCAGTGCGCGATCAGGTCAACCGCATGGATGCCGCCGCCTATTTCAGCCTTCTGGCCCAGCTCATGAAGCGGAATCCGCCGGCGGCCGCCGACGCCGCCGAGGTCGCCAAATTCGCCAAGATCGGCCTCGTTCCGGGCAAGGATTTTGATGCCGGCAAGCTCGACGCTGTGTTCGCGAAGCGCATTCCGCAAGTCGCGTTCGACCGCATCATGGTGCAGTTCAAGATCAACAAGGCCATCAGGAACACCAACGGCTGGGCATTCGACTCGCAGACTGGCGTCTACGGCACCGACTACCTCAATCGTGCCCTGGTCACGGCCATCGGTCTCGGCGCCAATCGTATCCAGGATGCATGCTATCCGACATCGCAGAAGGACAGTGATGGCAAGGAATACGTCGGCAGCAACAAATACGTGATGCGCTTCCCGAAGGGGCAGCTTCCACCCGTCGGCGGCTTCTGGTCGCTGACGATGTACGACGAGAAGTATTTCTTCGTCGCCAATCCGATCAACCGATATTCGATCAGCGCCCGTCAGAGCCTCAAGCCCAATCCGGACGGAACGATCGAACTCTATATCCAGAAGGACTCGCCTGGAGTGGACAAGGAGTCGAACTGGTTGCCCGCACCCGCCGGCAAGTTCGTTCTGATGCTGCGGATGTATTGGCCGAACGAGAAGGCGCCCTCGATCATCAACGGCAGCTGGTCTCCGCCGGCCGTCAGGAAGGTCGCGAGCAGCTGATCGCAACGGGCCGACAAGCCGAGGCGATAGCCTCACTCGCCGCCCATCACCGTTCGCGTCAGCGTGCTCCGCGCGAATTTCTTCAGCGGCATCGGCTTGCCGAACAGGAAGCCCTGCACGTGATCGAAGCCCAGCTCGTTCGCTGCGACGAGGTCGGCGCGGCTCTCGACTCCCTCGGCAGCCGAGCGTGCGCCATAGCCCTGCGCGAGCTCGACGATGTGACGGCACACCGTGCGCTTGAGACGGTCGTTGGCGCTCCCGGTCACGAAGTGGCGGTCGGCCTTCAGCTTGATGAAGGGGATCCTGCCGAGATCCATCAGCGACGGCCAGTTGGCGCCGAGATTGTCGATGGACAGGCCGATATTGTGCAGCCGCATCTCGCGCGAGATTTCGGTCAGGAGATCGAGATCGCGAATCGCCTCCTCGCTGGTGATCTCGATCGTCAATCCGCCGAAGGCCGGATGCGTCGGCACGCGGCGGCAGAGATCGCGCACGGCCTGCGGCTCCTTCAAATACGAGGCGGGCAGGTTGATCGAGAGATCGACCGGGCTTTGCCGCTCCAGGAGGTAGTGCCAGTCCTGCACCGCGCGTTCGATCACGAACTCCGAGAGATCGCGCAGGTGCGGATCGTGCTCCTCCGGGATGAAATAGGCCGGGGGCACCACGCCCCAGGTCGGATGGCGCATCCGCACCAGAGCCTCTGCGCCGCAGCGGATCAGCGTGCGCGCGTCGATCTTGGGCTGATACCAGAGCTCGAGCCAGCCGGCGTGCAAGGCTTCGCCGACATGCACGGCCGGGCTCGGCGCCGGCTCGTCCGGCAGCAGCATCGCAATGCGATCGCGCAGCGTCTCCGCGGCAAAGGGCGTGGTGAGCGGCGGCAGCATGGCGAGGCCATATTCCTCTCCGACCTGCTGCACGGCCTTGACGATGATCGACTCGCGGGCTCCGACGGTCAGGACCTTGCCGTCGAAGGCCTCGCGCACCAGCGTCTCCAGGAATGTGCCGGGCTCGATGCCGTCGGCGGCAACGCCGAACAGGATCAGGTCCGGCAATTCGCCGGCGAGCACGGTCTTGAGCTCGTCGGCACTGGCGCATTCGCTGGTGACGAAGCCAAAATCCTCCAGCACCTCGGCCAGGAATGCGCGCAGATGGCGCTTGCCGTCGGCGACGCATGCGCGCGGCGTTACCTTTCGCCGTCCGAAGGTCTTGGGCCTTCGTCCGGCGAGTTCAACAATGTCGTCGTTCATCGCAAACCTCTCCCGTTCCGCGACCGGTGTTAGCGACGGGAGCAGTTTCAAATAAGGAGCGCTTCAGCCGATTATTGAATTATCTGGGTAACGTTAAAGTCCCCATCATTTCTAAAATTGTTCGGATATCGTTCGAGAAGTCTTCACGTCTGTCGCTGCGCGGCCCACTTGCGTGCGACAATCATGCAGGATTTTCCCGACGCTCAATTCGGCGGTGTGCGCGGTCGTGTCCTGTAATTGGACGACGCTGCGCGCGCTTCGCCCAATTGAATAACGGGTGCCTCAATTGGATGTGGCTTTGTCGTGCTCGTCCATGCAGAACGCCTTCTTCTTCGTCGTCGAATGGAGATCGGCGCGGCAGGGACCACGCGCGGTGTCCACCCCTCGCGCTGCATGTGATGCATCGGGGAATTGTGAGCGGCGGGTTCCGTCGGCGAATTCATTCTCGCGCGATGCGCGCATGGCCAGTCGCTGCGCGTGACGGTTATGCGACGACGCGACCATCCGCGGGGCGGGCGAATGTGAAGCACTTCACAGGCCGATTGCTGCACGTGCGCTATTGGTCCCTGGAGCCGGTGGTGGGCTGTCAGGGATTGCAGCTATGACGACGCGGCGGTTGATCTATTGGTGGTTCAGGATCGTGATGTCAGGGCGATTTCTCGATCGCTTCCTGTGCCTGCCACGCGTTCCGGAATAGCCGGCGCGAACTAGGTCGCCCCGATCAATTTGCGAAACGCCGCCGCGCCGTCCTGCACGGCGTCGCGGCCCTTCCAGGCCAGATAGCTCAGCTTGCCGCCGAGCGTATCCTGATTGCGCAGCCGGCGCGATCCCAGGATGTGACCGACATTGGCGGGGAAGCGGCTGACCTCGGCCGCCACCAGCGCCGCGATCGCGTCCATCAATTGCTGAAGCCGGACGCCCCATTCGCTCTGCTCGATGCCGTCGATGCGAACCTTGAGCGAATGTTCGACGTCGTAGATTTCCGTGAGCAGGTCCCGTGCGACGAGAAATCGGTTGTGGCGAAGTGCGATCCGCAAGGCAAGGCGCTTGTCGTCGAGCCGATCGAGCACCATGGGAACGACGCAAGCATAGGACGCCGCTGCAACCTCGGCAGCGCTCTTGCTCGCGGCCGCCTTGGTCGCAAGGTATATGAGCCGCCAGAATGTCTTCAGGCGCCTCGCGACCAGCGTCAGCGCGAACGGCAGCGCATCGGGATTGGCCTTCTTGAAGGCGTCGAGTTGCGCGGTGATCTGTGCGACCTGGCCGTCGTCGAATTTCGTGATGGTCTCGGGCAGCTTCTCGTTGAACTTCGGCAGCGCGTCGCCGGCACGCAGCACCTGGAGCATCTTCCTCACGTCGTCGAAGGCGGTGCGCGAGGCGGTGTATTGCGCGAGCTTGTCGCGTGCGAATTCGGTGCTTTCCGCCGATGCGAGCGTGTTCTCGAGCACCTTGACGACCTTGCCCTGAAAGATGGTCGCGATCTTCAGCACTTCCTTGGGATTGTTGGCGGCGACCTGGTCGTTGATCGCCTTGATGTAGTCGCGCGCCATGGTCGGCAGCAGGTCGCGGCAGATCCACTCCCAGATCGGGGTGAGCGTGTTGCGCGAGATCCGTCCCGAATTGGCGTGCTCGGGCGCGCCGTCGATCAGCAGCAGTTCGAGCGGCGCGAAGAAATAGCGCGACGGACTGGTCGCGCGCGCCTGGGTCGATCCATCCTTGCGGAATTCGGCGCGCAGCTTGGCCTGGATCTCTGCTGAGCCCGGCATGTCGAGGCCGCAAAGCTCGAGCCGCTCGAGTTCGCTGAGCAGGCAGCTGCGCGACAACGGCGTCAGCTTCTGCAGGAACTCCGAAAGCTCGTCGATTTCGTCCATGGCACGCAATCTCTCGCAACGATTCCAGCAGGCTGACTGGCCGAATGCATGGAGGCATTTGCGCGCTCTCAATTGCGACACAGAGAAGCAAGCCGCCGTTAATTAATCGGTAAAGTCTGAGTGCGCGGGGATGGGGTGCGGCGGTAATCGTTAAGGAGGTGTTGGGATTCCTGCCTGTGATTTAGGCAATTTCATCAACCTTGGCGCGGCTGGCATCAGCCCCGTGCAAGCATAAATTGTGCCTTTGCCGGTATTTCAGCACAGAGCTGACGGAATTACCGTAGTCATACGGAGCAGAAAGTTAACCACAGATCGCCCCGGGTTCCGCTAAACACGTCACATGGGGTCACAGAACGATACGGTCACTGATTCGCGGCCGTCGGAATGGTTCGAAAGCGGTGCGTCTGCGCCTGAAGAACTCGACTTCGTCCGGCTCAATGCCGCCCGCGCCAAGGCGGCTGACGAGATGGCCGCGGCCATAGCCCGCGAGCTCAATGGTCCCCTGACCGCACTTCTGCTCTATATGGGCGAGATCAAGCACCACAGCGATCAACTCGCGCCCGTTTCGGCCGACCGCGCCTATTTGCAGCAGGTGGTGGAGAACGCACTGGCGCAAACCGAGCGCGTCTGCGGCCTGGTGAAGCAGCTTGCCGGTCAGCACAAGGGCGGCCTGCCCGCGCCGTCGATCAGTGAAGATGTCGAGTTGAAGCCCGGCCGCGCGCTGCCGCCACCGCGCGAGGCGAGCTCCGAGTTCTCGGGCCTGTCGGGCAAGCGGCTGACCAAGCGCGAGCGTGAGGTGCTGCGGCTGATCAGCGAGGGCTTTTCGAACAAGCAGGGGGCGCTGCGGATGCAGATCAGTCCGCGCACCTTCGAGAGCCATCGGGCCGAAGCGATGCGCAAGCTCGGCGCGCGCAACACCGCGGACCTCGTCCGCGCGGCGCTGCTGCATTCGATCGATTGAAGCGGTCGTTTTGCGCCGCCTTGGTGGCGGCGCGCTCGCGGCAGGATCGTGCTCTAGAAATAGTCTTCGGCGAAGGGGCGCGCGCGCGAAGCGGCCCGCGGCATCGTAGGCTCTTCCTTCGGCGTATTCGGGATGATGGTGATGGTCCAGCGCGGCGGGATGGTCGATTCGTGCTCGAGCACCGAGCGGACAAAACCCGTCACCGTGGACTCGCCCGCCTTCACCGTGGCCATGCGGCCGTTGAACTGTGCGATGCGAAAGCGACGGACCTCTTTCTGGTCCGCAGTCTCATAGGTGAACATGGAAACCCTCCTGGTTTCCGGCGACTATCGCCACCTATGATTAGTCATCCGTGAAAATTGCAAACCGTATAAGTACGGCGGGCCTTTGAGGCGGGTCGGTCAATCCTCTGATTCCTGGGCCTTCGCGGCGATGAAGGCCGCTTCCATCTGCTCCAGAAGATCGCCCAATTCGGCCGCGCCGATCGCCTCGGCCGTGCTCTCCAGCCGCAGCGCCAGCGTCGCGAGCCTGAGATAGCCGAAGGTCCTGGCCGTGCTCTTCAGCGAATGCGCCTCGCGCGCGAACCTGGCCCGGTGCTGGCCGAGCGCGAGCGTGCGGAACGACTGAAGCCGCGCGCTGGTCTCGCTCCAGAATACCGATCGCACTTCACGGGCGCCGTCCTCGCCGATCTCGCGCACCAGCGCCTCGAACGCACGGGGCTCGCGCAGCGGCGCGGTGTCGAGCGCACCTGGCGCAGGCGCGAGTACGGCGTCGAACATGGTTGTCCCGGTCCCCTTGATGCGCGTCGCGATGCGAGGCGTCCGGGTGTCTACGCCATTTCGATTGCAGTTCTGGTCACGAGATGCACCGAGTTTGCGGGCGGAGCTAAGCAGTTGCTTTACCATGTGCCGCTCGGTCCGGGCGCACCGGCGCGGCGTCACGCGCCGAGCAGCCGGTCGTATTGGGCCTTGACCGTGGCGTAGCATTCGCAGGCCGTCTGGCGCAGGCCGTCCAGATTGAGGAGCTGGATATGCCCGCGGCTGTAGTGGATGAAATTGGCCTGCTGCAAGGTATTGGCGACCAGCGACACGCTGTTGCGCCGCGCCCCGATCATCTGCGCCATGGCTTCCTGCGTCAGCAGCAGCCGGTAGTCGCCCGACAGATCATGGGTGTGCAGCAGGCAGCGCGCCAGCCGCGACTCCACCGGATGGGCCGCGTTGCAGCCCGCGGTCTGCTGCACCTGCGCGTAGACCGCGAGCCCGTGCCGCGTCAGCAGCGTTCGCAGGGTCGCGCTCTGTTCCGCCGCGATGCGCAGCCGGTCGAGGTCCATCACCGACGCGACGCCGGGAACCAGCACGACCGCCGTGTTGAGTGCGCAAGCATCGCCCAAGGTCGAAAACGCGCCGAGCAGGCTGTCGCGGCCGATCATGGCGACCTGCACATGCTCGCCCTTGGCGAGTTTGACGACCAGCGAGATCACGCCGCGATGCGGGAAGTAGGCGCGCTTGAGCGTCTCGCCGGTCTCGACCAGCACGGCATCATGCGGGAGATCGGCCGTGCGCAGATGTGCACGGATCAATTCATAATCATCTGCCGACAGCGCCGACAGGAAACCGTTGGATGGGCGCGCCATCGTTTCCAAAGCAGCCTCCTGTCTCATCCGCCGATGGACACCCGCGGCTCTACGATCCGCTTTTGGGTAAGTTCCATCATGTTCCCGTCAGGATATATTGGCAATTGGTGCAGTGCTGATGGACGTGATTCAGCAATCACTCGGCGCGTCTTGTACGCACCGGAATGCCGCGGTCGTGGTAGCGCTTACATTATCAATGACTCGCAAACAGTCTCGCGTGATGGGCCTTGACGGCGGCATGACACTCGCAAGAGGTCGCTTCCAGCGCGCGTAGATCGATGATCTCGATCTGGCCGCGGCTGTAGCTGATGATGCCGGCACGCTGCAGCTCATGCGCAACCAGCGAAACGGCGTTACGCCGTACGCCCATCATCTGGGCCAGGGTCTCCTGTGTCAGCGCGAGGGTTTCCCTGTCCGACAGATCCCGGGCACGCAGCAGCCAGCGCGCCAGCCGCGCCTCGACCGGGTGCAGCGCATTGCAGAGCAGGGACTGCTGCGCCCGCGCGAGCAGCGCTTGCTCGTGCCGAATGATCAGGCTGCGGAACGCGATGCTCGCATTGGCAACGGTTCGAAAGGCCGGGATTTCAACTGCAGATGCGGTCCCGGGAAAGAGCACGACAGCGTCTGATGCCGCGATTCCATCGGCGAGTGCCGCGCCGCCGCCGACGATGCTGTCGCGTCCGAGCATCGCCACTTCGATCGTTTGTCCTTCGGATAGGCTGACCGTGATTGAAACGGTTCCGTCGTGCGGAAACAGGACGTGGCGAAGTGCCGCGCCTGCCTCGTCCAAGACAGTCTCTCTGACCAATTCGATTGTCACCAGATGCGGACGCAACAGGTCGAAGTCCGCCGCGTCGAGCATCTGCAGCATTTGATTTGGCGGTGGACCGCTCGCGCTCATGCAGAGACAATCCTGCGTGTTTCCCGGATATCGGCTTCCGGGATGCTGATTCTTGGGACGCTGGTTCTCGAACGTCGGCGTCACGCCTTCGATGTCCAGTTGCCAACGACACGAACATATTGTAATGGTTGTATTGTTGTCCATATACCCGTTGAATGGTAGACAACTTGCCGCATTTGCGGCGAAAATGAAAACAGCGCGCTGATCGATGCGCACGCCCGGCGAGCCAGTCCTGCGTAGCAAACCGGGGACGAGTGCCAGGGGGCCTCATGAGCAGGGAACGGGCAACCGGCCGTAGATATTGCGTCGGCCTTTTCATCGGCTATTTGCCGGTTCACGCGGGCTTGCGCGTTCGTCGCTTCCTTTCAGCCGTCAGACATTGCTCCGCGCCTTTGCGCGGCCCGGCCGCGGATCTCGCGCTCATCCCGTTCGCATGTTGCACCAGGCCGACCGCGCGCGCGGTCAATACGATTTCAACGCAAGCGAAAGGAGAAAGGTGTGCGCAACGGTTCAATTCTTGAATCGCCGAAGCGGGAAATTCCAACGACGCCAGACAGTCTGCGCCACATTCTCGTTGTCGACGACGACCCGATGGTATCCATGGCCATCGAGATCTATCTCCAGCGAAACAATTTTCGGGTGACGATCGCTGACGGCGGCGAAGCCGGGCTCCGCGCTCTCGAGAACGAACAGTTCGATCTGATGATCATCGACATCTTCATGCCGCATATGCGCGGATTCGAATCGATCCGGCTCTTTCACGACCGCGCGCCCATGACGCCGCTGATTGCGATGTCCGGTTATGCCTTCGCAGATCTGAATTCGCCTGCACCCGATTTCCTCAGGATGGCGCTGGAGCTCGGCGCCTCGCGCTGCCTGCGCAAGCCGTTCACGCCGGTTGCGCTGCTGGCCGCGATCAGGGACTGCCTCGCCGAGTCCCATGCCGCCGCTGCGCGGCTGGGTTAGCGCGTCATCGTTCGCGGCGTCGTGCGGTAAGAGTCTGTTTACCGCAAGCTTGGGTCTTGCGGATTTCATCGACACTTCGACCGAAGCCCTCATGCGCGATCTCGATCGCGTGTGATTTGACTCAATTCGCGCGGCTCGTGCACATCTCCCGACATCGGCAGGATTTTTTGCGCCTGCCGTGACGCCGTTATCCGCGCGTTTACCTGTCGCGTTTCCGGAGCGAGGCTGCGGGCGGGATTTGCCGAAAACTGCGGTCTCACGCAGCCGAACGGCAAACTTCGTTTCAATATCCGTATTAGCACGGAGGATGAAATTAACGGGACCGTGAAATGGGTTGTCTAACGATCTAGGAGCGGACTTCCGCCGATTCCAAGCGCGGCGCAGGCGTTGAGGTCCAGCTCAGTAAGGCGTAGCTCATGGATGATCTGTTGCGGGAGTTTCTGACGGAGACCAGCGAGAGCCTGGACACCGTCGACAATCAGCTGGTGAAGTTCGAGCAGGAACCGAACAACGCCAAGATCCTGGATAACATCTTCCGCCTGGTCCACACCATCAAGGGTACGTGCGGCTTCCTCGGTCTGCCGCGGCTCGAAGCGCTGGCGCATGCCGGCGAGACGCTGATGGGCAAATTCCGCGACGGCATGCCGGTGACGGGACCGGCAGTGACGCTGATCCTGTCCTCGATCGACCGCATCAAGGAGATTCTGGCCGGCCTCGAGGCGACCGAAGCCGAGCCCGAAGGCAACGACCGCGATCTGATCGACAAGCTGGAAGCGATGGTCGAGCAGGGCATGGCCGCAATGGCGGCGGGGAGCTCTGCTCCCGTTGCCGAAGCCCCGCCGCTGGTGCCGGAAGCCCCTGCCGCTGCGCCCGCTGCCGCCAAGGAGATGACCACGGGCACGCTGATCGACCAGACCCTGGAGCGTCCGTTGCGTCCGGGCGAAGTCTCGCTCGACGAGCTCGAGCGCGCCTTCCGCGAGACCGCGATCGAAGCCCCGGCGCCGGTTGCCAAGGCTGAGCCGGTGGCTGAAGTCCCGGCACCTGCCGCCAGGGAGGCCGCAAAGCCTGCCAGGGAGAAGGCTGCGCCGAAGAAGTCGATGGCCGACGAGAGCGCCGGCGAGGGCGAGCGCATCGCCAACCAGTCGATCCGCGTCAACGTGGATACGCTGGAGCACCTGATGACCATGGTCTCCGAGCTGGTGCTGACCCGCAACCAGCTGCTGGAGATCTCGAGGCGCAACGAGGACACCGAGTTCAAGGTGCCGCTGCAGCGCCTCTCCAACGTCACCGCCGAGCTGCAGGAAGGCGTCATGAAGACGCGCATGCAGCCGATCGGCAATGCCTGGCAGAAGCTGCCCCGCATCGTCCGCGACCTCTCGAGCGAACTCGGCAAGCAGATCGAGCTGGAGATGCACGGCGCCGACACCGAGCTCGACCGCCAGGTGCTCGACCTGATCAAGGACCCGCTCACCCACATGGTGCGCAACTCCGCCGATCACGGCCTGGAGACCCCCGCCGAGCGCCTCGCTTCCGGCAAGGGCGAGCAGGGCACCATCCGCCTGTCCGCCTATCACGAGGGCGGCCACATCATCATCTGCATCGCCGACAACGGCCGCGGCCTCAACACCGAGAAGATCAAGGCCAAGGCGCTCTCCTCAGGTCTCGTCACCGAGGCCGAACTGGAGAAGATGAGCGAAGCCCAGATCCACAAGTTCATCTTCGCGCCGGGCTTCTCGACCGCGGCCGCCATCACCTCGGTCTCGGGCCGCGGCGTCGGCATGGACGTGGTCCGCACCAATATCGACCAGATCGGCGGCACCATCGACATCAAGTCGGTCGCCGGTGAAGGCTCCTCCGTCACCATCAAGATCCCGCTGACGCTGGCGATCGTCTCCGCGCTGATCGTCGAGGCCGCCGGTGACCGCTTCGCCATCCCGCAGCTCTCGGTGGTCGAGCTGGTGCGTGCCCGCGCCAACTCCGAGCACCGCATCGAGCGCATCAAGGACACCGCGGTCCTTCGCCTGCGCAACAAGCTGCTGCCGCTGATCCACCTGAAGAAGCTGCTCAAGATCGACGACGGCGCGGCCAGCGATCCCGAGAACGGCTTCATCGTGGTCACCCAGGTCGGCAGCCAGACCTTCGGCATCGTCGTCGACGGCGTGTTCCACACCGAAGAGATCGTGGTCAAGCCGATGTCGACGAAGCTCCGCCACATCGACATGTTCTCCGGCAATACCATTTTGGGCGATGGCGCCGTCATCATGATCATCGACCCCAACGGCATTGCCAAGGCGCTCGGCGCCGCCGGCTCCTCGGCCCATGACATGGCCGACGACAATGGCGCGCTCCACATCGGCTCGGGCGAGCAGACCACCTCGCTGCTGGTGTTCCGCGCCGGCTCCAGCCAGCCCAAGGCGGTCCCGCTTGGCCTCGTCACGCGCCTGGAAGAGCTGCCGGCCGACAAGATCGAGTTCTCCAACGGCCGCTACATGGTGCAGTACCGCGAGCAGCTGATGCCGCTGGTGGCCATGGACGGCGTCAGCATCGCCAGCCAGGGCGCCCAGCCGATCCTGGTGTTCGCCGATGACGGCCGCTCCATGGGCCTCGTCGTCGACGAGATCATCGACATCGTCGAGGAGCGCCTCAACATCGAGGTCGGCGGCTCGGCTAGCGGCATCCTCGGCTCGGCCGTGATCAAGGGCCAGGCCACCGAGGTGATCGACGTCGGCCACTTCCTGCCCATGGCGTTCGCCGACTGGTTCACCCGCAAGGAGATGAAGCCGTCGATGCACTCGCAGTCGGTGCTGCTGGTCGACGACAGCGCGTTCTTCCGCAACATGCTGGCGCCGGTGCTGAAAGCGGCCGGCTACCGCGTCCGCACCGCGCCGACCGCGCAGGAGGGCCTGGCTGCCTTGCGCGCGCAGAACTTCGACGTGGTCCTGACCGACATCGAGATGCCCGACATGAACGGGTTCGAGTTCGCCGAGACCATTCGTTCCGACAGCAATCTGGGCGCGATGCCGATCATCGGCCTGTCCGCGCTGGTGTCGCCGGCGGCGATCGAGCGCGGCCGTCAGGCCGGCTTCCACGACTATGTTGCCAAGTTCGACCGTCCCGGTCTGATCGCGGCGCTGAAGGAGCAGACCGCGGGCGCCGCCGGCGCCTCCGAGCTGAGCCGGGCGGCGGCGTAAGACCGGGATCAGGAGAGATTGCAATGAGCAAGAAGACCCAGTCCACCGAAGGCGCCATGGTCGAATACGTCACCGCGATGATCGGCGGCCAGCTGTTCGGCCTGCCGATCTCCCGCGTCCAGGACGTGTTCATGCCCGAGCGCGTTACCCGCGTTCCCTTGTCCTCGCGCGAGATCTCGGGCGTCTTGAACCTGCGCGGCCGCATCGTCACCGTGGTCGACATGCGCGCCCGTCTCGGCCTGCCCAGGGACGAGGACGGCAAGACGCCGATGGCGGTCGGCGTCGACCTGCGCGGCGAATCCTATGGCCTCCTGATCGACCAGATCGGCGAGGTGCTGCGCCTGCCCGAGGACAGCAAGGAAGAGAACCCGGTCAACCTCGACCCCCGCATGGCCAAGCTCGCCGGCGGCGTCCACCGTCTCGACGGCCAGCTCATGGTCGTCCTCGACGTCGATCGCGTCCTCGAGCTCAAGACCGACGTGCAAATGGCCGCCTGAACTTTCACAAAGACATTCGAGCCGGAGATCCAAGATGAAGACCTGTTTGGTGGTTGACGATTCCAGCATCGTTCGCAAGGTCGCGCGTCGCATCGTCGAGGCGCTGGGCTTCCAGGTCATCGAAGCGGAAGACGGCGTCGAGGCGCTGGTCCACTGCAAGAAGGCCATGCCGGAAGCCATCCTGCTCGATTGGAACATGCCCGTGATGGACGGCTTCCAGTTCCTGGGCACGCTGCGCCGTATGCCCGGCGGCGATGAGCCCAAGGTGGTGTTCTGCACCACCGAGAACGGCATCGACCACATCACCAAGGCGATGGGCGGCGGTGCCAACGAGTACATCATGAAGCCTTTCGACAAGGAAATCGTGTTGGCGAAGTTCCAGGAGGTCGGGCTGGTCGCGCGCGAAGAAGAGACCGCAGCCTGAAAATACACCTGCCAGTAGCGTCAAGAGGTATCCTGTGAACGCGCCCGATTACGAGTATCTGCGTAAGTTGCTGAAAGAGCGCTCCGGTCTCGACCTGTCCGCCGACAAGCAATATCTGATCGAAAGCCGCCTGCTGCCGCTGGCGCGAAAGGCCGGGCTCTCCGGCATCCCCGAGCTGGTGCAGAAGCTGCAAGGCGGATCGAGCGCGCTGATCACCAGCGTGATCGAAGCCATGACCACCAACGAGACCTTCTTCTTCCGCGACAAGGTCCCGTTCGATCACTTCCGCGACACCATCATGCCGGAGGTTCTCAAGGCCCGTGCCGCTCGCCGCAGCGTGCGGATCTGGTGCGCCGCGGGCTCGACCGGGCAGGAGCCCTATTCGCTGGCAATGACCCTGAAGGAGATGAGTGCGGCGCTCACCGGATGGCGTGTCGAGATCATCGCGACCGACCTCTCGCAGGAGGTGCTCGAGAAGGCCAAGGCCGGCGTCTACAGCCAGTTCGAGGTGCAGCGCGGTCTGCCGATCCAGATGCTGATGAAATATTTCAAGCAGACCGGCGAGACCTGGCAGGTCCATCCCGAGCTGCGCGCGATGATCCAGCACCGGCAGCTCAATCTGCTGCAGGACTTCTCCCACCTCGGCACGTTCGACGTCATCTTCTGCCGCAACGTGTTGATCTATTTCGATCAGGAAACCAAGATCAACATCTTCAACCGCCTCGCCCGCCAGATCGAGCCCGACGGCTTCCTGGTGCTCGGCGCGGCGGAGACCGTGGTCGGACTGACCGATACGTTCAGGCCGATCACCGATCGCCGCGGCCTCTACAAGCCGAACGATCCGCGTGCGGCTGCGGCCAAGCCGGCTGCCGACGCGGCTGCGGCGCCGCGCATGGCGATGGCAGGACGATAGACATGGCCGAGGATGGCAAGGGCACGGAGCGCGTCACGTTCAGTCGGGGCTATGATGTCTGCATCATGGCCATCGACGGCACCTGGCGGCGCGACTGCACCCTCAATGCGATTTCCGATACCGACGCCATCCTCACGGTGGAGGGCTCGATCCAGGGCTTGAACCTGAAGGAGTTCTTCCTGCTGCTGTCGTCCACGGGCCTTGCCTACCGCCGCTGCGAGCTGGTGCGCGTCAACGGCGCCGAGATGGACATCCAGTTCCTGCGCGGCAAGAACCGCAAGAAGCGCGGCGCAGCCAATGGCCAGGACGCGGTGGCGTGATCGCCGCGCGTTTCGGGCTGCCTTTCCCTGACGCGTTGCTTCACATTTTCTGAAAACATCCGACCGAATTCGCAGGCGTAGCTTTACGTCGCCTAAGCGCGGACCGTGTATCGATTGACGGTCGCAATTTCAGGGTCCGGCCATGCCAAGAAGCTCTCTCTCCCCCATCCCGTCAAATCTGCCCGACGTCGCCGAGCGGCGCGCGCTTCAGCTCCTGGTGGTCGATGACGACGCCACCCAGCGCAGCCTGATCACGGTCGCCGCCAGGCAGGCCGGCCACGAGGTCGCCGTTGCGCCGTCGGTCGCCGAGGCGATCGAAAAGCTGCGCGCTGCGCGCTTCGACTGCGTGACGCTCGATCTCGTGCTGGAGGACGGCGACGGCATCGACGTGCTGCGCGAGATGGCGGCCGCGAAATTCTCGGGCTCGGTGATCGTGATCAGCGGCATGGACGGCAAGCGCCGCAGCGCCGCCCGCAACTTCGCCCGCTCGGTCGGGATCGAGCTTCAGAGCCTGCCGAAGCCGCTGGATCTCGCGGCGCTGCGCATCAGTCTCGCCAATCTCGGCAAGACCGCGATGGGACTGCCGACGATCCATACCTGGGGCGGCGTCGCCACCGACGCGATCGTGGAACGGCACCGCGCCTGAGGCGCGGCGCTGGCCTGCGATCAGCTGCGGCAAATCAGCCGGGCCGATCGCGGCCTATGCGGGACTGCCGGATTCCGACAGATTCTGAAGGGCCTGGCCGAGCTCCGCCCGGCAGGCGTTGAGGGCGGCTCTCGCCGCGGTGAAGCGAGGCGTGACGTCGTCGAGCACGACGATCTCGGTGGAACCCAGATCGGCACTCACGATAGAGCCATCGTCTTCAGGCTCCATCGCCGCGTCGATCAGACGCAGACTGATCTCCATGCGCGCGATCAGTGAGCGAAGTTCGGCTGCGATCAACTGACGGCTGTCGGTTTCGGCCATCGCGGCGAGCGGGGGTGTGCCAGCGTAATTTAGCATGGATATTCTCCGTCCCCCGCAATAAGGCACCTCGGCGCTACTTGTGCGTTAAGTTCATGTCCCGTACAAATGCGGGTGGGCCGAATCTGCGCCGAAAGCCGTAATGTCAGGCGCGGACGCGAGTCCTTGAATGCCGACGTGGGTTGGCGAATGGACGTGGCACATGGTCGAACAAACCTCCCGTGGTGAGATCTTCGTGGTCGATGACGACCCCGCTGTTCGCGACACCCTGTCGATGGTGTTGAAGGCGGCGGGCTATGAGGTGATCTGTTTCGCCGACGGCGCAGCACTGCTTTCCGTTGCACGAAACCGCACGCCGGCTGCGATCCTCCTCGACGTGCACATTCCCGGAAAGTCGGGTCTCGACATCCTGAAGGAGCTGCAAGGCGAGGACTATCCGGCCCCCATCTTCATGATCTCCGGGCAGGGCGATATCGCGATGGCAGTGGGGGCCATCAAGAGCGGCGCGCTCGACTTCATCGAGAAGCCGTTTCGCGGCAGCGAGATCGTCGGCCGGCTGGATGAGGCGATCGGCGCTTATGCACGCAGGCAGGCAGAGAGTGCATCGCCGAAGTTCGGTTCGCTGCATTTCCCCGGACGCGAGCCGCTGACCCGACGCGAGCGCGAGGTGCTGGAGCAGTTTGCTGCCGGTGCCTCCAACAAGGAGGCCGGCCGCACGCTCGGCATCAGCCCCCGCACCATCGAGGATCACCGCGCCAACATCATGAAGAAGCTCGGCGCCCGCAACGCCGCCGATCTGATCCGCATCGTGATGACCGCGGCCCAGCGCGCGTCGTAAGGCGCTGTTGAATCGCCGCCCTTTCGTCGTTCCGGATCGCGCTACGCGCGTCCGGAATGACACCCAGAATTCAGCTGCTCAGAGCCCTGCGGATGATCCGCGCCAGATCGGACTTGCGATAGGGCTTGGCCAGCAGCAGCACGCCTAAATCCAGCCGGCCGTGGTGGATGATCGCGTTCTCGGTATAGCCAGAGGTGTAGACCACCTTGAGGTCGGGGCGCGTCTTCACCACCTCGTCGGCGAGCTGTCGTCCGTTCATCTTGCCGGGCATGATCACGTCGGTGAACAGCAGGTCGAACCGCGCGCCGCTCGCCACGATCGCAAGCGCTTCGGCGGCATTGGCGGCTTGCAGGGTGACGTAGCCGAGCGAGTGCAGTTGCGCGAGCACATAGTCGCGCACGAGCCGGTCGTCCTCGACCACGAGGATGGTCTCGTGCCCGCCCTCGACAGTCGCAGGCGTCACGCCATCGCCCACGGCGGTCGGCGTCTTGCCCGGCGGCAGGTACATCTTGATCGTGGTGCCGTGGCCTTCCTCGCTGTAGATCTTGATGTGTCCCGCGGACTGCTTGATGAAGCCGTAGACCATCGAGAGTCCGAGGCCGGTGCCCTTGCCGGGGCCCTTCGAGGTGAAGAAGGGGTCGAACACGCGCGCCAGCATATGGGACGGAATGCCGGTGCCGGTGTCGCTCACCGCGATCAGCGCGTAGTGTCCGGGCCTGACGTCGTTGACGCTGGCATAGACCTCGTCGAGATAGGCGGCGCCCGTCTCCACGATCAGCTTGCCGCCGCCGGGCATCGCGTCGCGCGCGTTGAGTGCGAGGTTGAGGATGGCCGTGGTGAGCTGGTTCGGATCGACGATCGCGACGCAGCTCTCGTCCTCGAACACGGATTCGATCTGGATCTGCTCACCCAGCGTCGGCCGCAGCAGTTTTGCGGTGTCGATGATCAGCGAGTTGATGTCGATCTCGCGCGGCTGGAGCGGCTGCTTGCGGGCAAAGGCGAGCAGATGCTGGGTCAGCTCGGCGCCGCGGCCGGCGGCCTCGTCGATCATCTTCGTGATCGCGGCAAGCCCCGGATCCTTCGCCACCGCGTCCGCCAGGATCTCGATCGTGCCGGTGATGACGGTGAGGATGTTGTTGAAATCGTGCGCCACGCCGCCGGTGAGCTGGCCCACCGCCTCCATCTTCTCGGCGTGGCGGATGCGCTCCTCGGAGGCGATCTTGTCGGTGAGGTCGCGGTAGAACACGTTGAACAGGATGCCCTCGCGGCGCCGCAGCGCCGTGACGCTGAGTTCGGCCCTGAATTCCTTGCCGTCGCGGCGGCGGACCATCAGTTCGCGGCGGCGGTTGAGGGTATGGCCTTCGGCGGAATCGAGGAAGCGGGCGAGGCCGGCCTTGACCCTCTCGCGCTCGCTCTCCGCGACGATCAGGTCGACGGCGTTCTTGCCGAGCGCCTCGTCGCGCCGCCAGCCGAACAGCTCCTCGGCTCGCGAGCTCCAGTTCAGGATGGTGCTGTGGGCGTCGGTCTGGACGAAGGCGTCGAGCGCGGTCTCGACGATGTTGCGCGCAAGCTGCTCGCTGTCGCGCAAGGACTCGGCTGCGCGCCTCGCCTCGGTCATGTCGCGCCCGACGAAGAAGTAGCGCTTGGCCTGGTTCGACCAGTTGCCGAGCCAGGAGAGCCAGACCTCGCTGCCGTCCTTGTGCAGGCAGCGCGTGTCGGCGAGCTTGGGGTGTTCGCCGCGCCGGAGCGCGCGCATTTCCTCGCGGGATTGATCGAGATGCGAGTGGTGGATGAAATCGACGCCGCTGCGGCCGATCATTTCCTCGGGCGCATAGCCGAGAACGGTCTCGCTGCTCGGGCTGATCTGCACGATATGGCCCCGCGAGTTCATGATCATGATCAGGTCTTCGGAGGCGTCGAACAGCTGCCGCCGCTCCTCGAGCTGCTGGCGTAGCGCGCGCTCGGTCCGTCGCGCATCGGTCAGCAGCCGTGCCGTGCCCGAGGCGCCGATGATCTCGCCGGCAGGGCCCCGGATCGGCGACAGGCTCACCGAGATCTCGACCGGTGTGCCGTCCCTGCGGACGCGGACGGTTTCGAAGTGCTCGATCCGTTCGCCCTGCGCGATCCGCCGCAGATAGTCCTTGCCCTCGTCGCTGCGATCGGCCGGCAGGAGGATCGAGGTCGGCTGTCCGACCGCCTCCTCCGACGAATAGCCGTAGAGGCGTTCGGCGGCCGTGTTCCACCCGATGATGATGCCGTCGAGCGTCTGCATGACGATCGAATCGTCGGAAGATTCCACCGCTGCGCTGAACAGGCGCTCGCGCACGGCGAGCTGGTCGCGGGCGGCCTCGCTGCGGCGCCGCTCCTCGATCTCGTGCTCCAGCGCCGAGGTCTTGGCCTTGGTCTCCTCGACCATGTGGGCAAAGGCTCGCGCCAGCATGCCGGTCTCGCCGCCGGCGTCGATCGGAATCGCGGCGGGCTTGCCGCGCCCGATCGCCTCGACGGCTCTGGTGAGCCGCCCGATCGGCCGGGTCAGCGATCGCGCCAGCATCAGGGCAAGCGCGGCCGCGACCAGCACCGCGATGACGCCGATCATGAGGCTCGTGTGTTCGATGATCACGGCGGGGGCCATGAACACGGCATTGGGCACGACCCGGATGATGCCGACCCATTGCCCCTCGGCGAGGATCGCGGGCGCGATCCCGGCGCCGCTCGGCTTGCCGTTGCGTTCAGGCACGACATGGGTTGCGCCTTGCGTCGATCCGGTGACGCCTGCGAAATAGGGGAAGTCGTCCTGCCAGCGCGTCGGTGTGCCCAATTGCGAGCCGAACTCGCGGGTCCGGTCCGGGTGCACGATATAGTCGCCATTGCGGCCGACGACGTAGACCTGCTCTCCCTGTCGGGCCGTGATGCGGATGCGATCCAACACCTGGCGCATGTCGACGTTGACGACGACGATCCCGAACAGGCGGTGATCGGACCCGTACAGCGGTGCTGCCACGCGCAGCGTCGGCACGTAGGGCATCTGAATGGTGCCGTTGTCGACGTTCAGATCGACCGGAGAGACATAGATCTGGCCTTCGGGGAGCTTGATCGCGTCCTGGAAGAAGAAGCGATCGTCCTTGGCTTGCAGGGCCTCGTCGGGAACGATGCGGACCGATCCATTCGGGCCGGAGCGATCGACGCGCAGATATTCGGTGCCGTTGGCCGCGATGACGCGAAATTTTGCGTAGGTCGGGTTGGCTTCGACATCGGCCACGAGACGTGTCAGCAGCCGCTCGCGCCAGGTCTTTTCGGCCAGATGATCAACCGGGTCGATGCCGTTGTTGAAATGGGCATCGATCACGCCGCGCACGGCCGCATTGGCGCGGAACGTCACGATGGCGGACCGCGCACCACTGGTCTGGGCTTCGAGCTGGGAAGCGAGCAGTCCCGACTGGGTTTCGATGCGGTCGAGCACGCGCGGCAGGAACGCCCGTTCCAGGCTGTAATGGCTCAGCCATCCGACCGCGGAGACCGCAACCGCGACCAGCAGAATCATCGCGATGGCCAGCCGGGTTGCGAGCGTCATGTCGCCCTTTGCGCCGCGTCGAGAATGGACCCGAATGTTCTACGCGACATCGATGGTCCCGTCACCGGCCGCCGGTACCGGTGTCGATGTGAGGAGGGGGTGATGATTGCGCCGATGTCAGGCAGCGGTCGACCGTCGCCAGCAGCGCATCGGCTCGGAACGGCTTTTGCAGGCTCGCGACCGCGCCGAGCTTGGTCGCCATCTTGAGGAAATCGGGCTCGGCAAAGTCATCCGGCGTGATCGAGCGGCCCGAGATGACGACGATCGGAATGGCCGGTTGCAGGGCCCGGACATGACGCATCGTTTCCAGCCCGTCCATGCCGGGCATGAAGATGTCGAGGAACAACAGGTCGAACCGGTTGCCCTCGAACAGGGCGAGCCCCTTGCTGCCGTCGCCGGCGACCGTCACGCGATGGCCGGCCCGCTCCAGCAGCAGCCGGATTGTCAACTGCACGGCCGGGTCGTCATCCACAATCAGGATGTTGGCCACGTTAAAAACCTCCGGGTCGGATGGGGATGCGCCCCTGCGACCAAAATCAAAGCTCCAAATACGAAATTGTTGCGCGGATCGTGCCCGCCCTGCAAGCACTTCGGGGCTGGTCGGCATGAGCCGGTTTTGATGTTGCATCGCACCGTAGCGTATGCACCTCCAAGTGCATAGCTGGGCCCACCTTGCGGGCCGCCGGCCGCCTTGCGAGGGGGCGACGGCCTGTGAGAAGAGCAGGGCAGATTCCCCGACGGACGAGGACCATGACCAGGAAGAAGACACCCGACCAGCTCCGCAGCGCGCGCTGGTTCGCGCCCGACGACCTCCGTTCGTTCGGCCACCGTTCCCGTGCCATGCAGATGGGCTATGCGCCGGAGGAGTGGAAGGATCGGCCGTGCATCGCGATCATCAACACCTGGTCGGAGGCGCAGCCGTGTCACATGCACTTCAAGTCGCGCGTCGACGACGTCAAGCGCGGCATCCTGATGGCCGGCGGCCTGCCGGTCGAACTGCCGGCGCTGTCGCTGTCGGAATCGCTGCTCAAGCCGACCACCATGCTCTATCGCAATCTCCTGGCGATGGAAGCCGAGGAGCTGCTGCGCAGCCATCCCGTTGACGGCGTTGTGCTGATGGGCGGCTGCGACAAGACCACGCCGGCGCTGCTGCTGGGCGCGACCTCGATGAACATCCCGGCAATCTATCTGCCGGCGGGGCCGATGCTGCGCGGCAACTGGAAAGGCAAGACGCTCGGCTCCGGCTCCGATGGCTGGAAATATTGGGACGAGCGCCGCGCCGGAAAGATTTCCGACAAGGACTGGCTCGATATCGAAGCAGGCATCGCCCGCAGCTACGGCACCTGCATGACCATGGGCACGGCCTCGACCATGACCGCGATCGCCGAGGCGATCGGCATGACGCTGCCCGGCGCCTCCTCGATTCCCGCCGCGGATGCCAACCATATCCGCATGGCCAGTGAATGTGGCCGCCGCATCGTCGAGATGGTGTGGGAGGATCTGACGCCGAAGACGATCCAGACCCGCAAGGCGTTCGAGAATGCGATTGCGGTCGCAATGGCGATGGGCTGCTCGACCAACGCGATCATCCATCTGATCGCGCAGGCCCGCCGCGCCGGCCAGGACATCGGCCTCGATGATTTCGAGATCGCGAGCCGCAAGGTGCCTGTCATTGCCAACGTCCGTCCGAGCGGCGACGCCTATCTGATGGAGGATTTCTTCTATGCCGGCGGTCTGCCGGCGCTGATGGGCGAGATCAAGCAGCATCTGCATCTCGACTGCATCACTGTGTCAGGCAAGACACTTGGCGAGAACATCGACGGGGCCGAGGTGCATAATGCCGACGTGATCCGTTCCGTCGCCAATCCTATCTACAAGGAGGGTGCGCTTGCCGTGCTCAAGGGCAACCTCGCGCCCGACGGCTGCGTCATCAAGCCGTCCGCCTGCGCGCCGCGCTTCCTCAAGCACACCGGGCCTGCGCTGGTATTCGACGATTATCCCTCTATGAAGAAGGCTGTCGACGATCCCGATCTCGACGTGACCGAGGACCACATTCTCATCCTGCGCAATGCGGGGCCGCAGGGCGGCCCGGGCATGCCGGAATGGGGCATGCTGCCGATCCCGACCAAGCTCGTGAAGCAGGGCGTGCGCGACATGGTGCGTATCTCTGACGCGCGCATGAGCGGCACCAGCTACGGCGCCTGCATCCTGCACGTCTCGCCGGAATCCTACATCGGCGGACC
This sequence comes from Bradyrhizobium sp. CCBAU 53338, assembly GCF_015291665.1. Lineage (NCBI taxonomy): Bacteria > Pseudomonadati > Pseudomonadota > Alphaproteobacteria > Hyphomicrobiales > Nitrobacteraceae > Bradyrhizobium > Bradyrhizobium sp. CCBAU 53338. Next base: position 471,488 of record NZ_CP030048.1, read on the forward strand.
GCTGGCGCTGGTGCAGAACGGCGACCGCATCACGCTCGACGTCGCCGCGCGCACCATCAATCTCGATGTGCCAGAGGCCGAGCTCGACAAGCGCCGCGCCGCCTGGAAGCAGCCCGAGCGTCGCTTCGAGCGCGGCTATGGCTGGATGTTCACCAAGCACATCAAGCAGGCCAATGACGGCTGCGACTTCGACTTCCTCGAGACCGATTTCGGCGCGCCGATCGGCGAGCCGTCGATCTATTAAAGGACGCATATGTCAAAACTTTCCGAAGCCACCCGCAACAAGCTCAAATCCGTCTCCACGGCCACCGTCGCGACCGCGCTGTTCAAGCGCGGCCTGCGCATCCAGATGATCCAGGATGTGCACCCCGTTGGTGCCGATCAGCCGACCATGGTCGGCGAGGCCTTCACGCTGCGCTACATGCCGGCGCGCGAAGACCTCAACACCATCGACGTGTTCAAGGATCGCTCTCATCCGCAGCGCAAGGCGGTCGAGGATTGTCCGGCAGGCAGCGTGCTGGTGATGGACAGCCGCAAGGATGCGCGCGCAGCCTCTGCCGGCGCGATCCTGGTGACGCGGTTGATGAAGCGCGGCGTCGCCGGCGTCGTGACCGATGGCGGCTTTCGTGATTCCGCGGAGATCGCCAGGCTCGGCATTCCCGCCTACCACCATCGCCCCTCGGCGCCGACCAATCTGACGCTGCACCAGGCGATCGAGATCAACGTCCCCATCGGCTGCGGCGACGCGCCGGTGTTTCCCGGCGACGTCATCCTCGGCGATGCCGACGGCGTCATCGTGATCCCCGCGCATCTCGCCGACGAGATCGCCAATGAAACGTTCGAGATGACCGCGTTCGAGGATTTCGTCACCGAGGAAGTCGGCAAGGGCCGCGCCATTTTCGGCCTCTATCCCGCGACCGATCCGCAGACGCTCTCCGACTTCGCGGAATGGCGCAAGAAGAACGGAAGGTAACGCGGCTACACCTCCGCCATCCCGGTCGCCCACAGCGCGAACGCGTAGACGATCGCGACTTCGTCGAGCCGGTCGAAGCGCCCCGACGCGCCGCCGTGGCCGGCGCCCATGTTGGTGCGCAGCAGGACCGGACCGCCGCCAGTCATGGTGGCGCGCAGGCGGGCGATCCATTTGGCAGGCTCCCAATAGGTGACGCGCGGATCGGTCAGTCCGCCCATCGCGAGAATCGCCGGATAGTCCTTTGCCGCGACATTGTCGTAGGGTGAGTAGGACAGGATGGTGCGAAAATCCTTCTCGCTCTCGATCGGGTTGCCCCATTCGGGCCATTCCGGCGGCGTCAGCGGCAGCGTGTCGTCGAGCATGGTGTTGAGCACGTCGACGAACGGCACCTCGGCGACGATGCCGGCGAACAATTCGCCGGCGCGGTTGGCGACAGCGCCCATCAGCATGCCGCCGGCCGAGCCGCCATGGCCGACGATGCGCTTGGCGCTGGTGTACTTCGCGTCGATCAGCGCGCGGGCGCTGGCGGCGAAATCGTCGAACGAGTTGGTCTTCTTCTCGCGCTTGCCGTCGAGATACCAGCCCCAGCCCTTGTCGGCGCCGCCGCGGATATGCGCGATGGCGTAGACGAAGCCGCGGTCGACCAGCGACAGGCGGTTGGCGTTGAACGAGGCCGGCATCGCCATGCCGTAGGAGCCGTAACCATAGAGCAGCAGCGGCGCCGCGCCGTCGAGCTTCAAGCCGCGGCGATGGAGGATCGAGACCGGCACTTCGGCGCCGTCCTGCGCCTTCGCCATGATGCGGGTGGTGACGTAGTCGGCCGCATTGTGGCCGGACGGGATCTCCTGGCGCTTGCGAAGCACGCGCGTCCGCTTTGCCATGTCGTAGTCGTAGACTTCCGACGGCGTCGTCATCGACGAATAGGCGAAGCGCAGATTCGTCGTTTCGAATTCGTAGGAGCCCATCGTGTCGAGCGAATAGGCGGCCTCGTCGAAGGCGATCGCATGCTCGTTCCTGGTGGCGAGATCGCGGATCACGATCGACGGCAGTGCGTTGGCGCGCTCCAGCCGCACCAGATGGCCGGCATAGAGGTCGAGGTCGATGATGTAGATGCCGGGACGATAGGGAATCAGATCGCGCCAGTTCTTGCGTTCGGGGGCGCCAAGCGGCGCCGTGACGATCTTGAAGTCGATGGCGTCGTCGACGTTGGTGAGAATGAACAGCTCGTCGCCGCGGTCGGCTAGCGAATATTGCACGCCTTCCTCGCGCGCCGCGACCAGGCGCGGCGGCGCCTCGGGGTTGGCCAGGTCGATCAGCCGCTGCTCGCTCGTTTCATGGTCGCCGCCGGCGATCACGCAGAAGCGGCCGCTGGTGCTCTCATGCAGATGGGTGAACCAGCCGGAATCCTGCTCCTCGTACACGAGCGTATCGTCAGCCTGTTTGGTGCCAAGCTTGTGCCGCCACACCTGCATGGGCCGATGATTATCGTCGAGCTTCACATAGAAGAAGCTCTTGCCGTCCTTGCTCCAGACCACGCCGCCGTCGGTCTCCTCGACGAGGTCGTCGAGATCGTTGCCGCTCGCCCAGTCGCGGACGCGGATCGTGAAATATTCCGAGCCCTTGGTGTCGGCGCTCCAGGCCTGCAGCTTGTGGTCGTCGGAGTGGCGGCTGCCGCCGAACTTGAAGTATTTGTGGTCCTTGGCGAGCGCGTCGCCGTCGAGCACGATATGCTCGTTGCCGCCGTCGCGCGGCATGCGGCCGAACAACTCGTGCTGTCCGCCCTCGCGAAATCGACGGAAATAGGCGAACGGTCCGTCCGGCGACGGCACGCTGGAATCGTCCTCCTTGATGCGTCCGCGCATTTCGCGCACCAGCGTCTTCTGCAGCTGAGCGGTGTGGCCGAGCAGGCTCTCGGTGTAGCCATTCTCCTCGTTCAGATATTTGCGGATGTCAGGGTCGAGCACCCCGGGGTCGCGCAGCACCTCCTGCCATTTCGCGTCCTTCAGCCAGGCATAGTCGTCGGCAACGGTGATGCCGTGGTGGGTGAAGGAATGCGGCCGACGCGGGGCGACGGGCGGCAGGGAAGGTGTCTTGGCCTGGGTCACTCGATCCTCATTCAACTGCGTGTTCCACCTTATATCGTCCCGATTCTGCGAATTGCCAGCGCTGCGCCAAGGATGCGCCCGGCCGCCGGGTTGTTGGCGGGGCGCTTGTGTGCTTTGAGGGGCGATCATCCCGCCGCCGGTCCAGCCTGATGCTGTTCAATTCCTATCCGTTCATCCTGCTGTTCCTGCCGATCGTGCTGGCCGGCTATTTTGGGCTGGGCCGGCGCAGCAATCTCGCCCCGGTGATCTGGCTGGCGCTGGCCTCGCTTGCCTTCTACGCCATCGGCAACTGGCAGTTCGTGGCCCTGCTGCTGATCTCGATCGCCTTCAACTACGGCATCGGTCATCTTCTCATCGTGGCGAAGCTTGGCCCATCACGACGAAAAGCGGCACTTGCTCTCGGTGTTATCGGCGATCTCCTCGTGCTCGGCATTTTCAAATATGCCGGTTTCGTCACCGAAAACGTCAACGCGCTCACCGGCACGCACTTTGCAATCCACATCCTGCTGCCGGTCGGCATCTCCTTCTACACGTTCACCCAGATTGCCTTCCTGGTGGATGCCTATCGTGGGCAGGTCGCGGCTTATGCGCTGCCGCATTATGCGCTGTTCGTGACGTATTTTCCGCATCTGATCGCGGGGCCGATCCTCCACCACAAGGACATGATCCCGCAATTCGAGCGGAAGGATACGAAATATCCCGACGCGCATCTGATCCTGTGCGGCGTGATCATCTTTGCGATCGGCCTGTTCAAGAAGACCTGCCTTGCCGACGGCATCCAGCCGCTGGTCTCGCTCGCCTTCGAAGCGCGCTCGCCGAGCTTCGACCAAGCCTGGCTTGGCGCGCTCGCCTACACGTTCCAGCTCTATTTCGACTTCTCGGGGTACTCCGACATGGCGATCGGGATATCGCTGATGTTCGGCGTCTTCCTGCCGGTCAACTTCAACTCGCCCTACAAGGCGACCAGCATCGTCGAGTTCTGGCGCCGCTGGCACATGACGCTGTCGCAGTTCCTGCGTGACTATCTCTACATCCCGCTCGGGGGAAACAGGCGCGGCCGCGTGCTGCGCTACGTCAACCTGATGATCACGATGCTGCTCGGCGGGCTCTGGCACGGCGCGGCGTGGACCTTCGTGGTGTGGGGCGCGCTGCACGGCGCCTATCTCTGCGTCAATCATGCCTTCAATGCGCTGCTGCCGAAGGGCCCACCGGCGCTTGCGTTTCCGGGGCGCGTTGCAGGCGGAGCGTTGACGTTCCTCGCAGTCGTCGTCGCCTGGGTGTTCTTTCGCGCCCCCAGCGTCGAATGGGCGCTGCGGGTGCTCCGCGCCATGGCTGATCCCTCCAACGTCGTCTTCGGCCGCGAGGAGATCGCGGCATTGGTGCTGGTTGCGATCTATGCCGCGCTGGTGTGGCTGGCGCCGAACACGCAGAGCATCATGGGCTATGACCACGGCAACCGCCGGGTCGGCGAAGATATGCGGGCAGGGCGCATGCGGCCGCTGGTGCTCTATGGTGCGTCGCTGGTTCTCGCCTTCGGCATTCTGGGTATCCAGAGCCACAGCGAATTCATCTATTTCCGGTTCTGATGCGCGGCACCTTCTCACATCTGAAGCGACTTCTGCTCGCGAGCGTCGCCTGCGTCCTGGGCGCGGCCGTGCTCACCTACGCCGTCGATCCGCTGCAACTGTTTCGTTCCTCGAAGCAGGCCTTTTATTCCGACGACACGCGCGTGCAGAACGCCGGGCTGATCCGCAGCCAGTCGTTCGACACCGCCTTCATGGGCACCTCGCTCGCGATCCACTTTCGCCAGAGCGACATCGATCGTGTGCTCGGCGTGCACTCGCTCAAGCTGGCCATGACCGGGTCCAATTCGCGCCAGCAGAGCTTCGTGCTGGAGCAGGCGATCGAACGCGGCGCCCGGCGCGTGATCTGGGAGGTGGACGATTTCATCTTCGTCGATGCCGCCGACATCGAGGCCGATCCCTATCTGTCCGTCGATCTCTATCGCCGGACGGCCAAGGGTATCGCGTCCTATCTGTTCAGCGCGGCAATGGCGAAGGAGTCGCTGTTCGCGCTGCTGCGATCCACCCCGCCGCTGCGCGAACTGCTGACGCGGGCGGCGCCGTATCTTCCCGTCAAGTTCGCGCTGGCCAACGCCGACGACATCTACGCGCTGCCGCGGGATTTCGACATCACGCGCAACTACAATACGGAGCAAGCGCTGGCGTCCTTCGCCTACATCACCGCGCCCTCGCGCAGCCGCTTCCTCGGCGAAGGCTATGACCGTGACGCCATGATCGGGCATTTCGAGCAGGATGCCGTCGGCCTGATCACGCGCCATCCGGACGTGACCTTCGACATCTACTTTCCGCCCTACTCGATCCTGCAATTCGTCGCGATGCGCGATGCCTCGCCGGAGACGCTGAAGATCGTCATGGATCTCACCGCACGGATTGCGCGACGCCTGACGCGGCTTCCCAACGTACGCCTGCACGATTTCCGCGCGATCAAGGCGGTGACGCACGACTTGAGCAATTACGGCGACGTCATCCACCATTCGCCCGTGGTGGATGCGAAGGTGCTGCAATGGCTGAGAAGCGGGGAATATCGCGTCGACCCCAACGAGCCGCTGGCATCGCTGAACGAGCTGAAGGCGCAGGTAGCCGCATATCGGCTACAATAACGGCATCGGCCCGGCCCGCGGGGGCTGGCCGATGCCTGAGTGCCCTACGCCCCGACTTGCTCGCCGAGATACGAGACCGCCGCCTCGAGCCCGCCCTTGCCGTGCGGGATCTTGAGCGCGTTGAGGCCGACCTCGATGACGCCGAGCGTGCCGAGCAGCATCGGCGCGTTGACATGGCCCATATGGGCGATGCGGAAGGCTTGTCCCGAGAGGTCGCCGATGCCGGTGCCGAGCACGACGCCGCATTTTTCCTTGCAATAGCGTTGCAGCAACGCGGGATCGTGGCCGGTGGTCATGGTCACCGTGGTCACGGTGTTGGAGCGCTCGCTGGCTTCGGCGACGTTGAAGCCGAGCACCTGGCCCTCCGTCCATGCACCGACCGCGCGGCGCGTGGCTTCGCCGAGCAACGCGTGGCGGCGGAACGCATTCTCCAGCCCTTCCTCGTGCAGCATGTCGATCGCCTTGCGCAACGCGAACAAGAGATGCACCGGCGCCGTACCGGCATATTTGCGATAATTCTCGGTGCCTTCGCGCTCGCTCCAGCTCCAATAGGGCGTCGACATGTTCGCCTTCCTGTGGACTTCCTGTGCGCGCGCGCTGGCGGCCACGAAGCCGAGACCGGGCGGTGTCATCAGGCCCTTCTGCGAGCCGGACATCGCGACGTCGACGCCCCATTTGTCCATCTCGAACGGCATGCAGCCGAGCGAGGCGACGGTGTCGACCATGTAGAGTGCGGGATGGCCGGCCGCCTTGATCGCCTTGCCGATCGCCTCGATGTCGTTCTGCACGCCCGAGGCGGTGTCGATCTGGACGACGACGACGGCCTTGATCCTGTGCTCGGTGTCGCGGCGCAGCCGCTCCTCGACCTCATGCGGCCGCACCGCGCGGCGCCAGTCGCCCTTGAGCACCTCGACCTCGGCGCCCATCAAGGCTGCTGCATTGCCCCAGCCGATCGCAAAGCGTCCGCTCTCCAGCACCAGCACCTTGTCGCCGCGCGACAGCACGTTGCTCAGCGCGGCTTCCCAGGCGCCGTGGCCGTTGGCGATGTAGATGTAGGACTTGCCCTTGGTCGAAAACAGTTTCGAGATGTCGCGGAGCAGGCTCTCGGTCAGGTCGAGCATCTCGTTGGAGTAGATGTCGATCGCCGGACGATGCATCGCCTGCAGCACCGCGTCGGGCATCGTGGTGGGCCCGGGGATGGCCAGAAATTCCCGGCCCGCGCGAACGGTCATTGCTATCTTCCTTGTGTCGTGAAGACTGTCTGGTGGGTCGCTGTAACAACACTTTTACGCGGCGGCGAGGCCTGAGAAAAGCGCACAAAACGCAGGTCTGGGGCGGCTTTTTGTTTTGAGCATGGTCTTGTCGGAAAACTGCGCCACACTTTGCGTCAACGCGGCCCTTCGGGTCCGGACCATGCTCTATCTCTTGGTCTCGCGGCAGCCGGCGGCCTCCGCTTCCTCGACCGAACAGAACCAGCGGGTGCCCTTGCTGATCTTCATCTTGATCTGGGTGTACCAGCGGCTGGTCCGGGTGTGGTAGATGCACTCCCCGGACGAGTTGACGTTGCCCTTGATGGTGCAGTCCGGCGAGGGCGCGACCGGCCCGGAGGCCGAGGCGAGCAGTACCGCATGGGCGCCCGCGGGCGGCTTGGTGGCGCCGAGGATCGCGGTCTTCTTGTTGCGCACGCGCCAGTCCCAGGGGGCGATGAAGGCACCCTGCCACATGCCGGCCTTTGCCGCACGCGCGGCGGCTTCGTCCGCCTCGTAGTCCTTCGAGAGGCGGACAAAGGCCAGCGCCCAGCCGCTGCGCACCAGCCATTTCTGGATGTCCTCGCCGCCCACCTCGCAACGCGCCACGGTGCGGCCGCGCCGGTCGACCGAGCGGGCATGACAGACCCAGTTTTTGCCTTCGGTGTATTTGGCGAGCTCGTCGCGCGCGGCGACGCCGCAGGTCCAGCGCTCGCTCTTGGTGTTGAGGCAGAGCTGATCGACCTGGGGTGCGTCGATGCCGCCAAGCCGGATCCGCGTGTTGCCGATCATGACGGAATCGCCGTCGCGGATCTTCGCGGTGCCGGTGATGTCGGCGGCCTGCACCAGCGACGGCAGACCGAGCAGAGACAGCGCAATCAGGAATTTTCGCAACATGCCGGTCCGCGTGTAATGAAATCTCGATAGAGGCGCGCAATTGTGGTCGGCTTTTGGCCTCTCGGCCAGCATATGCCGAACACGCAGGCTTTCAACTTCCCGTCATTGGTCGAACACCGCTCGTGCAGCGCACCGCCGAAGCGGCGCTGCGCTGCGTCGGGGCACGAGAGCCAATCTCACCCCCGCGCCATCGCCCGCTTCGCCACCGCCAACCCCATCAGCACGAACGCCGACGTCACCTCCGGCCCGCCGACCAGGATCCGCGTCGGGGTCTTCATCTTGTTCCATTCATAGGCGCGGAACGGGCCGCGGCGGCCGCCTTCGCCGCCGGCCGCGACGATCACGTTCAGCGCCGGCGCGAAGGCGCGCGGGTCGGCGCCGAGGTGGCCGAGCGCGATCAGCGCCAGCGCGGCGTCGAACACGTTCATCTCAGCCGCCATCAGCTCGCCCTTGACGTAGGACAGCACGCGATGGCGGATGAAATCGAAATCGCCGGAGGGATCGATCGCGGCCTGCGCGCTGAGCGGCAGCGCGAGGAAGGCCGCATAGCAGCGCCCGAAATAGGCGCTGTAGAGCTCGGGCAGATAGTAGATGTGCGAGCGCGGATTGGCGAAGGCGCCGCTCGCCGCCAGCCGCTTCTGGAAGCCGATGATGCGGTGCACGGTCGCGAGCCGCGCCGGCGTCTCCAGAATTTTCCAGCGCGCCAGATTGCGAAAGCTCACCTCGAGAATGTCGAGGTTGAGCGTCGGATCGAGATCGTTGCCGTACGGGCGCTCGCCTTTGAGGTTGTCGATCCAGGTCGCAACGCCGCCTTCGTAGTCGATGTGGTCGTTGAGCGGCACCGTGACGCGCGGCTCGTTGACGCCGGCATGCACCTGGTAGCCCGCATAGAAATCCAGCAGCGGCTGGTCGATGATCGGATCGGTGCAGCCGGCCTGCGTCGCCGCCGAGATCGAGCAGGCCGTGGTGTCGCAGTCGGGCACGTAGACGCCGAAGCCGAGGTCCTGCTTGATCTGGGCGAAATAGCGCGAGAAGCGCGGATGCGGCGCCGGCGCCAGCGCGGTGATGACGTTGAAGCGCGTGCCGCCGCTGCCCTCGACCTCTTCGCGGCTGATATTGACGCAGAAATCGACCATGTCGGCGATCGCGCGCTCCGCCGCTGTCTTGTCTTCAGGCGAAGCCAGCCCGGTCTCGACGTAGCTCAGCAGCGCCTCGATGAAGAACGCGTCGTAATAGGCCGAGCGATGGCGGATCTGCACCGGCTCCCACATCGGCTCGGCAATCCCGCGCCAGGGCGGATTGACCACGGCGCGCGCAGGCGAGCGCGCGATGAAGACGCGGGCGAGGTTGAACAACAGCGAGGAGTTCTTGTAGCCGCGCGCATTCAATCCCGTGAGCGCCATGATCAGCTCGCGCCCGCGGACGTCAGGATCGCCGATCAGGTTGAAGGCCGCATAGGTCGGCAGGAAGCCGTTCTTGCGATAGGAGCCGATCAGATGCTGTGCGCAGTCGCGGATGACGCCGTCGATCTGTGCCTGCGACGGCGCGGAGCCGGTGAACATCGCCGGCGGCGGTTTGGGATGGTCGAGCGCGATGGTGTCGACGAGTTCGGCGATGGGTGCGCCGACCGCGGCCCAGTCGGGTTCTGCGTCATCGCGAGCACGGACCAAAGCCGCGCGCAGCCGAGCGAGCTTGGCCTCGTCGCGCAGCTCGGGGAGGCCGGCCCGGCGCAGCAGCACCCGCAGCGCGGGATTGCCGAGCGCGGTCTTGTAGAACTTGGCCAGATGCGGATCGCCGCTGGACGGACCGGACAAGACGGGATCGCAGACGTCGTAAAGCGAGGGGCCGTCTTTCCGCGCCGTCAGCGCCCGGCACGCGGCACCTGCGAAATAATGAAAGCTCATGAAATACCTGGTCGCGGGGGACTTTCGCAGGGGCCAGGCGAGGACCCACCCCCTGCAAGTCGTTGAAAAAGCTACCCGGATTCGCGGGAAATAAAAACGTGACTAAGGTCACATAAAAACCCGGCACGGAAGCTGCTTGATCGCCCCCCGGAAGCCTACGGGAATACCAAAAAAGGAGAAATCTGGACATGGAAATTAACTAATAAATTCATCGGCTTATACCAAATTTTTGACGATCTATTGCCCGGCCGGTGATCTCAGGTTAAGGGTTTATTTGGTGCGGCGCCGCAAATTGCGCGCAATTCGGGGGCACTCCCCGGCCAATCCCTCAAACCTAGAGACGCCATCGCGCTACTCAAACAGTGTGCGCGCGCTTGGCAGGCCTTTGGCACTGACAGGAATGAACCGAGATGAATGTAAGGCAGCTCGACATTTCCAGACGCTCGATTGCCCTCGCCGCAGCCCTCATCGGCACGGTGTCGCTGGCGATCGGCGCCCATGCTGCCCTCAACATGCGCGCGCTCGACGCCGCCAAGGCCGTTTCGACCGACCAGGTCACGGGCTCGGTCGGCCAGACCTCGCGTCTCGCGCTCGTCATCGGCAATGGTCATTATCCCGACGCCAATGCGCCGCTGACGCAGTCGATCAACGACGCACGCGCGCTGTCGTCGTCGCTGCGCAAGAACGGTTTTGACGTCGACATGGTGGAAGACGCGAGCAGGGACGACATGGTCCGCGCCGTCAACCGCCTGAAGTCCCGGATCAAGCACGACACCGTCGTCATGCTGTTCTTCGGCGGCTACGGCGTGCAGGCCGGCCGCGAGAGCTACATGCTGCCGGTCGATGCCGTGATCTGGAAGGAGAGCGACGTTCGCCGTCAGGGCGTTTCGATCGAGGGCGTGCTCGAGATGATGAAGGATCGGGGCGCCAAGGCCAAGCTCGTCGTGGTCGATGCGTCGCGTCGCAATCCCTATGAGCGTCGCTTCCGCTCCTATTCGCACGGTCTCGCGCCGATCGGCACGCCCGACAACGCGCTGATCCTCTCCTCGGCTTCGCCCGGCAAGGTCGTCGACGACGGCAAGGGCGAGCATTCGACGCTGGTCGGCGAGCTCCTCAACAATCTCAATGCGCAGGGCAGTGCCGAGAGCGTCTTCAACAAGACCCGCGTCGCCATCGCCCGCGCCTCCGAAGGCGACCAGGTGCCGACGGTGTCGTCCTCGCTGCTCGAAGACGTGCACTTCGACCGGGCCGGCGGCTAGTTTTTCCGAAGGATTGCGAAGTCTCGTGCCCCGGACGCGGCGCATCATGCAATGATGCGACGCTGAGCCGGGGCCCATTCCTTTGAGCCTCTCGTTCGGGAGAGATGGGTCGCGGCGCTGCGCGGCAGCGTTACGCGGCTGCTGCGCGTCCGGGACACGAGAGACCTACTTCGCGGCTTCCGCGGCCATCACCGGGCGCACCGGATCGCCCTCGCGCAAGAGCGCGCCGGCGCGGGCGACGACGATATCGCCTTCGTTGAGGCCGTCGCGCACCTCGATATTGCCGCCCGACATCAAGCCGATCTCGACGCGCTTGGTCTCGACGCGATTGCGGCGGATCACCTGCACCACGGTGCCGGCGGATGAATATTGCACGGCGGTCAGCGGCACCGCGACGTTGCAGCTCTGCCCGGTCTTGATCAGCGCGCGGCCGCTCGCATTCAGCAGCAACCGCTTCTGCGAGGAGATGCCGATATAGACCATGCCCTGCTGGATGTTCGGCTCGACGGTCGGACCGATGCGGCGCACCTTGCCGTCGATATCGCCGGCACCGGCAATGCGCACGGTGACCGGCTGGTTGACTGCGAGCTTCCTGACGTCATTGGTCGCGACCAGGCCGACGAGGTCGTATTCGCTGCGCGCCACGATGGTGAACAGCGCCTCGCCCTTGGCCGAGGCAGGCGCGCCGATCTGCGCGGTCGAAGTCGCAATGACGCCCGCCACGGGCGCGGTGACCTGAAGCGTGCCGCCTTCGGGCAGCGCCAGCCGCGCCAGAACCTGGCCGGCCGTCGTGGTCTCGCCCGCTTCCGCCAGCACTTCCGTCACCTTCAGCCCCGGACGTTCGGGCCGCACCGAGGTTTCCTCGCGCGCGATGATCGAGCCGGTGGCCTCGACGATGTCGGAGAAGCAGGACTTTGCCGCCTTCAGCACCGTGACCGCAGGCCCCTTCGGCGCGTCGTCATCGGCAGCTCCGGCCGGATATGCGCCGAAGACGAGCACTCCGGCGACGGCTGCGGGACACAGGCTTCGGACGACGGCACGGGGTAAATGACGCATCGGAAATTCCACGGGGCTATGCCTCCAATCGATAGCAGATGGCAGCGGTGCGGACTACGGCAGCGTTGTCCCGAGGCAGGATCGCCGTGCCGCCGCGCGCTGCTGCGGCAAGTCCTTGATTAGTCGCGGGAATGGAAATCGGGTTCGCTGCCGACCAGGCCGCGCGCCGAACTCGGCGAGGTCGGTGCGGCAATCACGGTCTTCTCATCTGCTGGAACCGGCTATATGGAGCTACAATCCGGAGTAGCGCGGCATCGCGGCTCCACAGCTCATGGTCGGGTGGGATGCAAAGGTTCGTTTGCGAGCAGAACATCGTTCATTTCGAGCGGTTGCTCAATGAAGCGACCGACACAACAGTCCAGCACACCGTGCGCGCCCTGCTGGCTTCAGCGAAGCGTCAACTGGCGCTGCTGAACTCGGCTGCATCAGGTGCCGACACGACGCCCTTGGAACAACACCGGCGCCAGCCATGAAGGTCCAGCGCTACGACATTCGGGATCCGAGCGGTACTTTCGTCGAGCGCCATTGGCAGCCGATCAACTCGCCGATCCACGATGCCGCCGGCCATTTGGTCTATCTGCTGCATCACGTCGAAGACGTCTCGGCGCAGGTGGCCGCGAGGCCGTAGCGATCCGTCAGGTCCGGCGCTCGCCGAGCAGCTTGCCGCTCAACCGATCGATCAGATGCAGGCGCGTGCAGGCCGGACAGGATACCGGCACGTGCGTGCGATCGGTAGGCTCGTCGCCAAGCCGATGCTGCACGTTCATGCCGGTCTGGGGGCACTTGAAGACAATATGACGGTCCATCGGCAGTGATATGACGCCAAGGCCGCCCCCGCGAAATTCCGGATGTTTACTTAGGTCAACCGCCCCAATCCCTCACTTCAGCGTCAAAAACTCCACCCAGTTCGGCTTCTTGCCGGTGGCGTAGGATTTCAGCTTCGCCAGCGCGCCGCTGGTCTGGTCGATGGCGTAGACCGTCATGCCGTCGGAGAGTTCGCCGACCGCGGCGAGGTAGCGGCCGGTCGGATCGATGTTGAAGCCGCGCGGCTGCTTCTCGGTCGGCACGCTGCCGATCGTGGTCAGCTTGCCGCTGGTCGCATCCACCTTGTAGGCCGTGAGCGTGTTGGTGGTGCGCTCGGAGGCGTAGAGAAAGCGGCCGTCCGGGGTGATGTGGATGTCGGCGGCCCAGGGCTTGCCGGTGAAGCCCTCAGGCAGTGCCGTGGTGCGCTGGATCTCGCCCCAGGCCCCGCTTCTGGCCTCATAGCTGTACGCCGCGACGTCGCCGTTCAGCTCGTGGATGAGATAGACGAACTTGCCGTTGGGATGGAAGACGAAGTGCCGCGGCCCGGATTTCTCCGGCGTCTTGATCGCGGGCGGATCGCTCGGCGTCAGCGTGCCCGCGGCGGCATCGAACGCGAAGCTCAGCACCTGGTCCGAGCCGAGATTGGTCGCGAACACGAAACGATTGTCGGGCGAGGGCAGGAAGGCGTGCGCGTTGAGCCCGGTCGGGATCACCTGCTTCGGCTCGGCGACGACGCCGTTCGGTGAAAGCGGATTCAGCGCGACCTTGTTGCCGCCATAGGAGGCGCTGAACAACACCTTGCCGCCGCGGTCGACTGCGATGTTGGCCATGCTGTCGGCGAGCGGCCCGTTGCCGATAGGGCTGAGCTGGCCGGTCTTGGGATCGATCGCAAAGCTCACCGCCTGGAACGGCTGCGAGCGGACGCCGGCAATCAGCACGCGATGGTCGGGCGTGATCGCGAGCGGCGTCGAGGCGCCGGGCTTGTCGACGCCGGTGAAGGCGGCGGTCTGCACCGGCGTCATCTCGCCGTTGTCGGCGATCTTGAACACGCTGATGTCGTTGGAGTCGGCATTGCCGACATAGGCGAAGGTTTCGGCCATGCCGGCACGGACTCCGGAAACGAGGGCAACAGAGGTGACGAGAGCGGTGAAGAGAGTGGTGGCGATCGCGGCGCGCGATGCGAGGCGTGTCGGTCTGGTCAAGGACGTCCTCCTGCCGGTGTGGCGTTGTCGTTTTGCGACGAAGGATAGCGGCTCGTGCCGTCGGGCACCAAATTTCAGATGGGATTGATCGATGCCGAAATTGGATCGATCGTTACCGCATCGACGCCGTCAGGTCGCGCGAAGGCAGATGCGGGCCGGCCGCGTGATCGGGCGGGCCGAGCACGGTCCACACGGCGACGGCGACCAGAGCCGAGGTCACGATGGTCCAGGCGACGAGTTGCTTCCGCATCGGGCCAATCCGTGGGTCGAAGGTTCGATGCGCCCAAGGCGCGCCGACCATCGTGCACCGCAAAATGCGACCGCTCTATGAACTCGTTCACAGGGTTTTGGAGATGCGTTTGTCGTGGCAAAGCGCCACACGGTCAAACCGGTCGCAAGGTCTCGCCGACCAACGCCTGATAGCGCTAAGCTTCGTCTGCTCCTGCACTAGCCGCAGGCCTGCCTGTGGGATCGCCAAGGAACGGCCGCCTCCTCCTGCCGTTACCCCGGTCTTGCTGGCGGAGGACGTCGCAGCGGAGGCTGGCAAAACGGAGGCTGGAAAGTGTTTTGGATTTATTGGGACACCGCCTGGTCGCTCATCATCAGCGGCATCATGTTCGCAACCATCGTCAGCCATCCTGACGCCGAGATTGTCGAAGTGCATGCGGCCAAGCCTCGGATGTAAGCTTTCGCCTTATCGCGCCGTCACGCCATCCCATCGCCGGCTTTGCCCGAGGCGCAAGTCCGCGGTTTGAGGTTCGGTTTGGACTTGCCATCGGTTTCCGGACCTCGTCCCGCCGCGATCATTGCACCATCGATGCCGCGATCTTCTCCGCCGACATCAGCACCGGAAAATTGGTGTTGGCGCACGGCACCACCGGGAAGATCGAGGCGTCGACGACGCGCAGGCCCTGAATGCCTTTGACGCGGCCCTCCGTGTCCACCACCGCCATCGGATCGTCGGCCCGGCCCATGCGGCACGAGCAGGAGGCGTGCCACACGCCGATGGTGGCCTTGCGCACGAAGGCTTCCAGCGCCTCGTCGTTGTTGATGACATCGTCGAAGGTAAAACCTTCGACCACGAAATTGTCGATCAGATAGTGGCGTAGCGCCGCCGGTCCATCCATCAGTGTCGCGGCGATCTTGGTCAGGATCTTGTTCCGGGTGTTGACCACGCCGATCTTGCGCACCTTGTCGGTGTAGGCGGCCGGGAAAGGCTTGTCCGTCACCTTCTTCACGATGTCGCTCATCTGGATGGCCGCCATCTTGCGGAAGCCGCTCATCAGCCGCTCGAGGTCGCGCCGGTCGGACAAGAGGTTGAACTCGACGACCGGCTCGGTCGTGGGATCGCGCGAGGCGAGCTTGACCTGTCCGGTCTCGGAATAGGTCTTGTTGACGAAGGTCAGCAGCGAGCCGATCTGCGCGCCGACGGCATGCCAGGCCGATTTGGAGAGCAACACGACGAACATGTCCCCCTTCGGCACGCCTTCGAGGCCTGACGAGTAACGCAGGCCAAGCTGCATGTGCCGCCGCGTATGCTCATTGTCGGTCATGCGCGCGCCGCGACGGACGAAGGACGACAGCGAGATCGAGGGATGATCCATTAGGCGCTGGCCGACGCCTGCGAGCCCCATCAAGACCGGAATGCCCAGATCCTTGAGATGGCCGACCGGGCCGATGCCGGCGCGCAAGAGATGCGCGGGCGAATGGATCGCGCCGGAGGAGAGGATGATCTCGCGTCCCCGGAATTCCTGCTCGCGTCCGTCGATCAACGCCTTCACGCCGATGCATTGCGTGCCTTCGAACAGCAGCTCCCTCACCTGCGTGTTGGTGGAGATCGTGAGGTTGGCGCGCTTGCGGGTGTCGCGGTCGAGATAACCCATTGCGGCCGAGACGCGCTGCTCGGCCTGGTTGGAATGCGTCACCGGAAAAAAGCCGTCGACGAACTCGCCGTTCTGGTCGGGCAGATATCGATGGCCGGCCTGCTGGAAGGCATCGGCGAACGCCTGGGAATGCTTCGTCCAGTGCTCCCTGGGAATTCTGCGCACGGGAATGCGGCCGTCCTTGCCGTGATACGGCCCGTCGAAATCGAGGTCGCGTTCCACTTTCTTGAAGAAGGGCAGCACGTCGGCCCACGACCAGCCCTCGGCGCCGCGCGCCTGCCATTCATCGTAATCCGTCGGTGCGCCGCGGTTGGCCATCTGGCCGTTGATCGAGGAGCCGCCGCCTAGCACGCGGGCCTGCTCGTATTTGCGCAAGGGCGGGCGGCTTTCGTTCGGATTGTTGTGGCTGACGACCTGGGTCGTGACCTTGAGCTCGGTCCAGTGGAAGCGCGGATCGAAATAGGCGGTGCCCGGATAGCTGTCCCTGATCTCGGCCGGCTCGTTGCCGGGTGGTGTGTCCTGTCCGGCTTCGCACAGCAGGACCTTGTTGGCGCTCCTGGCGGAGAGCCGGTGGGCCAGCACGGACCCCGCCGAGCCGCCGCCCACGATAATGTAGTCGTACACGATTGGCGTTTCCTCTTGTTCTTGTGACAAGAGGGTAGCGTGGTTTCATCGCGAGGTCACGCCCGGGACCATGCAGCCGGTGAGTTGCGTCAAGACGTTATTTCAGAACCTCATTGCAGGACTTTCGGCATCACGACGACGACGTCGACCTGCTTGTTCAGCACACGCGAAGCGACGGCGGCGATGAGCGGCGAGTAGCTGTCCTCGATGTCGGATGCGACGTCCTCGTTCCTGGCGAAGGCGTAGAGCATGGTGCCCTCGACTTCATCGAAGCGAATGCCCGCGAAGACGTGATCGAACGTCTCGGCGCCGACGATGCCGGCCATGAGCGCCTGAATGGCGTGGTCCTGAATGCGTGTGAGCTTCATCATGCCGTTGAGATATGGAAACGCCGCGCGAATGCAAGATCACGTTTCCTCATTCACTCCGGCTCCTGACTGCGATCGCCGCCGGGCTTGTGTCCATCCGGCCCGCGGTCGAACAGGCCGTAATGGCTGGAGCGGCTGCCGTCGGCCCGGATCGGTTTTGCAGCGAGTCCCAGCCTCAGCAATTCCCGAATTGCGGCCGCCCGGGTCGGCATGCGGTGTCTGAATCTGAAATCGTCGACGAGCGAAAGCTCTTCCGGGGTGAGCATGATCTGGAGACGATCTCCGCGGAGGTCCTGCATAGCCCTTTCTCGCTATAACGAGGTGAGTGAACTACTCAATTTACTCATTTGGCTAAAGTTCCCCATGATCCGCAAAAATCGGGTCATGAGTAAAATACTTCCGCGAAAACAATGTGTTGCGACTTGATCGGGCGGGTTATGGTTCGCGGGGGCACGATGCCCTGGAGAAATTCCCGATGCAAAAGCGGACGCCGGAGTAGCGATTGCCCTTTCTCGTCAAAGCTGGATCGCTGACCGTCGTCGCGCGCAGTGCGCTGGATGCCGTGAGCACGGTCGACAGGCTGCTCAGCGACGATGAATCGCTCGAGCCCGTCGTCTCGACGTTCGAAGGCTCGATTGTCGACATCGAGCAGCTTCGCGAATTGGTCGGCGATACCGACGAGCCCTGATCACACGCAATAAAAATCCTGGGCCGTTGCTGGCAACGGCCCAGGATTCAATGGGTAGCCGTGGAAACGATGCGTCAGAAGCGATAGCTGAGCGCGAGGCGACCGACGTTCTCCCTGAACTTCGCACTGTAATTGAAGGTCGTGGTGTTCGCGCCGCAAGCGCCGACGCCGGGCGTACAGGCGATGGTGCCGTTGCCGCCAAAGCTGTCGAAGTCCATGTAGAGATATTCGCCGCGCAGCATCCAGTGGTCCGCCACACGCCATTCTGCGCCGAGGCCGACGACCCAGCCGACCGCGTCCTTGCTGAACGAGTTCGTCACGTTGGTCGGATAGAACGTGTCGATGAAATTGGCCGAGTATTTGAGGTGAGCGACCGCCGCGCCGCCGGTGACGTACGGGTACCAGGATCCCATGTCGTAGCCGACGCGACCGGTGAAGGTGGCAAGGAAGTCCGAGCTGGCGTGCAGATTCCACGCGAAAGTCGAGCCCGGCGTCACCGGGTACACGGTCGGGCCGTTGCTCGTCGAACCATTGAAATTGGCCCAGTCGAAGCTCGCCTCGATGCCGAAGATGCCCTTGCCCGACTGGAAGAGATAACCGATCTGACCGCCCGCCAAGCCGCCCGAGTTGTCGAAGCTCCGCGTGGCGCCGGCGACCACCGCCGGGATGTTGGCGAATGCGAAGAAGCCATCCGGACCGACGTCGCTCGCGCTCGTACCCGTGGTGCCCCAGGCGCCGCCGCCGTTGATGCCGATGTAGAACCCGGTCCAGCTCGGGAGCTGCGCAACCATTGGCGGCGCCTTCATCGCCATGTCCGCCGCCATGGCCGGCGCGGCACTGACGGCCAGCAACGCAACGGCGCTCGCAACATACGTCTTCAAGTAATTTCTCATTCGCGTGCTCCCAGTCGGCGATTTCGGAAATAGATCAAGTCGTCGCGGATCAGCGGCTGGATCAATGGTTAGCACGTGACGGTGCGTCATAATGTAGCGGCCGCGTCACACTCGGAAACGTTTCGCTTTTCACGATATGGAAGCCATCATTACGTATTAGGATTGTAGCGTCAGCCGATATGTTTTTGCGGCCAGCGCTCGTCGCTCTGGTCCATATCGTGACGCGCACGGACGGGCGGGACGCGCCAAGCATGGTCCCGACCCCAAAGTCCGCGGGCGCCAGAAGCGAGACTATCTTTTTCCGAAATGGCGTGGGCGGTTCAAGCCGCCGCGGCCTGCTTCGACAGCAATTGCTTCAGCTTCGCCGCCGGCACTGCAGGGCTGAACAGCCAGCCCTGCATCTGGCTGCATCCGAGCCGGCGCAGCACCTCGCGCTGGGCTTCCGTCTCGACGCCTTCCGCCGTCGTCGCCATGTGGCGGGCGGCGGCCATGTGCACCACGGCCTGGACGATCGGCGAGGAATCCGCGGGCTCGCCGATGTCGCTGATGAAGCTGCGATCGATCTTGATCTTGTCGAACGGGAAGCGGTGCAGATAGCTCAGCGACGAATAGCCGGTGCCGAAATCGTCGAGCGCGATGCGCACGCCGAGCTCGCGCAGCTGCTGCAGGATGGTCAGCGCCTCCTCGTCGTCGCGGATCAGCACGGTTTCGGTGATCTCGAGCTCGAGCCGTCCCGGCGCCAGGCCCGACTCGGCGAGCGCCGAGGCAACCTTCAGTGCCAGCGTCTTGGAGCGGAACTGCACCGGCGAGACGTTGACCGCGATGTGGATGTCGCCGGGCCAGGAGGCCGCTTCGGTGCAGGCCTGCTTCAGCACCCATTCGCCGATCTCGCCGATCAGGCCGGTGTCCTCGGCAACCGGAATGAAGTCCGCGGGCGAGACCATGCCGCGCTCGGGATGGCGCCAGCGCAGCAGCGCCTCGCAGCCGGAGACGATGTTGGCGGAGAGATCGACCAGCGGCTGGTAGTGCACCTCGAACTCGCCGCGGGGCAGCGCCTGGCGCAGATCGAGCTCGAGCTGGCGGCGCTGCCGCGCCCTGGCGTCGTATTCGCTCACGAAGATGCGGAAGGTGCCGCGGCCCTCGGTCTTCGCGGCGTACATCGCCAGATCGGCGCGCTTGAGCAGGTCTTCGAGATTGTCGCCGTGATCGGGCGCGATCGCGATGCCGATGCTGGCATCGGTCGTGATATCCTGGCCCTTGCAGTCGACGGGCGTGCGCAGCGACGCCAGGATCCGTTCCGCCAGCACGGACAGCTCGGCCTGGTCGCAGGTGCCGGCCTTGACGATCGCGAACTCGTCGCCCCCGAGACGCGCCACCAGGTCGTTGCCGCTGACGCAGGCGCGCAGGCGGCTCGCGACCTGGCGCAGCAATTCGTCGCCGACCTCGTGTCCCAGCGAATCGTTGACGCCCTTGAACTCGTCGACGTCGATATAGAGGATCGCAAACGGCTTGCCGTGGCTGAGCTCGGCGACGCGGCGCTCCAGATGGCCGCGCATCAGCACGCGGTTGGGCAGGTCGGTGAGGGCATCATAATGGGCCATGTGCGCGATGCGCTCGTCGGCGCGGATGCGCTCGGTGACGTCGTCATGGGTGGCGAGCCAGCCGCCGGCCGCACCCGGCTGGTTCTTGATCTCGATCAGGCGGCCGTCGGAGGTCTCGACGATGTTGCTCTGGATGCGCCCGACGCTGTCCAGGATTGCGTCGCAATAGGAATCGACGTCGCCGTCGAACGAGCCGGTGTCGGCGCGATGCTGGATCACGTCGCGGAAATGGGCGCCCGGCTTCACCACCGCGGTCGAGAGCCGGTACATGTCGATGTAGCGCCTGTTGCAGACGATGAGCCGCTCGTCCTGGTCGAACATCAACAGGCCCTGCGTCATCGTGTTCATCGCGGTGTCGAGCCGCTGCTTCTCCAGCGAGAGCCGGTACGTCACCTGGCGGAAGATCAGGAACAGCGTGAGCACGAGAAGGCCGATCGACAGCACGGCGACAGTGATGAAGAACCTGGTTTGGGTGCGCCAGGTGGCGAGCGTCGCGTCCAGCGATTTGGTGGCGACCACGACCAGCGGCTCGCCGGTCAGCATGCGCGAGGCGACGATGCGGTCCTTGCCGTCGATCGGGCTGGCGAGCTCGGTCGTGACGAAGCTGCGCTCGAACACGGCCCTCTGCTCGGGCGAGCCGGTGCGGTAGTTCTGCCCGATCATGTCGTCGACATGCGGGATCCGCGCCAGCAGCTGGCCGTTCTGGTGGTGCATCGCGATCGAGGAATCCTCGCCGAGGCCGGTCGAGGCGAAGAAGGATTCGAGCTGCTCCGGCGTAATCGCCCGCGATACCACGCCGAGAAACTCGCCATGCGGTCCGGAGACGCGCCGGGCGAACACGATCGCCGGTCCGACGCCAAACCGGCCCGGCACGACCTCGACCTCTTCCTGCGCGGCCGGATCGGTCTTGAGCCTGATGAAATAGCCGCGATCCGACACCGAGATGTCGGCAACGGGCCAGCGCTTCGACGAGTTGATCAGCACGCCGTTGGAATCGAACACGTTGGCGCCGGCGACGTCGGACCAGCCGCTGGCCTTGGCGCGCAGCACCTCGTGCACGGCGAGCGTCGCCATCTCGCTGCGGAAGACGTCGGGGGAATCGATGCCATGGCTTTCGAGTTCCGCGATGATGCTCTTCTGGAGCACCGCAAAATCCTCGAACTCGCGGTCGAAATGGCGGGCGAGCAGACGGACGGAGCTTTCCAGGCCGTCACGGCCGCTCGCGATCGCGTTCTGGCGGAAGCGGTCGACGGTCAGCCCGGTGCCGATGGCCATCGCTGCCATCAACACGAAGCCGCCGACGATCAGCCACGTCAGCGGTGCGCCCCGCCAACGGCGAAGCAGCGCGCGCAGTCGCGCGGTCCATCGTATCGATGCGCCCATCCCAGTCCTCCCGTGGGATCCAAGATGCAGCAAAACGGAAAAGACCCCGTTACCAGTAACGGTTAGGGAACTATGAATCGGAACGAAATCAGGGAGTTGGCGCAGCGCCTGGGGAACTCGGAATGCGACGCGGCTCGAGGGACGCCTTCATTCCCGCTTCACCTCCCATGTCAGGGCTTGGGCATTCTGCTTGGCGAAGATCTCAGGCACGTCGAATTTCCCGGTCCGGAGGTCATAGCGGCACCGCCAGCCGCCCAGCCCCTTCATGACAGTGTTCTTCGGATGCTTGTCGTATTCGCCGGCGAGGCCGATCACGAGATAGCGGTTGTCGGGCCAGTTCACGCCGAGCCAGCGATAGGCCTCTTCGGTCCCCTTCAGGAGATTGGCCGTGATGTGGAAGTCGAGCCTGGCGAAGTGCTTCGTCTCCGGCCGGCCGTAGAAATAGGCCCAGGCGAGATCGCTGAGCGATTTCCTGGTGGCGTTGACGAAGACGCCGTTCTCGACATGGTAGAGATACAGATCCTGCTCGCCCGAGCCGGTCTTCTGCATCCGCACCAGCCATTGCGAGTCGCTGGTGAAGCGGAAGCCGGCGCCATAGCCCTGCTCCGGCTTCAGCTCCGTCATCTGCTCGCCGCGGCGTGCCCAGACCTGCCATTTGACGTCCCAATCGCCGCTATCCTTCATGTATTGCTCGAGCCTGGTGGCGCCGTCGGGCGAGGTGAAGGCGAGGTCGGCATCGTCGGTGAGGACGAACCCCGGCGGCGGGCCGGAGGCGGCAAGCGCGGGGGCGGCGGCGAGCGTCAGGGCAAGCGCCAGCCATGGCGCAGCGCGGCAAAATGCGGTCATGGTGAATTCCTGAAAGTGGCCGCCAGGAATGGACTGCAGGAATGGGCTACCAGAATGGGCTACCAGAATGGGCTTCAAGAATGGACGGCAAGAACGGGCTTCAAGAACGGACTCGAGGCGGCTTCGCTCGTTTGACGCGGAAAGGACCAGCCCGGTTCATCCCTTCGACCGTCTTGCTGCCGCAGCCAAAACGGCGCACTTTGCCGGGGTTGATTTTTGACCCAGAGTTTCGATCAGGGTTTGAGGACTGATGATCACCGCATCCAAGGCCTTCATTGCATTCTGCGCCTTCTGTCTGCTCGCGGTGGTCGGCGCCGTGCTGGTGATCGGCCCGGGCGAGCTCCGCCACATGCTGTCGGGCGGGACGCGCACCGAGGTGGCCGCGGTCGCGAAGCCCGAGAGCAAGCCTGAGGTGAAGGCCGAGCCCAAAGCCCAGGCCAAGGCCGAAGCCAAGGTCGAGCCGAAAGCAGAGTCCAAGGCGGAATCCAAGACCGAGTCCAAGACAGAGTCCAGGAGCGAACAGAAGGCCGACGAATCCAAGCTCGCCGCGGTTGCGCCAGCCTCGCCATCTGCCTCGCCCGCACCGGCCGAGGCGCCGAAGGCAGGCGCGCTGGCGGAAACCCAGAAGCAGGTCGCGGCGCTGGCCGATGTCGCGCCGGCCAAGCCGCAGCCGCCTGTTGCTGACACCGGCCCACGTTTCGACGTTGCCCGCGTCGACGATCACGGCGAGGCGGCCGTCATTGCGGGGCAGGCCGCACCTGGTGCCAAGGTAGAGCTGATGCGCGACGGCCAGCCGCTCGACAGCGTGGTGGCCGATGCGTCGGGCCAGTTCGTGATGACCCCGCCCAAGCTTCCGGCCGGCAGCTATGAGCTGGCGCTGCGCGCCAGGGCGCCCGATGGCACCGTCACGCAATCCAGCCGGACCATGCCGGTGACGATCGCCGAAGCCGCGCCGCCGCCTCCGCGTGTCGCGGCGGTTGCGAAGCCCGAGGCGAAGCGCGACGACAAACCCGAAGTCGTCGCGGCGCTGCCTACGCCGCGCCAGGCTTCGGTGCCGGAGCGGTCCGCGGCCCGGCCCCGGATGATGGGCACGTCCAAACCCAGATCCATGGCGAGGGCGCCGGCCGCGGCTGTCGCAGCGGCCTCGCCCGCAGACCTCCTCAGCACGACGACGGCGGAATCCGGTGGCAGCCGGGTGATCACCCGCGGCGACAGCCTCTGGGCGCTGAGCCGCCTCGCCTATGGCGACGGCGCCCGCTATGCGGTGATCTTCAACGCCAACCGCGAAAAGATCCGCAATCCAAATCTGATCTATCCCGGCCAGACCGTCGTGGTGCCGCAAAGGGCGCAGTGAGGCTTGCTTCGCCTCC
Organism: Bradyrhizobium sp. CCBAU 53338; assembly: GCF_015291665.1. Lineage (NCBI taxonomy): Bacteria > Pseudomonadati > Pseudomonadota > Alphaproteobacteria > Hyphomicrobiales > Nitrobacteraceae > Bradyrhizobium > Bradyrhizobium sp. CCBAU 53338. Next base: position 495,274 of record NZ_CP030048.1, read on the forward strand.
CCCCGCAAGCGGGGCGAGGTAAAGCACCGCGCTTGCCGCGATGCCGCCTCACGGATCTGCGACGCTTTGGCCGTCTCGCCGCGGAACATTTGGTTCCCCGGCGCGTCTTCTCCCTGCGGCGTGATGCGCGCTTGGCGCTGGAGGAGGGCCAAGAAGTGTTTGGCTCGGTGATCGGCTCGGTGGTCAGGTCAGTGGTCTTGTCGAGATCGCGCTCGGGACTGGCGCTTGCCGGCGCGGCCCTTGTCGCTGTGACGGTGCTGCTGCCCAACACCGCGCAAGCGCAGTTCGGACTGCGCGGCGGGCCGCTCGGCGTTGCGCGCTTCGCCGTCGGTCACATCATCGGCCTGTCGCGCCTGCGCCATGCCCGCATGGCGGTGCGAGGCGGTCGCTATCGTTATCGCTCCGCTGCGCTGAGATCGCAGGATCCGCGCGGCAGCGAGCGCGGTCAGCCCGCCAATCCCTATGTCGTCCGTGCGGCGATGACGGCGCAGGCTGCGCTGTCGGGCTGGCACGGCGGCCGCCGTCCGCAGGGCTGGTGGCGCCACCCTGACGGCAGCTATGGCTGGATCGGTCCGGTGTTCTGGCCGTTCGCGCATGACGATCTCACCACCGCAATCATCCTTGGCGATACGACCAGCCTCTCGCTCTACGGCTATGGCGATATCTACGCCGCGATCTTCGCGCCCTATGCGGCGCCCGAGCTCGCCGCCTACACCGCGCCGCAGGGCCGCCGGGCGCGGCGAGTCCCGTCGGCGGAGACGGTCTGCGACAGCAGCGACACCGGCGGCTTGCCGGTCGACCGCATCGCCGCAACGGTGCAGCCGAACGAGATGCAGCGCGCGGCGCTCGATGAGCTCGCGTCCGCCTGGACGACGGCGCGCGACACCATCCGCGCCTCGTGCCCGGCGCAGGCGCCGATGATTGCGGCGGAGCGCCTCGGCGTGATGCAGGCCCGTCTGGATGCGATGATCAAGGCCACCGACGCGCTGGCGCAGCCGCTGGCAAAATTCGTCGACCTCCTCGATGACGGCCAGAAAGCAAAGCTCGATTCGCTGGCGAGGGAGCGCCAGGCGGCGCTGGCTTCGGCCCAGCCCAAGGACGCGCAGGCGACCGCCGCCTGCGATCCCGACTACGATCCCCGCTACGACGTGCAGGCCCAGCGCCGGTACGAGCAGCTCGTGCAGCAGCAATGGCCCGCCGACGACATGGCCGTCACGCTGAAGCTCGACGACACCGGACGCGCCCGGCTCGACGTGCTCCAGGGCACCACGCTGCGCACGATGGAAACGCTGAGCTCGTGCCCGATGAAGACGGAAGCGACCCCGCAAGCCCGCCTCGCCGCCGTGAGGGCGCGCCTCGAGACGATGCAGCAGGCGGTGGGCAGCGTCGCCGATGCGCTCGACGATTTCGAAGCGGACCTGAGCGACGAGCAGAAGGCAGGGTTCGAGGCGATGGGGCCGAAGCGGGGGACGTGAGGCTCCGGCCGACGTGAATTCTCGAATCGCAATGTACCCATCTTAATGGCAGGCATCGACGCGGTCGTCCTTGCTGTACGAACCGCCCTTCACCGCGATTGCGCCGACGGGGCCGGAACACCTGTTCGACGAAGCCAAAGTGGTCCGTCTCGTCAGCGCGATCCGTGAGATCAACGACAGCGCAGTTGCCTGAGCGGATCGACTGACCCGACAGGCAACACGTCAGAGCTTGGTGAGATCAGGCGCAAACGTCCGATGATGCCATCATGCCAGTGTTTTGCCCGACGCGTCAAAGAAAATTGCTGAAAATCAGCAAATCGGGAAAATCACGAAGCTCCCCAGCGGCCTGCCTACTGTGCATGGGGTTGTTTTCGCGTTTTGTGGTTGATGTCAGCCTCTGCGCCGGGCGGCGGCCGCATCGACGACATTGTCGACTTGGTCTCGCCACGACAGGATCTCCATCGCCAGCACCGGGTGATTGAATCCCTTGAGCTGGAGATCGTCGAGCGCGCGCGCCTCGACCCAGGGCTCGACCATGCCGTAGACGCGGCGGCTGACCACGATCTGGTTGGCGTGGGCCTCGCTGCACAGGCGGGAGGCGAGGTTGGTGACGCTGCCGATCGCGGCATATTCCAGCCGCTGCTCGAAGCCGACCTGGCCGAGCGTGGCATAGCCGAGCGCGATGCCGATGCCGAAGCCGAGGCTGTGCCCGCGGTTGCGCCAGCGCTCGGTCAGGGGGCCGATGGTGTCGCGCATCTCCACCGCCATCTTCACGGCGCGTGCGGTGTGGTCCTCGAACTGGATCGGCGCGTTGAACAGGATCATCACGCCGTCGCCGGCATATTTGTCGAGCGTGCCCTCGTATTTGAAGATCAGCTTGCCGAGCGCGGCGTGATATTCGCGCAGCACGTTCATCGCCTCTTCCGGCTCGGTCGCTTCCGTGAACGCAGTGAAGCCGCGCAGGTCGCAGAACACCACGGTCACCTCGCGGCGCTGGCTGGTGAGCAGGCCTTCCGGACTGTCCGAGGAGGCGATCAGCTGCGCCACCTGCGGCGCCAGGAAGCGCTCGAGCTTGCGGATGCGCTCGATCTCGCTGAGCTGGGTCGCGACGCGCTCTTCGAGCGACTTGTTCCAGTCCTTGAGCTGCTCGGTCTGCTGGGTGAGCTTGTCGGCCTGGGCGCGCACGGTCTCGTTCGCGGTCTCCAGCGCGTGGCTCTTGTGATCGACCTCGGTGAACAGGCGCGCATTGCGCATCGCCAGCACGGCCTGGTTGGCGAAGGTGCGCATCAGGCCGGTGAGGCTGGGTTCGAACGCGCCGCTGGTCCGGCGCAGCACCACCAGCGCGCCGAGCGTGCCCTGCTGGTCGACCAGCGGCACCACCAGCACCGCATGGAAGCCGGCATCGACCGCGACGTCGCGCAGCGGCTGCTCGGCGGCGTGGTCGAGGTCGGGCAGCGCGATCGGCTCGCCGCTCCGCGCGGCATCGCTCAGGATGTTCTCGCCTTCGCCGATGGTGACATGGGCGCCGCCGGCCGATTTGTCGATGCCGTCAGCCTCGACCAGGTTGAAGCTGCGCCGCGCGGCGTCATGGCCGTAGATCAGCACCGCGTCGGCGCGGCTGATCTCCAGCGCGCGGGCGGCGATCGTCGGCAGCACGGCGTTGAGGTCGAGCGAGGACGAGACCGCGCGGCCGACCTCTTCCAGCACCTTCAGCTCGTTGATCGACTGGGCGAGATCGCGGGTGCGCTCCTGGACCTTCGTTTCGAGGTTCGTATAGGTCTCCTGGAGCTGGCCGGCCATGCGGTTGAACTGGCCGGCGAGCTCCTCCAGCTCGTCGGAGGTGTGCACGTCGATGCGGTGGCTGAAATCGCCTTCGCCCAGCTTGTGCGCGCCGTCGCGCAGCGCCGTGATCGGGATGATCATGCGGCGCGCCAGCAGCGTGCCGGCGAGGATCGCGACCAGAAGGCCCATGCCGATCAGGAGCGCGATGCGCACCAGCTGGTCGCGGATCGGCGTCAGCGCCTGCGTGGCCGGCTGCTCGAACAACACGCTCCAGCCGAGCTTCGGCACAGTGCTCGCGGCCGACAGCACCGCATGGCCGTTGAAGTCGGTGCCCGACGTGTCGCCCTCGCGGCCGGGCGCGATCGCCGCCGCGACCTGCGGCAGCTTCGACAGATCCGTGCCGACATCGGGCCCCTTCGACGAGGTCGCCAGCACGCGGCCGCGCGGGTCGACCACATAGGCGAAGGCGGCCTTGCCGACCTGCGCATCGGACAGGAACTCGGAGAGGAAGCTGAGATCGATCTCGGCCACCGTGACGCCGGCATTGAAGCCGGAATGCGCCACCGAGATCGACATGTACGGGGTGCGGTCCGAGAAATAGGGGGGCGCATAGCTGACGCCGCGGGCGACCGCTTCGGTGAAGCGAATGTCGCGGGCGAGGTCGGCATTGCTGCCGGTCGTGATCGACTGGCGCGAGACGCGCAGCACCTCGCGGCCGTCGCCGTTGAGCTGGAACAGCTGCGAGACGACGGAGACCTGCTGCAGCAGCTGGGTGTAGTCGGTGCGACGCTTCTCCAGCGTGTCCCGGCTGGCGGTCGTCACCCAGCTGATCTGGCGCTCGAGCTCGGAGACGGACTGTTCGATGCGCCGGGCCGCGCTTTGCGCCTTGTCCTCGAGCCCGTCGGTCAGCTGTGTCTTGGTGGCGCGATAGGAGATCCAGGTCTCCATCGCGCCGTTGACGGCGAGCACGAACACGACGAGGCCGACGAGGGAGGCGACATATTTGGCGAACAGGCCCTCGCGCAGAAACCAGGTCTTGTCTTTCGCTCCCGTCATCCGGATCCTCTCGCGCCGCGACCGACGCTAAGGGCCGTACGGGCCCCACGGCTTTCTACCACAATTTGGGCCCTTGGACCGGCAGGGAGCCGGCAAGGGGCGCGTGTGGTTACCCGCGGGACAACGCCCGGACGGCCAGCAGGGCGGTGAATTGTCGCAGCCGGCAGATGTCCTCCTCCGTTCGGATGAAGAAATCGGCGAGGCGGGGGTCTCCGGCTGCGCGCGGAGCGCGACGCCCTGGTCCGCCAATCACCGATTGAACAGTTGCCGCATCACGTCGTTCATCGGCTGGCTGTCCTGCTGCGCCTCGGGCGGGTTCTGGATCGGAGCGGCGGGCGAAGCCTGCGGCGCCGGTGTGGTCGGCGCGCCGGGCAGGCTGCGGCTTCGGCCGGTTCCGTTGCCGGCGCCGCTCGAGAGCCCCTGCTGGATCAGATTGCCGATCGCCTCGCCCAGCTGGCCGCCGAGCAGGTTGTTCTGCCCTTGTGCTTGTCCTTGCCCTGGCTGCTGGGCTTGCGGATTGGCGTTGCCGCCGCTCGGGGCAGTGCCGCCGAGACCGAAACTGTTCAGGATGCCGCCGAGCCCGGCGCCGTCAGGCCCGAACAGGCCCTTGCCCATCTCGCGCAGCTTGGCATAGGCGGCATCGGGATTGTCGAGCATCCCGGCCATGTCGGGGTAGATCCGCGGCTGCGACCATGCGCCGGTGATCATCACGGGAATGCCGAAGCCGACCGGCTCGGAGGCGCGGCCCTGGCCTTCGGTCGTCATCACCAGTTTCGGCTCGACGCGAAAGCCCATCATCTTGGTGTCGAGTGCGATGGTGCCCGCGCCGATGACGCGCACCAGCGGCCCGATCAGGTTGAGGTCGGTCGTCACCGCCTGGCCCTTGTCGATGCGGAACGAGGCCGAGAGCTGTGACAGGTCCGTGCTCTGCTCTCTGCTCTGCTCCTGGCCGGAGTTCTGGCTGTCCTGCCAGCCCGACAGCGTGCCCGACGTCAGCGAGCGGATCATCTGCGCGACATTGATGCCGCGGATGGCGCCGTCCTGGAAATTGACGAAGGCCGTGCCCTGCATGTTCGCCATCAGCGCGCGCTGACTGGCGCCGGCGCTGCGCAGCGCGAGCTTGGCCTGCAGCTTGCCGTCGATGCGGTCGAATTCGGCAAGGCCTTGCAGCAGCGGCAGCGCGCGCACGCCGACGAGGTCGGAATGCATCGCAAAGCTCGGCGCGCCGCTGGTCGCATCCAGGATCACCTCGCCCGAGACCTGGCCGCCATAGGCGCCGAGATTCGCAGTGCCTGCCTTCAGGATGCCGCCGGCGAGCTTTGCATCGAGCGCCAGCGGTGCAAGACGCGCCTCGCCGATCACGGCTTCGCTGGCCGAGATCCTGATCTGCGCGTCGACATAGTTGAGCCCGGACACGTCGATCGGTGCGTCGCTCCAGGGCTGGCCGGTCGCGCCCTCAGGCGATTTCGCCAGGGGAATCGCGAGCCGCCGGAAGTCGAGATCGACCTTCACCAGCGGCTTGCTCGCGATGTCGACCGAGGCCCAGCCGTTGAAGGCGCCTTCGCCGAGCGTGCCGTTGACGCCGTTGATCATCACGACCGCGCCGTTGAGGCGCATCTCGGCATGGCCGGCGAGCTGCGACTTCAACACGTCGGGCATGTCGATGGCGAAATCGACCGGGATGGTCTGTCGCTCGATCGGCGGCGCCGGCGCGGTCGCCTTGATGTCGAACCTGGTCGGATGCTCGCCGACGCGTGCGGTTCCGGCGATCGCAATCCTGCGGTCGCGGCCCGTGACGGCGTCGGCATTGATGGCGCTGACGCGGCTGTCGATGCGGTCGCGCACGCGCGCGAATGCGACTTCGCCGTTGGTGATCTTGACGCGGGCGATGGTCGCGCCGCCCATGTCGAGGGCCGGGGGCTTGGGCGATGCATCGGCGTTCGGCAGGCGCTCACGCAGCAGCGGCTGGTACAGCACGGGATGGGTGACGACGATCTCGCTGATGTCGGGATGGCCCGACCATGCGCTTGCGAGCGACATGTCGGCCTGCACGCGGTCGATCGTCACGCGCGTGATGCCGCTGCGATCCCGGGGATCGCTCAGCGTGAGGTCGTTCAGCGTGACGTTCAGCGTCGGCCACAGGCTGATCTTGGCGGTTCCGTCGATCGACAGGCGATAGCCGGTCGCCTGCTCGACGCGCGAGGCAATCGTCGTCGTCAGCAACCCCGAGGGGATACCGATCACCAGCAGGAGGACGATCACGACGATGACGGCGGCCAAGGCTGCGCCGGCGAATTTCACGGCTCTCATGTCGACTTTCCAACGACGGACGAGCGGCGTCGAATCCGGCGGACGACCCGTCCTTTTGCGCCAGAGTTTATCCCGGGACGGGAAGCCGCTCCAAGCCGCTAAAAATAGTCGGGAGGTGCTGCAAAGTTATGTGACTTATGACACACTTCTCCGGCGCGGTTTTACGCGATTCTGACGTTGATGCTCCCAAGCGATTTGCCAAAGAAACTAACCAAGAAATTCACAAGGACGTTGAAATGAGCAAGCAGGCCGAATTTGCGGTCATTCTGAAAATGAATGCCATGTTCGCCGATCTCGGAGCGGACGAACTCCAGCGGCTGTCCACCCTCTGCCACACCCAGCATCTGGCGAATGGCGAGGTGCTGTTCCAGAAGGGCGATCCGGGCGACGCGCTGTTCGGCGTGCGCCGCGGCCAGGTCCGTATCGAGACCGGCGCCTCCGACGGCAGCCGGTTGACGCTGAACTTCATGGGGCCGGGCGATCTGTTCGGCGAGGTCGCCGTGCTCGATGGCCAGAGCCGCACTGCCGATGCGACGGCCGGCGAAACCAGCGAATTGTTCGTGTTGCGGCGCGAAGACTTCCTCGCCTTCCTCGAGCGCGAGCCCAAGGTCGCGATCAAGATCATCGCGCTGTTGTGCCAGCGCATCCGCTGGCAGAGCGAGCGCATGGAGGAATCCATGTTGCAGCCGCTGCCGGTGCGGCTGGCGCGGCGGCTCTGCGCGCTCGCCGCCGACTTCGGCTCCGAGGTGCACATCTCGCAGGAACAGCTCGGCGTCTTCGTCGGCGCCGCCCGCGAGAGCGTCAACCGCCAGCTTCAGGCCTGGCGCAAGGAAGCGATCCTCGATCTGCAGCGCGGCCGGATTTTGCTGCGGAACATGACCAAGCTGACGGCGATCGCGCGGAACGAGTAGGGGTGGCGGATCGCGGCAAGGAGGTTCGCTTTGCCGCGACTATCGCTGCTCGTGCACTCGTTTGAGACAAGGCGGAGGAAATCTACTCCGCCGCAGGGTGCACGATGCTCTTCGGTGCCGGCGCAGCATCCGCGGCGTCGTGACGACCGTCCGTCTCTGCATCCGCACTGTGCACGATCAGCCGCTTGCCGAAGCGCCAGATCAGGGCGCCGAGATCGTCCATCACCATGAACATCGCGGGCACGAACACCAGCGACAGGATGGTCGAGAAGATCAGGCCGCCGATCACCGCGAGCGCCATCGGCGAGCGGAACTCGCCGCCCGCACCGACGGCAAGGGCGCTCGGCATCATGCCGGCCGCCATCGCGATCGTGGTCATGACGATCGGACGGGCGCGTTTCATGCCGGCGTCGATCATCGCCTCGTCGCGCGGCTTGCCGGAGTTGATGGATTCGATGGCGAACTCAACCAGCATGATCGCGTTCTTGGTGACGATGCCCATCAGCATCAGGATGCCGATCCACACCGGCGTGGTGAGCTGCTTGCCGGTGACGAGCAGCGCCGCGATCGCACCGCCGATCGAGAGCGGCAGCGAGAACAGGATGGTGATCGGCTGCAGGAAGGTGCCGAACAGCAGCACCAGCACCGCATAGACCATCATCAGGCCGGCCGTGATCGCCGTGGCAAAGCCGTCGGAGAGCTCGTTGAGGCTCTCGGCGTCGCCGGAGGGGGAGACCTTCACGCCCTTCGGCAGGCTCTTCATGACGGGCAGGTCGTAGATCCTCTTGGTGGCGTCACCGAGCGCGGCGGAGCCGACGAGGTCGGCGGCGACGGTGGCCTGCCGCTCGCGGTCGTAGCGGTTGATGCTGGTCGGGCCCTGGTCGAGCTTGACGTCGGCGATGACGGAGAGCGGCACGCCGCCCTTCTCGCCGTGCTCGCCGAGCGGCACGCGCAACTGCTCGAGTGTCTTGAGATTGCCGCGCGCGGCATCCTCGAGCTGCACCCGGATCGGCACGAGGCGGTCGCCGACGTCGAACTTGGCGAGCGCCGGACCGACGTCGCCGATGGTGGCGACGCGGATGGTCTGCGACAGGCTTTCGGTCGAGACGCCGAGCCGTGCGGCGAGATCGGCGCGCGGCTCGATGCGCAGTTCGGGACGTTCCAGCGAGGTTTCCGAGATCACGTTGGAGATCGTCGAAATCCGCTTCATCTGCGTCGCGAGCTCGCTGGCGACGTTGTTGACGATGTTGGCATCGACGCCGGTCACCACCAGAGAGATCGCGCGCAGGCCGTTCTCGTCGAGGAACCAGAAGCGGATGTCGGGAACGTTCTCCAGCTCCTGGCTGATCGAGAATTCGAGCTCGCGCTGGGTGATCTTGCGATCGTTCTTGGGCGTGTAGTTGATGATCAGGGCGGCGCGCCGGACTTCCTGGGTGCCCGGCGGAACGCGCCCGCCGTCGACGAAGATGCTCTTCACCTCGGGCCGCTTGCGCAGGCGTGCGACGATGTCCTCGGTGACCTTCTCGGTGTAGGCGAGCTGCGTGCCCGGCGGCAGTTCGAGGGCGAGCAGCGAGCGGGCGCTGTCCTGCGCCGGCAGGAAGCCCTGCGGCAGCAGCGTGATGCTCCAGATCGAGGCCGCGAAGATGCCGAAGCCGATCAGCACGGTGATGAAATAGTGCTTCACCGACCACGAGACGAGGCCGTGATAGGTCCGCAGGATGCGGCCGGGCGGCGGCTCCTCGTGGGCGTGATGCTTGAGGAAGTAGGCCGCCAGCATCGGCGTCACGAAGCGGGCCGCGAGCAGCGAGAAGAACACCTGCACCGAGACGGTGATGCCGAACTGCTTGAAGAACTGCCCGGCGATGCCCGACATGAAGCTCGCGGGCGCGAAGATCGCGATGATCGTAAGCGAGATCGCGATCACGGCGAGGCCGATTTCGTCGGCGGCTTCCAGCGCGGCACGATAAGGCGATTTGCCCATGTTCATGTGCCGCACGATGTTCTCGATCTCGACGATGGCGTCGTCGACCAGGATACCCGTCGACAGCGTGATGGCGAGGAAGCTGACGAGGTTGAGCGAGAAGCCGAGGATGTCCATCGCCCAGAAGGCCGGGAAGATCGACAGCGGCAGCGAGACTGCGGCGATGATCGTGGCGCGCAGGTCGCGCAGGAACAGCAGCACGATGACGACGGCGAGGATGGCGCCCTCGAACAGGGTCGAGATCGCCGCTTCGTAGTTGCCGTTGGTGTATTCGACGGAGGTGTCGATCAGCTTGAGATCGACGTCGGGATAGGCGGCCTTGAGCGCGTCGATGCGCTTCTGCACGGCTTCGGCGACCTTCACGTCGCTGGCGCCCTTGGAGCGCTTGATGCCGAGCGCGACCACCGGCTCGCCGTTGAAGCGGGCGAAGGTGCGGCGGTCGGCGATGGTGTCGGTCACGGTGCCGAGATCGTCGAGCCTGACCTCGCCGCCGCCGAACAGCGGGACCATGGTGCCGGCGAGGTCGCTCAGCGTCTTGGCGCCGGCCAGCGTCCGGATCGCCTGGTCGTTCTTGCCGATTTCGGCGCGTCCGCCGGCGACGTCGACATTGGTGCCGCGCAGGCTCTGGCTGACATTGACGGCGGTCAGCCCCATCGCCTGCAGGCGATCGGGATCGAGCGAGACCAGGATCTCGCGCTCGACGCCGCCGATGCGCTCGACCTGGGCGACGCCGCGCACGCCCTGCAGCGCGCGCTTGACCACGTCGTCGACGAAATAAGAGAGTTGCTCCGGCGTCTTGCCGGGCGAGATTGCGGCATAGGTGACGATCGGCAGGCCGATCACGTCGACGCGCTGGATCAGCGGCTCGGTGACGTTCTGCGGCAGGTTCGAGCGCACGCGCGTCACTGCGTCCTTGACGTCGTTGAGGGCGCGGTCGGTATTGGTCTCCAGCGCGAACTGGATGGTGGTGACCGACACGCCGTCGGTGATCGAGGAGGTGATGTGCCGCACGCCCTCGACGCCGGAGACGGCGTCTTCAACCGTCTTGGTGACCTGCGATTCGAGCTCGGCCGGTGCGGCGCCGAACTGCGAGACCGCGACCGAGATCACCGGAATATCGGCCGAGGGCAATCGCGTGATCGCGAGCTTGGTGAATGAGGTCCAGCCGAGGATCAACAGGATGATCGAAAAGACCACCGATGGCAGCGGATTGCGGATCGACCATGCCGAGATATTGAGAGCCATCAGCGTACCCGCGTGCGATCGAGTTCATCGGCGAACATGGTCTTGATCTGGTCGCCGTCATGCAGCGATGATCCGGCGTCGGCGACGACGATTTCTCCGACGTCGACGCCCTCGAGGATTTCCGTTTGGCTGTCGGATGTCAGCCCGACGCGTACCCTTCGTGTCTCGATGGTGTTGCTCTTGACCACCTGGACGGTGAGGTGGTCGATCGCGGTCTTCGGCACCGCGACGCCGCAGCTTCGCTTGGCGTCGATGGAGGCGCGGGCGAACATGCCGACCTTCAGCGAGGGATTGTTGGTCACGCTGATGCGGACGTGCCCGAGCTGAGTGGCGCGGTCGATCTCGGGGGCGACGAGCCGGACCCTGCCGATCAAATCGGCGGCGTCGTCGCGGCTGATCCGCACCGTCGCGCCGGGGCTGAGCTTCGGCATGTGCACGGCCGGGACCTGCGCATCCAGCTCGATCTCGCCGTTGACGGCAATGCGGAACATCGGCCCCGCCTGCGGCGATGCGGGTGCGCCGACGATGGTGCGGACTTCCGTGATGAGGCCCGGTGCGGATGCCTTCAGCGAGATCGGGCCCTGGTTGCCCGGCCGTTGCGGCTGCCCCGGGATCTGCGGCGGCGGCGTAAGCCGCGCCAGCTCCTGGTTGTCGGTGACGACAGCGCCTTCGGTGACGAAGACGTCGGTGACCCTCGATCCTTCCTGGTCGGCCATGACCACGGCCTCGCGCCGCGGCACGAAGAAGCCGGTCACCCGCACCAGGTCGGAGAAGCAGGCATTGGTCGACTTCGCCACGATGACGAGCGCCTCGCCCGGCGTGTCCTTCGCCTCGGGACGATGCCGATGCTCGAACCAGTAATAGCCGACGCCGAGCGCGATGATGAACGCCACGGTACCCGCAGGCTTGAGATATTCGGAGATGTTCATCGCCGGATCATCCTGGCCTGGCGTGTGGTTATCGGAAAGGTTTCCCTGAAACGAAGCGGCGTCCCGCAGGGCTGCAGGACGCGCGCCGGGCTTGAGACTTTACACCACATCACGACTGGTCACTGCAAAGGATTACGTCGTGGTCACTTCGATGCGGTGGTCTTGTTTTCCATGTTCACGACCTGCACGCGGCGGTTCACCTCCGCCATCGGCTGGCTCGGATCCTTCAGCTTGCTCTTGCCGTAGCCGACGGTGACGAGGTCGGCCGCGGCGATGCTGTACTTCTCGACGAGGTAGCGCTTGATCGAATCCGCGCGACGTTCCGACAGTTCCTGATTGTAGCTCTCGCCGCCGGCGGCATCGGTGTGGCCCGCGACCACGAAGGTCGAGCCCTTCAGGTCGGGGTTGGTCAGCGCGCGGCCGAGCGCCTGCACCGAAGGCAGCGACTTGGCGCTGATGTCGGCCGAGTTGTAGTCGAAGGTGATTTCCAGATCGATGTTCGGCTTGTCCTTGGCGGCGGTGGCGATCTCCTCGCGCTCGGTCGACGACAGCGAGCGCGTGGCGCGGCCGCGGACCGACTGGATCAACTTGGTTTCCGCCGCGTTCGGGACGGGATCCGCCTGCGGGCCGATCGAGAGGCCGCGGGTCAGCGGCTTTTTCGGCGGCGGCGCCAGGGCGCGGACGATCTCGTCCTCGGTGACGTTCTTGCTGTTGCCGTCGTCGCCGGGCAGGGCGGGTGAGAGTGTCAGCGACAGCGCGGCACCGAGGGTGACGACGGACAGGATCGCGGTCAGTCCTTTTGCAGCCAGTCTCATCATCTGTCCCTCCTGCGCAAGCCCGCGCGGTTCCAAATTTCCTGCAACAGGCCCACGACAGGGCCGTCTGCGGCATCCGTTCAGTTAGTCTTGGCGGGGAGGCCTGGGGTTCGAGGCGCCGCCCGCCTCAAATCAAAAAATATCAACGCACTCCGTAACTTGCGAATTCCTGTACGATGTTCGGGTCCATCGCCTTGGCGTTTGCGATGTCGAGTCCGCCCTCCTGGGCGGAGCCGTTGCGCTGCTTGGCCACACCCCGTCCATAGAGGGAGGAGGTCAGGCGGGGGTTGATCTTCAGGGCGGCGTCGAAATCGGCGATGGCGTTCTTCACCGCCCCGGATTTGAGGTTCACCAGCCCACGGCTGTCCAGTGCATCGACGAAATTCGGGCGCAGCCGTAGCGCCTCGTTGCAGTCTTTCAATGCGCCCTGGAGGTCGCCGACCACGGTACGGGTCCAGCAGCGGTTGTTCAGCGCTTCGACGTCCTTCGAATTGATCCGCAGCGTGTCGTCGAAATCCTTGATGGCGAGGCGGTAGGCCCCCTTGCTGGCATAGACCTGGCCGCGCCGGTACAGCGCATTCACGTCGTCAGGGTTGGCGGCGATCTTGGCCGTGAGGCCCTTGATGGTGGGATCTTCCGCCAGCGCGGCCGCGCTCGGACCGCCATCGGCGTTCGGCGCCGGAGCCGTCTCGGCCGGCTTCACCGGCGGTGGCGGCGGAGGCAGCGCGGCGTCCACCTGCGGCTTCGGCGCCGGCGGCGGTGGTGACGGAGGTGCGGGCGGCGCCGGCGGATTGTTCGCAGCCACGGGTGCGGGCGGCGGGGCTGGCGGAGCCGGAGGCGGATTGTTGGCAACGGGAGGCGGTGGTGCGGGGGACGCCGGCGGCGGCGTCATCGCCGTCGGGCGCGATCCGGTCGCACCCGGGATGAACGAGAAATCCTCGGCGAGCGAGGACGAGATCCACGGCACCTGCTCGCCGCGCGAGGCGCGGGTGACGCCCATCTTGGTGCGGTTCAGCGTTTCCTCCGCCATCAGGTCGGGGACGCGGATTTCCTTGAGCAATTCCTGCACGAACAGGCTGTGGTCGCCGCCGGCATCCGACACCACTGACGCCAGGGCGGCCGAATACATCACCAGGGTGCCGTTCGGCGCAATGACCGGCGTCAGGCCTGCCGAGAAGCTGCGGAACCGGCGCTCGAACGGGTTGCGTCTGCTGGCATCGATCAGCGCGATCTTGACGCCGGCACCGCGCGTGTTGAGCTCGCCGAGGATGGCCTCGATGCTGAAACCGTCGCGGCGGACGTCGGACTCGGTCCAGATCTGCGCATCGACCGGGATCATGTAGCTCTGCCGTGCCGACTGGATGCCGAACCCGCTATAGAATATCAGCGCCACCGAGCCCGGCTTGATCTTGCCGTAGAGCTTGTCGAAGGCGCGGCGCATGCCGTCGCCGGTCAGGTTCTCGCCGGTCTCCACCGTGAAGCCGTCGCGCTTGAGCTCGTCGGCGACGTCGCGGGCGTCGTTGATCGGCTCCTTCAGCGGGCTGTCGGCATCGGGATATTTGGCGTTGCCGATCACCAGCGCGAAGCGGTCACCGGCCGCATGCGACGGGGCGGCCGGGATAAACGCGACAAGCAACGGCAGAAGAAAAAGGAAGCGAATTTTCATAATCAGCGCGGTCCAGCCAAAAAGGCGCCGTTCCCAGCTTGCGCCGCGGCGACCTTAACTTACGCAAAGTGCATTATCAAACCGGCGAACGGGGGCGTCAACCGCTTGGAGATTCGGCATTATCGCGACAATTGACCGCGACGCAGAGGCCGCTCGCGAGGGGAAAAATTCGGCGGTCACGGTCTCACTCGACGCGTTCTGGTTCGGGGTTCCGGCAGCCATGTTAGGCCGGCACTCGCGACGAAAATGTGATTGGTCTCACATTCCAGCCCCGCATTCGCCGCGGCCTCGGACGTTTGACCTTTGCGGCGGACGATGGCTTGGTGCGCGGCAGGCCCATTCAGAAAAAAGCAAGAGCCGGGATCAACGCCATGGGAAACGCCTACGAAATCTACGCCCTGCGCTATGCGACGATGTCGCCGCGCACCCCCAGCATGAATTTTCTGGCGCCCGATCCGCATGACAGCGCGGCGCAGGATCTCGACTACTTCGTCTGGCTGATCCGGGGGCAGGGCCGCGATATCCTGGTCGATACCGGCTTCAATGCCGAAGAGGCTGCCTCGCGCGCGCGAAAACTGACACTCAATCCGGTCGACGCGCTGGAGCGCTTCGGCGTCGCGGCATCCAGCATTCGCGACATCATCGTGACGCATCTGCACTACGACCACGCCGGCAATCTCGATCGCTTCCCGAATGCGCGCTTCCATCTCCAGGAGCGCGAGATGGCCTACGCCACGGGCCGCTGCATGTGCAACGGACTGCTGCGACATCCATTCTCGGTCGAGCACGTCACGCAGATGGTCCGCCATGTCTATGGCGAGCGCGTGAATTTTTATTCCGGTGATGGCGAGGTCGCGCCCGGCGTGACCGTGCATCGTGTCGGCGGCCATTCCGACGGCCTGCAGGTGGTCAAGGTCGAGACGGCGCGCGGTCCGGTGGTGCTGGCATCGGACGCCGCGCATTACTACGCCAATCTGCAGCGCCGCAGCCCGTTCCCGATCGTCTACAATGTCGGCGACATGGCGGTCGGCTGGGAGACGATCGAACGTCTCGCCGGCCATCCCGATCGCTACATTCCCGGCCACGATCCGATCGTGACCGAAATCTATCCGCGCGCGAGCGACAAGGTCGATGCCTGGGCGCTGCACCTGCCGCCGACGCGGTCGTTTGCGAAGTGACGACGGTGGCTAATCTGCCTGCCTGGCGTCAGCCTCTTCGCGGGTCTGGATCAGGCCGAGGCTCTCCTCGATCTCCGGATCTGTTCAACCTCCGAGACGAGCGGCGGGCGCGGTGTCAGCGAGTGCCGGCGGGATCCTTGCAAGCAACGATATCGCGGGGAGATTTTAGCGCCGCTGGCTCCGGCGGAGAGAATATCGCCAGGTATCCTGTGTCCCCTGCAAGCTGATATGCGGCGACCTCGCGATAGCCGACGGCGGTCAATTCGCAGCGCAAGAGCTCGATTGGCGTGCCATGCTTCGACGTCGGAAGCTCGAGATCGACAATCCCGATCCGCGCACCCCGCTTCAAGGCGGGCGCGAGATTGTAGAGGAAGGCATAGGGCTGGGCGATCTCGTGATACATGTGCACGAGAATTGCGGCATCCAGCGAGGAAGCGGGCAGGCGCGGGTCGTGTGGTTCGCCGAGCGCGAATTGCACGTTCGTCAACTTCAGAAGTTCGGTTCGCCTGGCGAGCTCGACGAGGTAATCCCGCGTGACGTCCTGGGCAATGACGGAGCCGGCGGGGCCGACGAGGCGCGAGAGCCTGACCGTGTGGTAGCCGCTGCCTGCTCCGATGTCGGCGACCGTCATGCCTGGTTTCAGTTCGAGAGCACGTGCGATCTGGCCGGCCTCATTGAGGGCGTCGCGGCGCTCTTCGGCGGCACGGCGTGGGCTGACGATCCGTGCAACGGGGCGCTGCGGCGAGGGAAACTCGTTCGCAGCGACACCCGGAGGAGCCAGATAACCGATGTCAGCGGCGTATGCGCGAGTTGCGGCAAATGCCACAAGTAGCGCCGCGATATAAGCCTGTGCCTTCACGAGCCTACCAAGCTTTCTCAACCGGTCCAGGCGTCTATGCGTATACGCCCTAATACGCCTGCTTGGCGTCGGCCTCCTCGCTGGTCTGGATCAAATCGAGGCTCTCCTCGATCTTGCCGAGCAGTGCGGAGAGCTGCTTGCGCTCCTGCGCAGAGAGGCACGCCAAAATCTCGTCTTCCCGCCGCAGCAATTGCGGGAACAACTCCTCGTAGAGCGCGCGTCCCTTCCTGGTCAGTTGCAGGCGGAATTCGCGGCGGTCCGCCTCGTTCTCGACCCGCTCGATCAGGCCGTCATGCAGCAGCGTCGTCACCGCGCGGCTGATGGTCGATTTATGCGTGCGGGTACATTGCGAGATGAATTGCGCGCTGCAGGCATCGTTGCGGAATCCGAGCGTCGCAATCACGCGCCAGGCGGGAATGTCGAGGCCATGCCGCTCCTGATACTCGACCGCGAGCGCGGAACTGACTTCCGCCGCGAGTCGGTTGAGGCGGAACGGCACGAACTTGAACAGATCGAGCCGCGATTTGGGCCGCGGCGAAGCCTCGTTGGCTTCTTTTGTCTTCAGCGCGATGTCGCTGGATGTCCTCGCCAAGGAGAGCGCTCCGAATTCCAGTTGACGGCCGGCCGGCCCCGGTCCAAAATAGTTGCACGTGAGACTATCTAGCAGATCAGTCCTGTCCTGACCAGAGCCGAGGTTCGTGTATGGCGGAAGCCAATACGCAAAAGGCCAAAACCCAGTTCGGCTATCGCCGCCACTCCGACCAGGACCGCCCCGGCCACAGCCCGGCCGAGCATCCGGTCGTGGTGGTCGGTGCCGGCCCTGTCGGGCTGTCGCTGGCAATCGATCTCGCCCAGCGCGGCCAGCGCGTCGTGCTCCTGGACGATGCCGACCGCATCGGCGAGGGTTCGCGCGCGATCTGCTTCTCGAAGCGCTCGCTGGAATATTGGGACCGGCTCGGCGTCGCCGATCGCATGGTCGACAAGGGCGTGGTATGGAGCGTCGGCCGCATCTTTCATGGCGAGTCCCAGCTCTATCAGTTCAACCTGCTGCCTGAGGATGGCCATAAGCGGCCGGCTTTCATCAATCTGCAGCAATATTACGCCGAGGCCTATCTGGTCGACCGCATCGGCGATCTTCCCGCGATCGACCTGCGCTGGCGCAACAAGGTGACGGCGCTCGAGCAGCGCAATGATTCCGCTCTGCTGACGATCGAGACGCCCGAAGGCGCCTATCGCCTGAACGCGCAATATGTCGTCGCCTGCGACGGCGCACGGTCCTCGCTGCGGCAGATGGTCGGCGCCGAGTTTGCTGGACAAGTGTTCGAGGACCAGTTCCTGATCGCCGACGTCAAGATGACCGCGGAATTTCCGACCGAGCGCTGGTTCTGGTTCGATCCGCCGTTTCATGCGGGACGCTCCGCGCTGCTGCACCGGCAGCCCGACGATGTCTGGCGCATCGATCTCCAGCTCAACCGCTACGCCGATCCGGTCGTCGAGAAGAAGCCCGAGAATGTGCGGCCGCGCATCGCGCGCATGCTCGGTCACGACAAGTTCGAGTTCGAGTGGATTTCGCTCTACAAGTTCCAGTGCCGGCGGATGGATCGCTTCATCCACGGCCGCGTGATCTTTGCAGGCGATTCCGCCCATCAGGTCTCGCCCTTCGGCGCGCGCGGAGCGAACTCGGGACTCGAGGATGCCGAGAATCTGTCCTGGAAGCTCGACCGCGTGCTGCGCGGCGCCTCCCCCGCGAGCCTGCTCGAGACCTATCATGTCGAGCGGAGCTTAGCCGCCGACGAGAACATCCGCGAATCCACCCGCTCGACCGACTTCATGGCGCCGAACTCCCATCAGGAAGCGCGGCTGCGCAAGGCGGTGCTGTCGCTCGCCAGGGAAACCGAGTTCGGCAAGCGCATGGTCAATGGCGGTCGGCTGTCGGTGCCGTGCAGCTATGACTCGCCGCTGTCATCGCGCGATGCGGATTCCTGGCGCGGTGGACCGCCGCCTGGCTGTTCCATGCTCGATGCACCGGTGACGACACGCGCGGGCGAGCAGGCTTATCTGACGGATGCGTTCCGCAAGGGTGGAGCGGACTTCACCCTGCTCTCGTTCAGCAATGGCGCAGCGATCGACGCGCCGGATGGCGTGAAGGACATCCGCATCGGCGGCGATGGCGGGCTTGCCGATCCCCAGGGCCTTGTTGCCAGGCGCTACGACGCCGAGCCTGATACGGCCTATCTGCTCAGGCCAGACGGCTATGTCGCGGCGCGCTTCCGCCATCCGACGCGGGAGGCGATCGCCGCCGCGCTGTCGCGGGCCCAAGGCTTGAATTGAAAGGTTTGACTCGAGGTTTTAGATGCCGCTCTCCACCAGCTCCAACTTCGCGCGGCCCGACGATGCCTTTCGCGCCATCGTCGAGGCGCATCGTGGCCTTACCGACGAGCAGAGCGCCGATTTCGACGCGGCGCTGGTGCTGATCCTGGCCAACCATATCGGCGACATCGACGTGCTCAGGGACGCGCTCGTGCTGGCGAAACGCCGCATGATCGATGGCCAGCAGCAGCAACAACAGCAACAACAATAACCCAGAACTCAAAGCAAAGACTTGAGGATGAACTGATGGCGAAGAACTTCGCATCTACCGGCGATCTCTCCGAGAAGAAGATCACCTTCTCCGAGATCGGCACCGATCTCTACGCCTTCACCGCCGAGGGCGATCCGAACACGGCCGTCATCGTCGGCGACGACGGCTGTCTCGTGTTCGACGCGCAGGCGACGCCGGCGATGGCCAACAAGGTGATCGAGCGAGTCCGCACCGTCACCGACAAGCCGATTAAATATGTTGTGCTGTCGCACTATCACGCCGTGCGGGTGCTGGGCGCGTCCGCCTACAAGGCGCAAGGCATCGTCGCCTCGCAGGAGACCTATCGTCTCATCGAAGAGCGCGGCAAGCAGGATTGGGATTCCGAGTACGGCCGCTTCCCGCGCCTGTTCCAGGACGCGCAGAGCATTCCCGGCCTGACCTGGCCGACGCTCACCTTCGAAGGCGAGATGTCGATCTATCTGGGAAAACGCGAAGTGCGCCTGATGCAACTCGGTGCCGGCCACACCTCCGGCGACATCGTCGCCTGGGTGCCCGATGCCGAAGTCATGTTCTCCGGTGATCTCATCGAGTATCACTCCGCCTGCTATTGCGGCGACGCGCATTTGCGCGAATGGCCGATGACGCTGAACGAGATCCGAAATTTCAATCCGAAGGCGATTGCGCCCGGCCGCGGCGATGCGCTGAAGGGCGCGGCCACGGTGCGTGAAGCCATCGCGATGACGCGCGACTTCGTGACCTCGCTCTACGGTGCCGCCGAAATCTCGGTCGCCAAGGGGCGCACGCTGAAGGAATCGATGGCGGCAACGCGCGAGGTGATGGATCCGAAATTCCACAGTTTCGCCATCTACGAGCACTGCCTGCCGTTCAACGTGTCGCGTGCCTATGACGAAGCGTCGGGGATCGACGATCCCGTGATCTGGACCGACAAGCGCGACCAGGAAATGTGGGCAGCCCTGCAAGGAGGAGGATAGTCATGAACATCAATACCTCGCCCGATCAGATCGTCCGCAGCTCGGCGCAAGTCACGCCGGGCTACATGTCCGGCTTCGGCAACAGTTTCGAGACCGAGGCTCTGCCAGGCGCGCTGCCGATCGGGCGCAACTCGCCGCAGCGCTGCGCCTATGGCCTCTATGCCGAGCAACTCTCCGGCTCGCCCTTCACTGCGCCGCGCGGCACGAATGAGCGCTCCTGGCTCTATCGCATCCGCCCTTCGGTGAAGCATTCCGGTCGCTTCGAGAAGGTTGATGCCGGGCTGTGGCGCTCGGCGCCTTGCCATGAATACGATCTGCCGATCGCGCAGTTGCGCTGGGATCCGACGCCGCTGCCGAAGGAGGACGTTACCTTCGTCCAGGGCGTGCAGACGATGACGACGGCGGGTGACGTGAACACGCAGGCCGGCATGGCCGCGCATGTCTACCTCGTCACCAGGTCGATGGTCGACCAGCATTTCTACAATGCCGACGGCGAGCTGATGTTCGTGCTCCAGCAGGGCAACTTGCGCATCGTCACCGAGTTCGGCCGCATCGATGCCGAGCCCGGCGAGATCGTGGTGATCCCGCGCGGCGTCAAATTCCGCGTCGAGATTCCGAACGGTCCGGCGCGCGGCTATCTCTGCGAGAACTATGGCGGCGCCTTCACGCTGCCGGAGCGGGGGCCGATTGGCGCCAATTGCCTCGCCAATGCGCGCGACTTCCTTACACCCGTTGCCGATTACGAGGACAAGGACACGCCGACCGAGCTGTTCGTGAAATGGGGCGGCTCGCTGTTCAAGACCACGCTGCCGCATTCGCCGATCGACGTGGTCGCCTGGCACGGCAATTACGCGCCGTACAAATACGATCTGCGCACCTTCTCGCCAGTCGGCGCGATCGGCTTCGACCATCCCGATCCCTCGATCTTCACGGTGCTGACCTCGCCGTCGGAGACCGCCGGCACCGCGAATATCGACTTCGTCATCTTCCCCGAGCGCTGGATGGTCGCCGACAACACCTTCCGGCCGCCCTGGTATCACATGAACATCATGAGTGAGTTCATGGGCCTGATCTACGGCGTCTACGACGCCAAGCCGCAAGGGTTCGTTCCGGGCGGGATGAGCCTGCACAATTGCATGCTGCCGCACGGCCCCGACCGCGACGCCTTCGAGCACGCCAGCAACGGCGAGCTGAAGCCGGTGAAGCTCACGGGCACCATGGCCTTCATGTTCGAGACCCGCTACCCGCAGCGCGTCACGGCGCATGCCGCGAACGCGTCGACGCTGCAGGACGATTACGCGGATTGCTGGAAGGGCCTCGAGAAGCGGTTCGATCCGAACCAGCCGTAGCTCTCTTTCCCTCTCCCCTTGTGGGAGAGGGTGGCTCGCCGCGTAGCGGTGAGACGGGTGAGGGGTTCTCTCCGCGAGTGAACCTCTTTCTTTTGAACTCGCGGATAGAACCCCTCATCCGGCGCTTCGCGCCACCTTCTCCCGCAGGGGGAGAAGGAAATAGGACCGAGCGAAAAGTGACAACCCACCCCAACGACCCCAGCCTCCGCTCCTTCATCGAGGTCGATCCTTCTTCCGACTTCCCGATCCAGAACCTGCCCTATGGCGTGTTCTCGACCGCAGCGAACCCGACGCCGCGCGTCGGCGTTGCGATCGGGAATTACGTGCTCGATCTCTGGGAACTGGAGCAGGACTCGCGGCTCGATGTCGGCGCGCTCGGCGTGTTTTCGGGGCCGTCGCTCAATGCATTCATGGCGCTCGGGCCGAAAGTCTGGACCAGGACGCGGGCGCGGATCAGCGAGCTGTTGCGCCACGATGATCCGGAGCTGCGCGACAACGACGAGCTGCGCAGGCAGGCGCTGGTGCCGATGCGCGATGCAAGACTGCATCTGCCGTTCGCGGTTTCCGGCTACACCGATTTCTATTCATCCAGAGAGCACGCCACCAATGTCGGCGTGATGTTCCGCGGCAAGGACAATGCGCTGCAGCCGAACTGGCTGCACATGCCGATCGCCTACAATGGCCGTGCCTCCACGGTTGTGGTGTCCGGCACCAAGGTGAAGCGGCCGCGCGGGCAGCTGAAGCCGCCGAACGTGGAGGTGCCGAGCTTCGGCCCCTGCAAGCGGCTCGATTTCGAGCTGGAGATGGGCGTGGTGATCGGCCAGCCCTCGCCAATCGGCGGCATGCTCACGGAGAGCCAGGCCGAGGAGATGATCTTCGGCTTCGTGCTGCTCAACGACTGGAGCGCGCGCGACATCCAGCAATGGGAGTATGTGCCGCTCGGCCCGTTCCTCGCCAAGGCGTTCGCGACCTCGATCAGCCCGTGGGTGGTGACGCGCGAGGCGCTGGAGCCGTTCCGCCTGAACGGGCCGGCGCAGGAGCCGGTGCCGCTGGATTATCTCAGGCAGGCGAGGGCGCAGAACTACGACCTGGAGCTGGATGTCTCCCTGCGCGCGGCCGGTGCCAATTCGCCCACGCGCATCAGCCGTACCAATTTCAAATACATGTACTGGTCCTCGGTGCAGCAGTTGATGCATCACGCGTCCTCCGGCTGCGCCATGAATATCGGCGATCTTCTCGGCAGCGGCACCATATCCGGCCCGGAGAAGAACCAGCGCGGCAGCTTGCTCGAGATCAGCTGGAACGGCACCGAGCCGGTCGAGCTGCCCGGCGGCGCCCGGCGCTCGTTCCTTGAGGACGGCGACAGCCTCGTCATGCGCGGCTGGTGCCAGGGCAGCGGCTATCGCGTCGGCTTCGGCGAGGTCGAGGGGACGATCCTGGCGTCGGATTAGCCTAGCGCTTCTCCGGCGGCACGTCGCGCACCCGCGCGCAATGCGCGGCGACGTCGTCAAGGCTGTACTTCAAATGCACGCGCTTGTCGGACGGCGCCTGCTTGCTCGTGCACACGCCCGGCCGCCATTCCTGCGTCGGCCTGATCGGGCGCGGGGCAAAGCCGCCGCCGCAGTTCGGGCAGACGTTGGAGAGCTTCGTCTCGACGCACTCCGCACAAAACGTGCATTCATAGGAGCAGATCCGCGCATCCGTTGCGCTGGGCGGCAGATCGCGGTCGCAATATTCGCAGTTCGGTCGCAGCTGGAGGGCCATCGCTGAGTCTCCCGGATTGACGGCGATCATCGCAGATCGCTCGCAGCGCGCGAATGGCGTAGTTCCCTCGATTTCAGCCAGCCTTCAAATCCTTCAGCGGCAGCTTCGAACTTTCCTTCAGCCGGTCCAGCACGATGGATGAGCGCACATGCGCCACGCTCTGGTGCGGCATCAGCACGTCGTTGACGAGATTCGAGAGTCCCTTGAGGTCGCGCAGCACGGCTTTGAGCACGTAGTCTGCATCGCCCGTCAGTGAATAGGCCTCCTGGATCTCGTCGATCCGGTTCACCAGCGATCGAAATCGCTTGGAATTGTCCGGCGAGTGGGTCGCAAGCCCCACCTGGATGAAGGCGATCACGCCGAAGCCGAGCGCCTCGCTGGAGAGGTCGGCGTGATAGCCCGCGATCACCTTCTCCTCTTCCAGCCGCATTCGCCGGCGCGAGCATTGCGAGGCGGAGAGTCCTGCAAGCTCCGCCAGTTCCTGGTTGGTGAGGCGGCCATCATCCTGGAGCGCGCCGAGGATCTTGAGGTCGAAGGCATCCACTGAAATCATGCGACTTTTGTCCAATTCATGCACGGATCGTGCATAGAATAGCGAAATCGCGCCCCATTTGCACGCCCATTGCACGCGGCATGAAGGATAGTTCCAGCCAGCAGCAAATCCGGGAGAACACCATGGGTCCGTTTCCGCACGATGCACCGCCCGCCACGATCAGCGCCGACAATCCGATGGGCACCGACGGGTTCGAGTTCGTCGAATATGCGCATCCCAATCCGCAGGAACTGCACGATCTGTTCAAGCTGATGGGCTATGCGCCCGTCGCGCGTCACAAGACCAAGAAGATCACGGTCTATCGCCAGGGCGACATCAACTATCTCGTCAACGAGGAGCCCGGCACCCACGGCTTCGAGTTCGTCGCAGCGCACGGTCCTTGCGCGCCGTCGATGGCGTTCCGCGTGGTCGATGCGAGGGCGGCCTATGACCGCGCCATCGCGCTCGGCGCCGAGCCTGCGGAAGCTTCGTCCGCACAGAAGACGCTCGACGTGCCCGCGATCAAGGGCATCGGCGGCAGCCTGCTCTATTTCGTCGATCGCTACGGCGCCAAGGGCTCGGCCTATGATGCCGAGTTCGATTGGCTGGGTGCGCGCGATCCGCGGCCCGTCGGCGCCGGCCTGTTCTATCTCGATCACCTCACTCACAACGTCCATCGCGGTCGCATGGACGTCTGGACGAGCTTTTACGAGAAACTGTTCAACTTCCGCCAGATCCGCTTTTTCGACATCGAAGGCCGCGCGTCCGGCCTGTTCTCGCGCGCGCTGACCAGCCCCGACGGCAAGATCCGGATTCCGATCAACGAGGATGCCGGCGATTCCGGCCAGATCGAGGAATATCTGACGATCTATCGCGGCGAGGGCATCCAGCACATCGCCTGCGGTTGCCGCGACATCCATCGCACGATCGAAGGCCTGCGCGAAGCCGGCCTGCCCTTCATGCCGTCGCCGCCGGAGACCTATTTCGAGCGGATCGATGCGCGCCTGCCCAAGCATGGCGAAGATGTCGCACGCTTGCAGAAGAACGGCATCCTGATCGACGGTGAGGGCGTGGTCGATGGCGGCCAGACCAAGGTGCTGCTGCAGATCTTCTCGGCCAACGCGATCGGCCCGATCTTCTTCGAGTTCATCCAGCGCAGGGGCGACGACGGCTTCGGCGAGGGCAATTTCAAGGCCCTGTTCGAGTCGATCGAGGAGGATCAGATCCGCCGCGGGGTGTTGAAGGTGGACAACGCGGCGTAGGCCACCCTACGCGATGGCTGCGGCGGCCGGACCTATCGCTTCCACGCCGCAGTCACCGCGCCAATGTCCGCGCCTTCCGGCTCCCGGACCGTGGACTGCGTGCGCGAGAAGCGCGGCGCCGGCGCGGGCTGCTTCACGCCGTGGCGCTCGATGAAGACGTTGCGGGCGACCATGTGCGGATGTTCGGTCGCCTCCGACATGGTCAGAACGGGCGCGAAGCAGATGTCGGTGCCTTCCATGATCTTGCACCAGTCCTCGCGCGTCTTGCTCTTGAACACGGCCTTCAGCTTCTCCTTCAGCGCGGGCCAGGCCTTGGGGTCCATCTGCGCGTCGAAGTCGGCGTCGGTGAGGCCCGCGTGCTGGCGCAGCAGCGCGTAGAATTGCGGCTCGATCGAGCCGATCGAAACGAAGTGGCCGCAGGCGCATTCGTAGACGCCATAGAAATGGGCGCCGCCGTCGAGGAAATTCCGGTCGCGGCCTTCGGTCCAGCGGCCGAGCGTCTTCATGTCGAAGAAGAACGACATCAGCGATGCCGCGCCGTCGCACATGGCGGCGTCGACCACCTGGCCCTTGCCGGACTTCTGGGCTTCCAGCAGCGCGGCGAGCACGCCGACGACGAGATAGAGCGCGCCGCCGCCGAAATCGCCGACCAGGTTGAGCGGCGGCACCGGCGCTTCCCTGGTGCCGATCGCGGCGAGCGCACCGGTGATCGAGATGTAGTTGATGTCGTGGCCGGCGGCGTTGGCGAGCGGGCCTTCCTGGCCCCAGCCGGTCATGCGGCCGTAGACGAGTTTCGGGTTGCGTGCGAGCACGACATCGGGCCCGAGGCCGAGCCGCTCCATCACGCCGGGGCGAAAGCCTTCGACCAGCGCGTCGGCGCTGGCGAGCAGGTCGAGCACCTGCCCGATCGCCGCCTTGTCCTTGAGATCGAGCTCGATCACCTTGCGGCCGCGGCCCGCGACCGACTTCATGCTCTTCTTCGCGCCGACGCGGTCGAGCGTGACGACGTCGGCGCCCATGTCTGCCAGCATCATGCAGGCGAACGGGCCGGGCCCGATCCCGGCGAATTCGACGATGCGGAAGCCCGCGAGCGGGCCTGAAGTGCGGACGAACGCGGAGGGGGCTGGTTTATCGAGCACGTGCTTGTTTCCTCGGGTCGCGGGCGGTGCCGATGTTCCGGCAACGCCTCGGACATTCCTCTCTGGGCGATTTAATTGGCTGATTAACTTTTCCTGCCTTCACGCCAGCGAGGCAAGCGCTTTTCATGCATGGGCGCATAATAAAAAGCGGCGCGCATTGCTGCGCGCCGCGGAAGAATTGTGTTGAGGCGCTAGAGAGCGATGGTCAGCTTGCGGCCACCGCGCGCTGCGCCATCACCTTGACGAGGTTGGCGCGGTACTCCGCCGTGCCGTGGATGTCGGCCAGCAATCCGGTCGCAGGAATGCTGACGCTGTCGAGCGCCGACGGCGACCAGTTCGCCTTCAGCGCGGCTTCGATCGCGCCAACCCGCATCACGCCGCTCTGCGAGGCGCCGGTCGCGGCGACGCGGATCTCGCCCGACTTCGTCTGCGCGACGAAGACCGCGGTGAGCGCGAAGCGCGAGGCCGGGTGCCGCATCTTGGCGTAGCCCGCCTTGGCCGGAACCGGGAACGATACGGCAGTGATGATCTCGCCGTCTTCAAGCGCCGTCGTGAACAGGCCCTTGAAGAAATCATTCGCCGCGATCGACCGCTTGTTGGTCTTCACGGTGGCGCCGAGCGCAAGCAGCGCGGCCGGATAGTCCGCGGCCGGATCGTTGTTGGCGATCGAGCCGCCGATGGTGCCGCGATAGCGCACGGCGGGGTCGCCGATCAACGAGGCCAGATAGGCGAGCGCGGGGATCGCCTTCTTTGCGGCATCGCTGGTCGCCACGTCGTAATGCGGCGTGGCGGCCTTGATGGTCAGCGTGTCGCCCGCGGCCTCGACGCCGATCAGCTCCTTGATCTTGGCGACGTCGATGACGTCGGAAGGCCCCGCGAGCCGCTGCTTCATCACCGGCAGCAGCGTCTGGCCGCCAGCGAGGAACTTCGCCTCGCTGCTTTTGCCGAACAGGCTTGCGGCTTCGTCGACCGAGGAAGCGCGATGATAGTTGGTCTGGTACATCTTCGTTCCTCCCTCTCAAGCCGAATGGATCGTGCGCCACACCCGGTCAGGGGTTGCGGGCATTTCCAGGTTGTTCTTGCCGATCGCATCCGTGATCGCGTTGATCACGGCCGCAGAGGCGCCGATCGCGCCGGCCTCACCGCAACCCTTGATGCCGAGCGGATTGCCCGGGCACAGCGTCGTGGTGTGGGAGAGGTTGAAGGAGGGCACATCGTCGGCGCGCGGCATGGCGTAGTCCATGAACGAGGCCGTCACCGGCTGGCCGTTGCCGTCGTAGATCGCGTGCTCGAGCAGCGCCTGCCCGATGCCTTGAACCAGGCCGCCATGGACCTGGCCCTCGACGATCATCGGGTTGATCAGCCGGCCGAAATCGTCGGCGGCGACGAAGTTGACGAAAGAGGTCTTGCCGGTGCTGGGATCGACCTCGAGCTCGCAGATGTAGGCGCCGGCCGGGAAGGTGAAGTTGGTCGGGTCGTAGAAGGCGCTCTCCTTCAGGCCCGGCTCCATCCCGTCAGGCAGATTGTGCGCGGTGTAGGCCGCGAGCGCGACCATCGGCAGCGCAATCGCCTTGTCGGTGCCCGTCACCTTGAACTCGCCGTTCTCGATGACGATGTCGGCCTCCGAGGCTTCCAGCGCATGGGCCGCGATCTTCTTGGCCTTGGACTCCATCTTCTCCATGGCCTTCAGGATCGCGGTGAGACCGACGGCCGCAGAACGCGAGCCGTAGGTGCCCATGCCGAACTGCACCTTGTCGGTGTCGCCGTGGACGATCGAGACCTGACTGATCGGAATGCCCAGGCGATCCGCGACGAGCTGGCAGAACGTCGTCTCGTGACCCTGGCCATGGCTATGCGAGCCCGTGAGGATCTCGATGGTGCCGACCGGGTTGACCCGCACTTCCGCGGACTCCCAGAGGCCGACGCCGGCGCCCAGGCTGCCGACCGCCTTCGACGGCGCGATGCCGCAGGCCTCGATGTAGCAGGACACGCCGATGCCGCGCAGCTTGCCCTGCGACTTCGCCTGCGCCTTGCGCGCGGAGAAGCCGGCATAGTCGATCGCCTTCATCGCGGCGTCGAGCGAGGCATTAAAGTCGCCGGTGTCATAGGCCATGATCACGGGCGTCTGGTGCGGGAACTGGGTGATGAAGTTGGTCCGGCGCAGCTGGGCCGGATCGACCTTGAGCTGCCGCGCCGCCGTCTCCATCAGACGTTCGATGAGATAGCTGGCCTCGGGACGGCCCGCGCCGCGATAGGCGTCGACCGGCGTGGTGTTGGTGTAGACGCCGATAACCTCGGCATGGATCTGCGGGATGTTGTACTGGCCCGACAGCAGCGTCGCGTAGAGATAGGTCGGCACGGCTGACGAGAACAGCGACATGTAGGCGCCGAAATTGGCGTAGGTCTTCACCTTCAGCCCGACGATCTTGTTGTTGGCGTCGAACGCCATCTCGGCATGGGTGACGTGGTCGCGGCCATGCGCGTCGGTGAGGAAGGCCTCGGTGCGGTCGCTGGTCCATTTCACGGGGCGGCCGGTCCTCTTGGAGGCCCAGAGCGCGACCATCTCTTCCGGGTAGATGTAGATCTTGGAGCCGAAGCCGCCGCCGACGTCGGGTGCGATGACGCGCAGCTTGTGCTCGGGGGCGATGTTGTAGAACGCCGACAGCACGAGGCGGGCCACGTGCGGGTTCTGCGACGTCGTGTAGAGGGTGAAATGCTCCTCCGCGGTGTCGTAGTTGGCGATCGCCGAGCGCGGCTCCATCGGGTTCGGCGCCAGGCGATTGTTGGTGACATCCATCTTCACCACGTTCGCGGCCTTGGCGAAGGCGGCATCCGTCGCGGCCTCGTCGCCGATCACCCAGTCATAGACCTGGTTGCCGGGGGCCTCGGGATGGAGCTGTGGCGCGCCTGATTTGATGGCGGCATGGACGTCGGCGACCGCGGCAAGTTCCTCGTAGTCGACGACCACGGCTTCCGCCGCGTCACGCGCCAGATTCTTGCTCTCGGCGATCACGACCGCAACAGCCTGGCCCACGAAGCGCACGGTCTCCGGCGCCATCGCCGGCCATGCGCCCATCTTCATCGGGCTGCCGTCCTTGGAGGTGATGGCCCAGCCGCAGATGAGGTTGCCGACCTTGTCGTCGACGAGCTGCTGCCCGGTGAGCACCGCGACCACGCCCGGCATCTTCAGCGCGGCGGACGAGTCGATCTTCTTCACCCTGGCATGCGCGTGCGGGCTGCGGATGAAATGGGCAAAGGTCATGCCCTGTAGCTTGATGTCGTCGACGTACCGGCCCTTGCCGGTAATGAAACGCTTGTCTTCCTTGCGCACGACGCGTGCGCCGATGCCTTCAACACCCATGTCTGGTCCTCCCGACCGGAATTGTCTTGACCGCGCTTTCCCTCGAAAGCTGCAGCGGTTGTTGTTCTATCGAGGCGCGCCGCCTACTCGGCCGCCTGCGAGACCTTCATGCGTCCGGCTGCGTCCAGCACGGCTTTGACGATGTTGTGGTAACCGGTGCAGCGGCAGATATTGCCCTCGAGCTCGTGACGGACCGTGGCTTCGTCGAGCTGGCCACCGTGACGGTGCACGATGTCGATCGCCGACATGATCATGCCCGGCGTGCAATAGCCGCACTGCAGGCCGTGATTGTCACGGAAGGCGGCCTGCATTGGATGCAGCTCGTCGCCCTTGGCGATGCCTTCGATGGTGGTGACGCTGGCGCCGTCGGCCTGGCCGGCCAGCATGGTGCAGGACTTCACCGCCCTGCCGTCCATGTGCACGACGCAGGCGCCGCACTGGCTGGTGTCGCAGCCGACATGGGTTCCGGTGAGGTTGAGGTGATCGCGCAGGACGTGAACCAGCAGCGTGCGGTCCTCGACGTCGACAGCAACGGCCTTGCCGTTCACCGTCAGTTTGACTGTAGACACGTGTGTACCTCCCGATGTTTGTCGTTATCCAATTAGAGACAGCGCGAACGGAACTTTGCAACTGAGATTTTGATGATCGCGTGTCATGGAAAGGTCACCGTGGCGGCCGTCGCAGATGTGCGATTCGGTCACGACTTTCCGTGGCGCCGCCGGCGCATGACGCGACCATGCAAGGACTTTCCGCTGCGCTGTGATCGCGCATGCGCAATGGCCACCGCGTAAGGCGATTGCCTGGTCGTGTCCGAGACCTCGGCCCGGTCGCGCGCCCGTTTCTCCCCTCAAATGCCTCGTTCGTTGCGCGAATAGGAGCACGCACCCGTGCCTTTGTAATCGCGATCTTGGTAGTAGGGGGTGGCGAGCTAAGTCATTGATTTCACGCGCGGCGATGCAGCGAACTCGGGCCGGCAAGTTGCGCGGGCGCGCGCCTTCGTTGCGGCCAGCAACGACGTTTCTCGCGTGAACGAGACGTCAGGACAAGCAGCCCTAGTACTTCCTGGCGATTGATCGCCGCGCCACGCCACCCTAGTCGAGCCTCACAAGCAAAAGTGAAAGGGTGGACGCGATGCAGATGAACGACAGTCAACGTATCCCGGCGTCGAAGGCCAAAGTGTGGGCCGCGCTCAACGATCCCGACATTCTCCGGCGCTGCATTCCGGGCTGCCAATCGCTCGAGATGTCATCGCCGACGGAGATGGTTGCGACCGTGGTGCTGAAGGTCGGCCCGGTGAAGGCGACGTTCAGCGGCAAGGTGACGCTGACCGATATCGATGCGCCCAACGGTTATCGCATCATCGGCGAAGGCGCCGGCGGCGTCGCAGGCTTTGCCAAGGGCGGTGCGAAGGTCAGGCTCGAGGAAGAATCGCCCGAAATGACCATCCTGCACTACGAGGCCGAGGCGCAGATCGGTGGCAAGCTCGCGCAGCTCGGCTCGCGGCTGATCGATTCGACGTCGCGCAAGCTCGCGGCGAATTTCTTCGAAAGCTTCGCGGCCGTGGTAGCGCCGACCGCGTGATTTCGAACCCATTGCCGACGCGCGCGGTAGCTCGTCGCAGCCGTCGTCCCGGATCTGCACGTCGCTTCGCTCCGCTTGCCCGGGACGACGGTCGAGTCCTGGGACTTCCCAAAATCCGATAGTCCGTTTCGAGCTGTAAAATAAGGGCAAGACGCAAGCTTCGACAACGAGATGCGCGGCCAAAGTCGCCAATGATTTGCACTACTACCTTCCGCCCATACTAAGCGCGCAGCGGCGATGTTGTAATTCCCGACGATGGTTCGCAGACAAACTGCGCATCGCGAGCGCGCCGCGCTCGAGCGCCCAACGCGGTGCACACAACAACATCGGAGGGAATACATGACCTTTGGAACCAAGGGCTTCTTGGCTGGCATTTCGATGATTGCGATGCTGGCCGCCGCTACGCCAGGCGCTCGCGCCAACGACTCCCTGATCAAGGCGCAAGCCGATTCCAACCAGTGGGCCGTCGCCGGTCACGACTACGGCAACACGCGCTTCAGTCCGCTCAAGCAAATCAACACCGAGAACGCCGGCAAGCTGACGCTCGCCTATTCGTTCTCGCTCGCCTCGCTGCGCTCGAACGAATCCTCGCCGATCGTCGTCGGCAACACGCTCTACGTTTCCAGCTCGTGGGGGCCGAAATACGTCTACGCTCTCGATGCAGCCACCGGCGCGCGCAAATGGACCTTCGAGCCCGATATTCCCGATGACGTGCTGCAATTCGCCTGCTGCGACGTGAACAACCGCGGCGTCTCCTATGCCGACGGCAAGATCTTCGTCGGTCGCCTCGACGGCAAGCTGACGGCGCTGGATGCCGCGACCGGCAAGGTGCTGTGGACGACGAAGGTGGTCGACTACAAGCAGGGCTCGGTCATCACCTCGCCGCCGCTCGTGGTGCGCGACAAGGTCATCACCGGCTTCGGTGGCGGCGAGTACGGCGTGCGCGGCTCGCTGCAGGCCTTCGATATCAATACCGGCAAGCAGCTCTGGCAGACCTTCACCGTTCCCTCGCCGGACGAGCCCGGCGGCGACAGCTGGAAGGGCGACACCGCCCAGCACGGCGGCGGCGCGGCCTGGCTGGTCGGCTCCTACGATCCGAAGAGCGACACGGTGTATTGGGGCACCAGCAATCCCGGCCCGTGGAACACCGCGGTGCGTTCGACCGGCGACAGCAATTTCGGCAAGCTGACCAACCTCTACACGGCTTCGACGCTCGCGCTCGATCCCAACACCGGCAAGATCAAATGGCACATCCAGACCACGCCGGCCGATGCCTGGGACTATGACGGCGTCAACGAAGCCGTGCTCGCCGACCTGAAGATCGGCGGCAGCACCGTCCCGGCGCTGATGAAGGCGGATCGCAACGGCTACTTCTTCGTCGCCAATCGCGAGACCGGCAAGGTTCTCTCGGCCGAGAAGTACGTCTTCTCCAACTGGGCCAAGAAGTGGGACGTCAACACCATGCGCGCGGAGGAGGATCCGGACAAGCGTCCGGGACCGAACCATCCGGCCAAGGACATCTGCCCGAACCTGATCGGCGGCAAGAACTGGCAGCCGATGTCGTTCAATCCGCAGACCGGCCTCGTCTATATCCCCAGCAACAATGTCTGCATGGACTGGTCCGTCTCTGACGTGTCGTACAAGCGCGGCGTGTTCTATCTCGGCGCCGAATTTCCGACCAAGGAAGGTCCGGGCGGCTTCCTCGGCGAGCTGATGGCCTGGGATCCGGTCGCGCAGAAGAAGGTCTGGTCGATCAAGGAGGACCTGCCGTTCAATGGCGGCACGCTGACCACCGGCGGTGGCCTGGTGTTTGCCGGCAACCTTCATGGCGACTTCCGCGCCATCGATGCGAAGAACGGCAAGGTGCTGTGGAGCAAGAATCTCGGCTCCGGGATCGGCGCGGGACCTGTGACCTACCAGGTCGACGGCAAGCAATATGTCGCCGTCGTCGTCGGTCGCACGGCTGCGTTGCCCGCGTTCCTGGGCGAGGTAGGCAAGAAGATGACGGCCGCTGCTCCCGAGGGCGGTTCCCTCTTCGTGTTCTCCGTCCAGTGACCCTCGCGCGCGTATCCTCGAGGTGACGGGATACGCGCGCGCTTTTTCAGGACAATGGTTGCGGCATCGGCGGATGCCCGGTGCCGCAACCCCTGGTTCAACAAGGTTCCGGCCCAACGAAGCTATGGGAGACGAGGGTGCGTCCGAATCATTCCGGCATTGGCACGAACCGAAATCGCGCCATCTCAGGCCTGCTCGCATGTGTCGCCGCGGCTTTGGTCGTTCCGGCCTCGCCGTTGCACGCAGACGAGGCCCAGCCTTTCCGGCTCTGTGCCGATCCGACCAATCTGCCGTTCTCGAGCGATAGTCCGTCGCAGCCGGGCTTCTATGTCGAGATCGGGCAGGCGCTGGCGCACGCGCTCGGCCGGCCGATCGCCTATGACTGGTACAAGTCCTATTTCGGCAAGCGGACCGTCCGCGTCACGCTGCTCGGCAAGCAATGCGACGCCATGATCGGATTGCCGCGCTCCGAGGATTTCATGGGGCCGGCTGTGATCTTCTCCAACGCCTTCGCCAAGGAGGGCTATGCCCTGGTGGCGGCGAAGGGACAGGCGATCGGCGGCGTCGATGGGCTCAAGGGCAAGCGGGTCGCGGTTCAGTTCGCCAGCACGCCACAAAACCTGCTCGCGAGCCGTGACGACATCCAGAAGGTGACCGTGCTGTCGCCGGAAGAGGGCATGCAGGCGCTCGATCAAGGCAAGGTCGACGTCGCCTTCATCTGGGGACCCGTCGCCGGCTGGCTGAACAAGACCAGCTACGACGATCGCTATCAGATACAGCTCACCGAGGGCGAAGGCCTGTCATGGGATGCCGCAATCGGCTTTGCGAAGACATCCACGGAGCTCCGCGATCGCGTCGATGCCGTCTTGCCGCAGCTTCAGAAGACGATCGGCGAGCTCGCGGTGAAGTATGGCTTGCCAACCGGACAACCGGTGCGCTTCGGCGCGGCGCGAGCAGTGCCGGCGGGAACGACGACGGGGGCGGGAACCGGCGCCGGTGTGAGCGAGGTCGCCAATGTGGTGGCGACCGAGGCCAAGGGTGACGCGGCCGCGCCAAGCGCCGCGGCCGTCGGCGCGGGCAAGGAGATCTTCAACGGCACCTGCGCCCATTGCCACGGGCCCGACGCCATCCAGAGCGAGCGGAAGATAGACCTTCGGCTCTTGCATCACCGCTACGGCGACGACACCCGCGATGTGTTCTGGAAGACAGTGCATGAAGGCCGGCCGTCCAAGGGCATGCCGGCCTGGCAGGAGGTCTTCACCGACGAGCAGTTCGACAGCATCTATTCCTTCCTGCAGACGGTCCAGACGGAATCGAACGACTGAAACGCCTTGACCGTACGGGAGTGCGCAGATGTGCTAGCGTCCAGTCACCATCCTCCCGACGCCAGACCGACGCGGGGTGAGTGCGCTACTGCCGCCCGTGCGGTGGATTTCCTGGAAGGTGCCATGGCCAGCTTCCTGATCATCGATGATCATCCGCTTTTTCGCGAGGCGCTCGGCAATGCCGTGCGGCTGGCGCTGCCCGAGGCGCGGATCCTCGAGGCGATGTCGATCGAGGATGCCATGCGGACCCTCTCGGCCGAGCAGGGAATTGACCTCGCATTGCTGGACCTGTCGCTGCCGGATGCCACGGGCTTCTCCGGCTTTCTGCGG
The DNA here is from genome assembly GCF_015291665.1 of Bradyrhizobium sp. CCBAU 53338. Lineage (NCBI taxonomy): Bacteria > Pseudomonadati > Pseudomonadota > Alphaproteobacteria > Hyphomicrobiales > Nitrobacteraceae > Bradyrhizobium > Bradyrhizobium sp. CCBAU 53338. The sequence goes on from NZ_CP030048.1 coordinate 529,752, forward strand.
CTGCGCGAGGCCTATCCGCGCCTGCCCGTGGCCATCGTGTCCAGCGAGGAGGACCAGCGTGTGGTCGGCGAGGCGCTGGCGCTGGGGGCCGCCGGCTATCTGCCCAAGTCGACGTCGAAGCGTGAGCTGGCGCAATCGATCGAGGGCGTGCTGAGCGGATCGGTGTCGGTCCCGAAGGATTTCGTGGGGGCGCCGCAGCGGCGCCGCGCCGACGCCAGCAAGGCGATCGAGGTCAAGCTGCGCGAGCTGACGCCGCAGCAGCTTCGCGTGCTCGACCTGCTGCGCCGCGGCCACCCGAACCGGCAGATCGCCCAGGAGCTTCAGCTCGCGGAATCGACGGTGAAGGCGCACATCACCGAGATCCTGCGCAAGCTCGGTCTGTTCAGCCGCAACAAGGCGGTCATCGAGATCGGCAAGATGGATCTGCCCGATCCGCGCAATCGGCCCAATGCGCGCCCCGATCGCGGGAGGTCGTCGTGATGGGCGGTGTGGTTCTTGAGCTGGATCAAGCCGGCGTGAGCTGGCTGGGACATTATCATGGTCCGGCAATCCACCGTCGATCCCGGCGACGTCCAGGCTCTGGACAGACATTCAGGATGGCTTACGCGCGATGCGGTTTCTGATCGTCGAAGACCATCCGCTGTTTCGCGAGGCGCTCGAAGGCGCGCTTCGGATGGTCGAGCCTGCGGCCGAGATTCTCCAGGCGGTTTCGATCGACGGAGCGCTCGAGCAGGTCGCGATGACCTCGGAGTTCGACCTCATTCTGCTTGACCTGTCGATGCCGGGCACCACGGGTCTTTCGGGCGTCATCCGCATTCGCAAGACGTTTCCCAGGATTCCCGTGGTGATCGTCTCCGCGCATCAGGACCCGCAGATCATTTCCGCTGCATTGTCGCTCGGCATCGCCGGCTACATCCTGAAATCCTCGTCCAAGCAGGATCTTGCGCAGTCGATCGGCGAAGTGCTGCGCGGCGCGGTCTGTGTTCCCGTCGCCTATCGTGCGACGCGTCCGCAGCGTGCCGGCGGCCCCGCGCAGGATCTCATCAAGCGCCTGCACGATCTGACGCCGCAGCAATTGCGCGTGCTCGAAATGCTCAAGCGCGGCCTACAGAACAAGCAGATCGCCTACGAGTTGAAGATCTCGGAGACGACGGTGAAGGTTCACGTCTCGGACATTCTGCGCAAGCTGAACGTCTTGAGTCGCACCAAGGCGATCGTCGAAATGTCCCGGATCGATTTTTCGACGCTGGCCGCTGAGGGCAATTCGGCGCGGCGCGAGCGGGCCCAGCCGGATCAGCCGTGACGCGATGTTTTCGTGCCGCGCCTCATTAGGCGCATGCAATTCACCGGATGGTTTCTACGATGAATCAGATCGTTGCATGATATTATTATGATACCGCTACTGTGCATGGGGTTGTTTTGCGGTGTTTGTGCGTGCCGCCGTGCAGCTAGCTCAAAAGGAACGAGAGCAGCGCGCGCATCTCGGCCGGCTTGATCGGCTTCTTCAGCACTTCGAGCCCGCACAGGCTCGCCTCTTTGGCGGCCTTTTCGGAATAGTCGGCGGTGATGATCATGGCGGGCACCTCCATGTCCAGCTTGCGCCTGATCTCGCCGATCGCCGACAGGCCGCTCTCGCCGTGGTCGAGGTGGAGATCGGCGATGACGGCGTCAGGCGCGCCGCCGAGTTCGCTGAGGCGCAGCAGTGCGTCCGCGCCCGACCGCGTGGTGGCGACATCGCAGCCCCAGCCTTCGAGCAGGGCAGCCATCGCCTCGGAGCCCGACGGATCGTTTTCGATCAGAAGGATCTTGGCGCCTTCGAGCCCGCCATATTGCCGTTCCGCGAGCTTGACGGCCTGGGCCTCGTCGCCGACGTCGGCGCGATCGGCCGGCTCCATCTCGAGAGTGAAGGTCGATCCCTGGCCGATCTGCGACGACAGGCGCACCTCGTGCCCGAGCACGGTCGCGAAACGGCGAACGATGGACAGGCCGAGCCCGAAGCCCGCCTGGTCGGTTGCGCTGGCATCGCCGCGCTGGAATTCGCGGAAGATCGCCTCCTGCTGGGCCTGTGGAATTCCCGGCCCGGTATCCGACACCTCGACGTAGACCCGGTCCAGGCGATGCCCGCAGGTCATGGTGACGCGGCCAGCGCGCGTATAGCGGATCGCATTCGCGATCAGGTTCTGCAAAATCCGCCTGAGCATCATCGCATCCGAGGACACCGTCAGGTCCGTCGTGCAGATCTGCAAAGCGAGGCGCTGCCGGGCGGCGATGGGCTCGAATTCATTGCGGAGCTGCTCGAACAGGGGCGCCAGCGCCAGGGGACGCACGTCGGGCTTGAGTGCGCCGGCATCGAGCTTGGCGATCTCCAGCAAGGAGCGCAGCAGGTCTTCCAGCGTCAGCAGCGAGCGGTCGACCTGATCGATCAGCAGGCCGGCCTCCTGCGATTCCATCATCTCCGTCAGTGCCGACAATGTCAGGCGCGCGGCGTTCAGCGGCTGCAGCAGATCGTGGGTGACCGAGATCAACACCGAGGATTTCAGCGAGCTCGCCGCCTCCGCCTGCTGCTTGGCCCGATACAGTCCCTCGTTGGCGCGTTCGACCGAATGCAGTGCCTCACGCAGCTGATACGTGCGGTCGCGAACCTGGTGGTCCAGCGCGATGGCCGTCTCGAACAGCGAGAAGGCGTTGAACTGCTGGTCCATCGAGCGCTCGACGCGGGACATCAACGCGGCATTGATCTTCTTCAGCTTCGCGGCCTCGCGCCGCAGCTGCTCGACCGTCGCAGGATCCTGCCACGTCTCGCTCACGCCTGCCGCCTGCCGATCGCGACGCCCGTGAACGTCTGGTTCACATGCATCGAGCCGAACTGTTCGCCGTAGGTGTGAAAACCGACCACCCGGTTCTGCCGATAGAGCTCGGACATGTCACGGGCGAGCTGGTGCTGCTCGGCATCCAGCCGGCGCAGCAGGCACTCGAAGCCGATATAGAGAGACACCTCGCCGATCTGATCCTGCGTTTGCGCGAAGACGTCCTGCGTCGAGCCGACGAGACTTCGCGAGGTCGCGGCGGTGAGCACCATGCCCTCGTCGATGGCGCAGAAGAAATGCAGTGAGCCGTCGGGCTCGACGCGCTGGATCGACCGCGCGTAGTAGGAGCCGCCGACGCGAACCAGCACCGGGTGGGACGCAAAAGAAAAAGGGTCGAGCTTGGCGTCCTCCATGATCCCGACCATCCGGGAATATTCCTCGGCGGCGGGCTCCGCGTTCAGCTCCTTCACCGTGCGGCTCTCGATGTCGGCTTCGGTCACCACCATCTTCTGGGGCATCGGCTCGAAATTGTCGCACTTGAAGACCCTGAAGGGCAGCGACGTGTTCAGAAGGATCAGGAGGGCGGCATTCGTATAGGCGTTGCCTTCGAAGAACACCCAGGTCTTTTCAAAGCGCAACCCGTCGCCTGCCGACCCTCCGACGACCGGGATGTCGTCGAGCGAGGCGTAGATGGCGGACATCACCGCTTCTTCCCGGCGGCAGAGCCCGTCGATCAGGACCAGGCCGAACGAATTGCCCCGGTCCACCTCTGGCGTCACGCGCAACAGCTCGTGGCGCAGCTCGCCGCCGATCCGCCGCCCGTCCTCGACCCGGAAGCTGTCGAGATTGAGGATCGGCCGGACCACTGCGGAAAAATCAGCGCGGCTGAATGCCAGCGCCACGACGCTGTTTTCGTCCCAGCCGTCGGGCGCGAGCTCGCCCGCGGTGGTGCAGCCGCAGACAGGGGTCGTGTCGAATTGCCGGGTGATCTCGGCAATGAAATGGTGAGGGTCGTAGTGAGGTGAGAGGAAGACCAGGATCAGGGCGAGGTCGTCCGAAGGCAGCTGCGCCGCAAGCTCGGCTACAGCTCCATCGACGGTCGCAGCCTTCGATTTCGCGACGGCAACGCCGGATGCGTCGCTCATCCGAAAGTCGGCTTGCCCCACTCCGTTTCTCCCTCGAGGCTCACCTTGGTCTTGCGCCAAGTGCCTGACAAGTATCCAGACTGTATGGCTTTTTCGGTCCTGCCGCAACTCGGAGACCGGCCACGGCCAGCATCTGTCGGGCCGAACAGATCAGCCTTGCCGGGGGTGCCGAATTTACCGCCCTTTATCGATTCTGCCCTAGTTTTGCGCATCCGGGTCCGGGGGCGGGGCGCCTCTCGATTGCGGCTGGAAGAGCATATGGGGGTTGGGAATGTCCGGGCGTACCGCGTCGCCGTCTAAGCGCAGCATCTTTCCGACCCTCCGGTTCCGCGCCAAGATCATCCTCGGCTTTGCCGCGGTGCTGGTGATCTCGGCCGGCAGCATGGCGTTCGCGTATTTCGGCTTCGAGCGGGTCTCATCCGGCGTCGGCTCCTATCGCAGCAGCGTCTCGGAGGCCGATCTCGCCCGCAACATCGACCGCGAGCTGCTCGGCTACCGCTCGGCCGTCAAATATTTCGTCGTCACCGGCAAGGAAGACGACGCCAAGGCGGCGCTGGACGCCGAAGCCAGCCTGAAGAACGCCATCGACCTGGCCGTCAAGAGCGCCAAGACGCCGGCGCGGCAGGACAGCCTCGACAAGCTCGCCAAGGAGTTTGCCAATTTCTCGGCGACCTTCGCCAAGGTCCTCCAGGCGAAGCGTGACAGCGCGCTGCTGGTGCAGAACCAGCTCTCGCGCCAGGCCAACCTGCTGAAATACAAGCTCGATGACATCGGCAACAACGCCTCCGATTCGGAGGCCCAGGCCATCGAATTCGGCACCAAGCAGGTCAATGCCCAGTTCCAGACCGCAAGCGCCGCGGCGACCAATTTCGTGCTGACGTCCGACCAGTCGATCGCAAACAGTGCACTGGCGCGGCTGAAATTCGTCGAGAATTCGCTCGGTGCGGTCTATTCCATGGACGACAATATCGTGGCCGGCCTGAAGGACGCCAAGGCGATCCTCGTCGCCTATCGCGAAGCGCTGCAGAAGCTGATCGCCAACGCGAAGCTGGTCGATGAGCTCGTCACCGAGATGAGCGGCTCGGCGGGCGCGATTCTTCGCGGCGCCACCGCCATGAAGGCGGATCTGGTCGCCGAACAGCAGCGGCTGGATTCGGAATCGGAAGCGACCATCGGGAAGACCGAGCACCTGGTGCTGATGCTCGCCGTCGGCGGCACGCTGCTGGGCGTGGTTCTCGCTTTCCTGCTCGGCACCGGCATTTCGCGGCCGATGATCGCGATGTGCAAGGCGATGCGGGAGCTCGCCTCGGGCAATTTCGACGTCGTGCTGCCGGGCCTGGGGCGCAAGGACGAGATCGGCGAGATGGCCGGCGCGGTCGAGGAGTTCAAGGTTCAGGCGGTCGCCAAGGCCGAGCGCGACGCCGCAGCCAGCGAAGTCCAGAACAAGGAACAGGCAGCGGCTCGCCGCTCCGAGCTGATCCGCTTTGCCGATGATTTCGAGACCGCCGTCGGAGCGATCGTCTCCAACGTTTCGGCCTCCGCCGTGCAACTCGAGTCGTCTGCGTCCACCCTGACCCGTACCGCCGAGACCACGCAGACGCTGTCGAGCCAGGTCGCCGGCGTGTCCGAGCAGGCTTCCAGCAACATGCAGTCGGTCGCGACCGCGACGGAAGAGCTGTCGGCCTCGGTCGAGGAGATCGGCCGTCAGGTTCGCGACTCCAGCCGTATTGCCGAAGCCGCCGTCGTGCAGGCCAAGGAAACAGACGGCCGCATCGGCAAGCTCTCTCACGCCGCCCAGCAAATCGGCGAGGTGGTCAAGCTAATCACCGCGATTGCCGAGCAGACCAACCTATTGGCGCTCAACGCCACCATCGAGGCGGCACGCGCCGGTGACGCTGGCCGCGGCTTCGCGGTGGTTGCGAGCGAAGTGAAGTCGCTGGCCAGCCAGACGGCGAGGGCCACCGACGAGATTTCCTCGCACATCGCGGGCATGCAGGGCGCCACTGCCGAGTCGGTCGCCGCGATCAAGGAGATCGGCGCCACCATCGGCAAGATCTCGTCGATCTCGACTTCCATCGCCAGCGCGGTGGAAGAGCAGGGCGCCGCGACCCAGGAGATTGCCCGCAGCGTTCAGAACGTCGCGCAGGGCACCCACGCCGCCGCGACCGACATCGGCCAGGTCAACCGCGGGGCTGCCGAAACCGGCTCGGCCTCGGAAGAGGTGCTGAACTCGGCCAAGACGCTGTCGTCCGAAAGCACGCGCTTGCGCGCTGAACTCGACCGCTTCATGGGCAACATCCGGGCGGCGTAGGGATCACTCCCTCCCAAACGCCCGCTTCAGCTCCACCTTGGCCTTCTCCAGTCTTGCCCGCTGCGTCTTCGGCAGGGTCGTGCCGGCGCGGTTGATATAGAACGTCAGCATCGAAAGCGCGGAGCGATAAGCGCCGGTCTTGCGGCGCGCGCTGTGCTCGGCCGAGCGCTTCAGCGATGCGGCGATCTTCCTCGGGCTCGAGAGTGTGAACACGCCGCGCTTGAGGTCGAGCGCGTCGCTTTGCTTGGTCACGCGCTGCGACCAGCACTTTGGCGCCACGCGCCTGGTACTCTTGCGCGCGGACGATCGCCGAGCGCCGGACTTCTTGCGTGTTGCTGGTTTGCGCGAATGTGTCGTCTTTCTGACATGAGCCATGCGTCAACTCCTTGCGGCTCCAGCAGAAACGGCCGGTATTCGCGGCCGTTCCCAGGGGAACCGGCCTCTGCCGCAAGCGTTGTCGCAGGTGGCAGGCGGAATGCCGCGTCCCCACGACTCCAGCAACGCGATGAAATTGCAGCAGAGCCCCGCGCTGAACGATGGACCTGCAGTCTCGGCAGCCGCCGGGACCGATCGCATCGTCGAGACCAGCATTCCCGCGCGGCTCGATTCGCTGCCGTGGAGCGGCTTTCACACCCGCGTCGTGCTGGCGCTCGGCATCACCTGGATTCTCGACGGTCTCGAAGTGACGCTCGCCGGCGCGCTCTCGGGCGCGCTGAAGCAAAGCCCGACACTGCACTTCTCCAATCTCGATCTCGGTATCGCCAACTCCGCCTATCTCGCCGGCGCGGTGCTCGGTGCGCTCGGCTTCGGCTGGCTGACCGACCGCATCGGCCGCAAGAAACTGTTCTTCATCACGCTCGCGCTTTATCTCTCCGCGACGGCTGCGACCGCGTTGTCCTGGGATGTCGCGAGCTACGCGCTGTTCCGCTTTCTGACTGGCGCCGGCATCGGCGGCGAATATACCGCGATCAACTCGACCATCCAGGAACTGGTGCCTGCACGCTATCGCGGCTGGACGGATCTCGTCATCAATGGGAGTTTCTGGATCGGCGCGGCAATGGGTGCAGTCGCGGCCATCGTGCTGCTTGATCCCGCGGCGATCGGCCCTGACCTCGGCTGGCGGCTCGCTTATCTCATTGGCGCAATCATCGGCCTCGTCGTGCTGCTGATGCGGATGTGGATCCCGGAAAGCCCGCGCTGGCTGATGATCCATGGTCGCCCCGACCAGGCCCACGCCATCGTCGACGACATCGAGCGCTCGGTGATCGGACGAGATCAGGATGCGGACGAGAGACGCTTTCCCAAGATGCGGCTGAAGATGCGTGATCACACCCCGATCGGCGAAGTCGTGCAAACGCTGTTCGGCACCTATCGTCAGCGCGCGCTGGTCGGGCTTGTGCTGATGGTCGCGCAGGCCTTCTTCTACAACGCGATCTTCTTCACCTTCGCGCTGGTGCTGACCGACTTCTACGGCATCAGCGCCGATCACGTCGGCTGGTACCTGCTGCCGTTCGCTGCCGGCAATTTCCTAGGGCCGCTGCTGCTCGGACGTCTGTTCGACACGCTCGGGCGCCGCGCCATGATCATGTTCACCTATGGTGTCTCGGGTCTGCTGCTGGCGTTCTCGGGCTATCTGTTCTCGATCGGCGCGCTGAGCGCACAGGGGCAGACCATTGCCTGGATGGTGATCTTTTTCTTTGCCTCGCCCGCGGCCAGCGCAGCCTATCTCACGGTAAGCGAAACCTTTCCCTTGGAGGTTCGCGCGCTCGCGATCGCGGTGTTCTATGCGGTCGGCACCGGCATCGGCGGCGTCGCAGGCCCCGCACTGTTCGGGGCGCTGATCGATACGGGGTCGCGCAACAGTGTGTTCGCCGGTTATTTGCTGGGGGCGTTTTTGATGATCGCGGCTGCGATCGTGGCGTGGCGCTACGCCGTCTCCGCGGAGCGCAAATCGCTCGAACAAATCGCACGGCCGCTCGCTTCAATGGAGTAGACTATGACATCGCAACTCGCTGAACTGGACCAGACACGCGCCATGCCCGACGAAGAAGCGCCCGACGCGGTGCCGGTGCCGCACGCACTCGTCCCGCATCTCGACGAGACCGCGATCCTGCTCGACATCGACGGCACGCTGCTCGATCTGATGCCGACGCCGCGTGAGGTCTGGGTGCCGCCGGGCCTGTCGGAGACGCTGAACCGGCTGACGGAGCGTACCTCGGGTGCGCTGGCCATGGTCAGCGGCCGTTCGCTCAACGACATCGACCTGATCTTTGCGCCCGATGTGTTTCGCGCCGTCGCCGGTCACGGCGCGGAGATGCGCCTGACGGTGGAGAACGAGGCCGACGACGTGCACGCGCCACCGATGGACAAGGAGCTGAAGCGTCGACTGGCCGCGATCGCAAAGCTCAGCCCCGGCATCCTGCTCGAGGACAAGGGCTATTCGCTGGCGCTGCACTATCGCCTCGCGCCTCATGCGGAAAAGGCGATCTATGAAGCCGTCTCACTGATCCGCGCAGATCTGCCCAATGCACCGATCGAGGTATTGCCCGGCAAGTTCGTTTGCGAGATCAAGCATTCCGGGTTCACCAAGGCGACCGGCGTGCGCGAGCTGATGAAGCATGAGCCGTTTAGAGGGCGCCGCCCTATCTTCATTGGCGACGACGTCACCGATGAGACCGTATTTGCGATCATGCCCGACATGAACGGTCTCTCTTTCTCGGTCGGCCGGCGCGCCATCGGCGTCAACGGTCACTTCGATGCGCCGAACGACGTTCGTGCGTTCCTTGCGCGCCTGCTCGACGACACAAGGTTGGAATAAGGCAACGTCACGCGGGAGCCACATTGTGACGCGCGCAGTGCCGTTTCAGGCGCAGCTCATGCCGTGGCGAATTCGATCTTTCACCAAATGAAATCGCCGGGTTCCCTGCAAGGAAACTGGTTCCAACGCGCTCGCCCGACTTTGGTTTCATTTCGTGGAAATGATGACAGGAACCATATTGATGAACGGCAGTTAAACGGGGTGGAATGAACAGGAGGGGACGACCTGTGAACTTAGTCGTCGTTTCAAATCGAGTTGCGCGCGGCAAACCTAACGAACCCATGACGGGCGGCCTGGCAGCGGCATTGCTTCCCGTTGTTGAGTATTCGGGTGCCATCTGGGTGGGGTCCTCCGGCCGTGTGCGTGATGGCCATCAGAAGGAACCGTTCGCGGAAATAGAGGCGCTTGGCTCGGGCGCCATTGCGACGCTGGATCTGCCGTCGGCGCATTATGGCGGCTACTATGAAGGATTTGCCAATTCTGCGCTCTGGCCAGCGCTGCATTCGCGCAGCGATCTGATTCGCGTCTCGCGCGACGACTATGTCAGCTATCGCGAGGTCAACGCCTTCATGGCGCGCGCCTTGATGCGTTTCCGCAAACCACAGACGGCCTTCTGGGTGCAGGATTACCATTTCCTGGCGCTCGGTGCGGAGCTGCGCGACCTCGGCGTTGATGATCCCATCGGCTTCTTCCTGCATACGCCTTGGCCGGTGGCAGCCGTGATGCAGGGCGTGCCCAATCATCGTGAGCTGATCACGGCGATGCTGGCTTACGATCTGCTCGGTTTCCAGACCGAGGAGGATCGCCAGAATTTTATCGCCTATGCCAGCGGGGAGCTTGGCCTCATCATCGACGACGGCGTCGTGCTCTCGCAGCACGGTCGTACGCGCTGCGAGGTGTTTCCGATCGGCATCGACGCGGAGAAGTTTGCAGCCTATGCCGCGAAGTCGGCGTCGCATCCCGACGTATCGCGACTGCGCCGCAGCCTCAACGGCGAGCGGCTCGCGATCGGCGTCGACCGGCTCGATTATTCCAAGGGTCTCGTCAATCGCATCAGTGCGTTCGATCGGCTTTGGACCGACCAACCGCAGCTTGCGCGCAGCATCTCGCTGCTCCAGATCGCCAATCCCTCGCGCGGTGGCATCGAGGCTTATGGCAACCTCCAGAACGAGGTCGCGCGTCTCGTCACCGACGTCAACGGCCGCCATGGCGAGGTCGACTGGACGCCGATCCGCTATCTCAACAAGGGATTCAGCCAGGCCGTGCTCGCGGGCCTCTATCGCACCGCGCAGGTCGGCGTGGTGACGCCGCTGCATGACGGCATGAATCTGGTCGCCAAGGAATATGTCGCCGCGCAAAACCCTGGTGATCCCGGCGTGCTCGTGCTCTCGAAATTCGCCGGTGCCGCCAACGAACTCGATACCGCGCTGCTGGTCAATCCGCACGACATCGACGGCATGGCACGAGCGATCGCTGTCGCTGCCGCGATGCCGCTCACCGAGCGCAAGATGCGGTGGGAGGCGATGATGAAGACATTGCGCGGCCACACCATCCAGCAATGGTCGTCGGATTTCGTCGCCGAGCTGGAGAAATGCCGCACCGAGAAAGTCGCAGCGGCGCCGCTCGCTGCCCAGCCGCCGCAGGCGCTGCGCTGGCTGAAATCCGCGATCTCAGGTGTGCGGTTGATCTAGCCTCTTTGCCTCTCCCGGTCCTCGACGGGAGAGGCGAGCTCTCAATAGCAATACGACACGCCATCCAGGATTGCGCATTGCCGCTTGTTCGGCGCGTTCGGATCATCCATCGGCACAACACCCTTGCCCTGGCCGACGAACACGCCCGGCCCGACATGCACCGAACTCTTGTTGCCGATAATCACGCTCTGATGCGGAGTCGAGCTGGAACGGGTCCCGTCCGGCCAGAGGATTGCATCGCCTGAAAGGATCCCGCGCCGCCCGTCGTCGCAGGTCACATCGACACCTTGACGCGTGCAGGCCTGGGCCTGAGCCGGGGCGGCAGTGGCCACCCCCACCGCAGAAATCAGACAAAGAGCGGCGAGAGTCTTGCGGATGGTCATGGTGTCCTTGGGCATGTTTGGCATCTTCAAGGGAATCGTCGCGCCAAACCCGTCACCGGTTCAGTGCAGGCGGTTCCGGCTGGTCGCGTGACGCCAGATATTCGATAGTAATTGCAATATGTTACGGAAAATTCATCCGATTTACCCGCGATCCCTTGCAAAATCGCCGGCGCCCCTTCAAGAGAGGGCGCTCCGGAGAGATGGCCGAGTGGCTTAAGGCGCACGCTTGGAAAGCGTGTGTGCGGGAAACCGTACCGTGGGTTCGAATCCCACTCTCTCCGCCATACAGCCTCATACCATCAATTTCCACTTCCCCTCCCCCGCGCGCTTCAGCGCTGGATCGTTCACCCGGACATGCTCCGCCAAAAAGTCGATGAAGGCGCGCACGCGGGCCGGCAGGGGCGCTGCATGGCCGACATAGACGGCGTGGATGTCTTCGCGGTCGCCGGGATTATAGCTTTGCAGCACCGGCACGAGGCGGCCGGCTTCGATGTCGGGGCCGATGTGGAAGAGGGCGAGGCGAGCGAGGCCGGCGCCTCCGAGGCAGAGGCGGCGCGCGGCTTCGCCGTCGCTGACGCGGGCGGCAGGCGGCGGCACCGCCTCCTCGGTACGGTCGCCGCGTTTGAACGGCCAGCCGCCGCGGATGCGCGAAAAGGTCCAGCCGATGCCGCGATGCTCCGCAAGATCCGCCGGAGTCTTCGGCGTGCTCGCGCGCGCCAGATAATCCGGCGAGGCGACGACGACCATGCGGCTGGTGCCGAGCTTGCGCGCAATCAGGCGTGAAGTCTTCAGCGGACCGACGCGAATGGCGACGTCGGCGCGCTCCTGCATCAGGTCGATCAGCGTGTCCGTCAGCACGAGATCGAGCGTGATTTCGGGATGTCGTTCGAGAAAGCGCGGGACCAGCGGCATCAGATGCAGCATGCCGAAGGGGATGTTGCTGTTGACCGTGAGACGGCCGCGCGGCGTGGCGCCCGATGCCGCCTCGCGCTCGGCCTCCTCCATCTCGCCGAGGATGCGCAACGAGCGCTGGTAGAAGGCCTGGCCCTCCTCGGTCAGCGTCAGCTTGCGCGTGGTGCGGTTGATCAGCCGCGAGCCGAGCCGCGCCTCCAGCCGCGAGATCAGCTTGCTGACGCCCGACGGCGTCAGGCGCAGCCTTCGGGCGGCCTGCGTGAAGCCGCCGAGATCGACGACGCGGACGAAAACTTCCATCTCGGCGGAGCGGTTGGTGTCGAAACGGGCCATGTTGAATTCAGGTCACAAATGATTGGATTGCGGACGTTCTAATGGTTTTGTGCGAGCGCCGCTATCTGCGTGGCTCGTCTCATCCAATGGAGCCACGCATGCCTCCCGCCGTTCTCGCGCTCACCGCCGGTGCCTTCGGCATCGGCACTACCGAATTCATCATCATGGGCCTGCTGCTCCAGGTCGCCGCCGACATGCACGTCTCCGTGCCGGTCGCGGGCCTGCTCGTCTCCGGCTACGCGCTCGGCGTTTTCGTCGGCGCGCCGGTGCTGACGCTCGCGACCCGCCGGCTGCCGCGAAAGACCGTGCTGCTGGCGCTGATGGCGATTTTTACCCTCGGCAACGCGGCGTGCGCGCTGGCGCCGAACTACGAGCTCTTGATGGCGGCGCGCGTGCTGACCTCGCTGGCCCATGGCACCTTCTTCGGTGTCGGCTCGGTGGTCGCCACAAGCCTGGTCGCCGAGGACAAACGCGCCTCCGCCATCGCGACCATGTTCATCGGCCTCACGGTCGCAACCCTGCTCGGCGTGCCGTTCGGTGCCTGGTTCGGCCTGATGCTCGGCTGGCGTGCGGCGTTCTGGGCGGTGACGGCGATCGGGGTGATCGCCTTTGCGGTGGTGGCGGTGCTGGTGCCCGGCCATGTCGGCAAAAACGACAAGCCGATCACGCTGGCGGAGGAGGTCGCGGTGCTTGGCCGACCGCAGGTGCTGCTTGGCCTTGCCATGACCGTATTCGGCTTTGCCGGTCTGTTCGTCGTCTTCACCTATATCCAGCCGATCCTGACGCGCTTCACAGGCTTCTCGGAAGCGGCGGTATCGCCGATCCTTCTGGTGTTCGGCGTTGGACTTGCGATCGGCAATGTCGCCGGCGGCAAGCTCGCCGATCGTGGCCTTGGCCGCGCGCTGACCGGCACGCTGGCTGCACTTGCCGTCGTGCTGGCTGGTCTTGCGGCTGTGCTGTCCGTGAAAATCCCGACGATCGCTCTGATCCTGCTGCTCGGCGTTGCGGCGTTCGCGACTGTCGCGCCGCTCCAGCTGCGCGTGCTGGAAGCTGCCGGCCCGAGCGGCCGTACGCTGGCTTCGAGTCTCAACATTGCTGCCTTCAATCTCGGCAACGCACTTGGTGCCTGGGCCGGTGGCGTCACCATCGATCGCGGGCTCGGCCTCTCCGCGCTGCCGCTGGTTGCGGCCGGCATCACGGCGGTCGGGCTGGCGCTGGCGCTGTGGAGCCTTCAGCTCGACCGCGGCCAGGCAGTCGTCGCGGCGTGCCCGGCAGAATAGGAGGAAGGTCACATGGAATATCGCAATCTCGGCGCTTCCGGACTCAAGGTGCCCGTTCTCGCCTTCGGCACCGGCACGTTCGGCGGGGAGGGCCCGCTGTTCTCGGCCTGGGGCCGCAGCGGCACTGACGAGGCGCGTCGACTGGTCGACATTTGCCTGGAGGCCGGCGTCAATCTGTTCGACAGCGCCGACGTCTATTCGAGCGGTGCCTCCGAGGAGATTCTCGGCGCCGCCATCAAGGGCCGGCGCGACAAGGTGCTGATCTCGACCAAGATGAGCCTGCCGATGGGCGATGGTCCGCTGGATGCCGGCTCGTCGCGGCATCGGCTGCTGGCTTCGGTCGATGCCGCGCTGCGGCGGCTCGGCACCGATTGTATCGACCTGCTCCAGCTCCATGCCTTCGACGCCTTCACGCCAATCGAGGAGGTGCTGTCCACGCTCGATACGCTCGTGCTCTCAGGCAAGCTGCGCTACGTCGGCGTCTCCAATTTCGCCGGATGGCAATTGATGAAGTCGCTGGCTATCGCCGACCGCCGCGGTTGGCAACGCTACGTCGCGCATCAGGTCTATTACTCGCTGCTCGGCCGCGACTACGAGTGGGAGCTGATGCCGCTCGCGCGCGATCAGGGCGTCGGTGCGCTGGTCTGGAGCCCGCTCGGCTGGGGCCGTCTCACCGGCAAGATCCGGCGCGATCAGCCATTGCCGCAAAACAGCCGCCTGCACGCGACTGCGCAGTTCGGACCACCCGTGGATGAGCAGCGGCTCCATGCCGTTGTCGATGTGCTCGACGCGATCGCCGCCGAGGCCGGCCGCACCGTGCCGCAGGTCGCGATCGCCTGGCTGCTGTCGCGCCCGACGGTCTCCTCGGTGATCATCGGCGCCCGCGACGAGGCGCAGCTGCGCGACAATCTCGGTGCCGTCGGCTGGTCGTTGAGCGCGGATCAGCTGAGACGCCTCGACGAGGTCAGCACAGTGATGCCGCCTTATCCTTATTATCCGTATCGCATCCAGGACGGGTTTGCGCGGCTGAACCCGCCGCTTGTGTGAGTCCATCGATCCCTGACAATTCGTCGCATTGGCGGCCGCCGCCAATGCGCCATGCAGAAACGCCGCTGTACAGGCTGCAACGCCGTCCGTAACCTTCGCGTCGCAATTTCAGGAGATGCAACGTGGCGAAGAAGACGGCGACCAAGAAGAGAAGCGCTTCGAAGAAAGCAGCGAAAACCGCGAGCAAGATGACCGCCGTTCGCAAGGCGGCTGCGGCGAAGCCGGTCAAGAAAACAGTCAAGAAGGCCGCGCCACGTCGTCCCAGGGGGCCGGCCTGGCAATGGTCGGCGGTCGACACCGCGGCGGCGATCCGCTCCGGCGCAATCTCGGCGGTCGAGACCGTCGAGGCGCATCTGGAGCGGATGCATGCGGTCAATCCCAGGCTGAATGCGGTCGTCGTCGATCTCGGCGAGGACGCGCTGAAGGCCGCGCACGCGGCTGACAAGCAGCGCGCCAGGGGCGGCGGACTCGGCCTCCTGCACGGCGTGCCCATCACCATCAAGGAGAATGTCGATTACGAGGGCCGGCCCAATTACAACGGCGTACCCGCCAACAAGGGTCTCATCGCGCCGTCGGATTCGCCTGTCGTCCGCAACCTGAAGAAATCAGGAGCGATCGTCATCGGGCTCACCAACACGCCTGAATTCTCGTTCCGCGGCTTCACCGACAACCCGCTGCATGGGCTGACGCTCAATCCCTGGGACCCTGACATCACCTGCGGCGGCTCCTCGGGCGGCGCGGGATCGGCGGTCGCCGCCGGCATCGGCACCATCGCGCATGGCAACGACATCGGTGGCTCGCTGCGCTGGCCTGCGCATTGCAACGGCGTCGCGACGATCAAGCCGACGCAGGGCCGCATTCCAGCCTTCAACGCCAGCGCGACGGCAGAACGGCCGATGCTGGCGCATTTGATGTCGGCGCAGGGGCCGCTCGCCCGCCACGTCGGCGACGTCCGCCTGGCTCTTGAGGTCATGAGCCAGCGCGACCCGCGCGACCCCTGGTGGGTGCCGGCGCCGCTGACGGGGCCGAAGCCGAAGGGCCCGATCAAGGTCGCGCTGGCCAAGATCCCCGACGACATGAAGGTCGACCCGGCGGTCAGCGCGGCGCTCCGCCAGGCAGCGGATCATCTGGAGCGGTCCGGCTATCGCGTCAGTGAGGTCGACGTGCCCGACATCAACGGTGTTTGGCAGACCTGGTGCGACATCATCACCAACGAGACGGTGGTGATGCAGGAGGCCGGCATGCTGAAGGTCACGTCGGAAGATTTCCACAAGGCGTGGGGCGGAATGAAAGCCAAGGCCAATATCCTCGATCTCAAGGCCTGGATGCAGGCGACCGCCGCGCGCAACGGCCATATCCGCGCCTGGCAGCTGTTCTTCGAGGAGTACCCGGTGGTGCTGGCGCCGACCACGGTGAAGCCGACGCCGGGTCCGCGCGAGGACACCGTCAGCGCCGAGCGCGTCCAGGAAATATTCTGGGGCGAGATCCGCTTCATCTCGGCGATCAACGTGCTTGGCCTGCCCGGCGCCGTGGTGCCTGTGACCGTGCACGATGGCAAGCCGATCGGCGTGCAGCTGATCACCGGACGCTATCGCGAGGATCTCGCGCTGGATGCGGCCGCCGCGATCGAGAAGCGCGCCGGCGTGCTGGCCCATCGGCTATGGGAAACCATGGCCTGACCTTTGCTTTTCGGGCCTTCGCGCAACAAGCGCGAGGCCCTGACGAGGCGGCCGGATCAGTTCGTCAGATGCGAGGCCGCGATCGCCTTCTGGAACAGCGCGTTCAGCGCCGCGCTGATGCTGGAATCGCTCGAGACCTCGTAATAATAACCCGACGTCGCGCAAGCCTGCATCTTGGTCGCGATCGAGCTGCGGAACGGTGCGATGTAAGTGTTGTACCAGGAGTTGTTAGTGATCGCGAGATAGGTAGTGTAGAGCACCGCGATCTTGACGCCGCGCGCCTTGATGGTGTCGCAGATCGTCGTCGTCAACGGCTCCTGGCACCGACCGGACGAAGTGATCACGGTCTGGGTGCAGGTCGAGGGATAGTAATAGTCGGCGACACCATCCGTGACGAAGAACAGCCATTTCTGCGGCGAGGAGGACGAGCCGTCGCCTGGCGTCGGGATCGTGGTGTTCATCGACGACATGGTGCCGTCGAAGTCGGTACACATATCGTTGTTGTAGTTGGTGTAGGGGATCGTCATCAGGTCGACGCCGGCAACTGCGGTCTTCACCGAGGACAGGCTCGAGGTGAGCGCAGAGATCGTGGTCAGGCCCATCGCGCCGCAGTCGCTGCCCATGGTGTAGACTGCCATCCGGTATTGATTGCTGACGAGCTGGCTGGCGGTGGCGGTGTCAGTCAGCGACTGCGTCGCGTCGCGCACCAGGTCGATCCGCATCTTGATCCCGAGGTTCTTCGCGATCGAGTAGTAGCTGTTAGTCTGCTTGGTCTTCTTCGAACTCGACGTATAGGTGTCGTGGCAGGCGAAGGCGCAGCTATCGGAGGTCGCGCTCTGCAGGGCCGTCATGTCCGCCGTGGTCGCGCCCAGTCCCTGCGACGGCGAATTGTCCAGCAGCACATAGAAATCGACATAGGCCGGCAATGAGGCCGCTGCGGTCGAGGATGCCGAGACGTCCATGGTCTTGTAGCCGAGAATCCCCATGAAATAGGTCGTCACCGTCGCCGACGCCGTTCCCGTGGCGGTTCGGGTGGTGACGCTGTCGACCACGTTGATGGTCACGGCGGTCGAGCTCATGCCGAGCGCGGACATCTGTCCGGTGAACGTGTTCAGCGCATCGCTCTGCGCCGCCGAAGTGCTCCTGGTGATTTCGCTCTTGGCGGTGGCGACCAGTACGGCGGTGTCGAGCGCAGAGGCCAGCTTCGCTCTCGCCCGGGCGGCCAGGGAATAGTCGACGGCGGCGCCGACGAAGGACAGCAGCGGCACCAGCGCGAGCGCGAAGATGACGGCGATATTGCCACGGCGGTCGGAAGCAAATTTCGACAACAGGCGATGAGCATTCCCGGTGGCAATGTTCAAGCAAACACATCCTTACGCGAACAACGATGCGCGGACGCTAGCATCGTGGAACTTACGCAAGGGTTGACCGGGTTCCATAAACGCGTGTCTGTATGTTGCTGATCGTATCGCCGGTGGGGCGAAATTGCCTATAAAAATAGCCGTTTTTGCGTACCTCACTCGGCGAATCCCGTAGTACTCCGGGGGCGCGCTTGACCGGCGCCGTCGTTTGCATCCAACCTGCACGCAGGTCGCGCCGAGCGAGAGCGCGTCAACTTGCAGTAGGGGAGGACGACATGCCGGACAATCTTCCGGTCATCCTGCATCATTTCGACGAGTCGCCATTCTCCGAGAAGATCCGTCTCGTCTTCGGGCTGAAGAACATGGCGTGGACCTCGGTGCGCATCTCCAGGATCATGCCACGCCCCGACCTGATGCCGATGACCGGAGGGTATCGGCGCACACCGGTGATGCAGATCGGCGCGGACATCTATTGCGACACCCAGCGCATCGCCCGTGAGCTCGAACGTCGCTTTCCTGCGCCGACCCTGTTTCCTGATCGAAGCGAGGGGCTCGCCTGGGCGAGCGCGATGTGGACCGACAAATCCTTCTTCCAGAACACGGTGAACCTGGTGTTCGGTTCACTCGCCGACAAGGTGCCGCAGAGCTTCATCGAGGATCGCGAGAAGCTGCGTGGCGCCAGGTTCGACATCGCGGCGATGACGGCGGCGATCCCGCAAATGCGCGACCAGTATCGCGCGCATGTCGGCTGGATCGAGGCCGAGCTGGCCGGAGGTCACCAATGGCTGTGCGGGAGCGCGGCGGGCCTGATAGACATCAACGCTTACATGAATGTCTGGTACGTCCGCTCCAACCTGCCGGTCGCCGATCAACTGCTTGCCGAGTTTCCCAGGGTGCGCGCCTGGGAGGAGCGCGTCCGCGCGATCGGCCATGGCATGCGGACCGAGATGTCGGCCGCGGAGGCGCTCCAGGTCGGCCGGGCAGCAACGCCGCAGACGCAGGAGACGGACGACCCCCACGATCCCAACGGCCGCAAGGTCGGCGACCTCGTCGACGTCAGGCCCGACGATTACGGCAAGATCGCCGTGCGCGGACGAATCGTGGCGCTGTCGGCCCAGAGCATCGCCATCCGCCGCCACGACGACCTCGCGGGCGAGATCGTCGTCCACTTTCCGCGCGCGGGCTTCCTGGTGACGCCAGCGGCGTAGTTAATCCAAATCGACTCAAATTTTAGCCGATTCACCAACAACCATTAGGGTTACTTCCTCGATCTCTAAGCGAATTATTGTCCGCTTTACCACCGGCCTCTAACAGAGGGACGGCGGACAACGCACATGCCTCATACAGGCCAATAAGTGCGGCCCGCGTCCCACGCGGAGGTGGTACGATGCGCAACGAGACGATCGCTATTCACGCCGGCTACGAGCCCGAAGCCACCACGCACGCGGTTGCCGTGCCGATCTACCAGACCGCGGCCTACGCGTTCGACAGCGCCGACCACGGCGCGGCGCTCTTCAATCTCGAGGCCGAAGGTTTCCGCTACAGCCGCATTGCCAATCCCACCAGCGCCGTGCTGGAGAAGCGCATCGCCCAGCTCGAAGGCGGCGTCGGCGCGCTCGCGGTCGCGACCGGTCAGGCCGCACTGCATTTCGCCTTCGTCAACGTCGCCGATCACGGCGGCAACATCGTTTCCGTGCCGCAGCTCTACGGCACCACGCACACGCTGCTCTCCCACATCCTGCCGCGGCAGGGCATCACCGGCCGCTTTGCCGAGAGCGATGCACCTGACGCCATCGCAAGGCTGATCGACGAGAATACCCGCGCCGTATTCGCCGAGACCATCGGCAATCCTGCCGGCAATGTCTGCGACATCGAGGCGCTGGCCAAGATCGCGCACGCCCATGGCGTGCCGCTGATCGTCGACAACACGGTCGCAACGCCCATTCTGCTCAAGCCGTTCGATTACGGCGCCGACATCGCCGTGCACTCGCTGACCAAGTTTCTGGGCGGCCACGGCACCACGCTCGGCGGCGCCATCGTCGATTCCGGAAACTTCCCCTGGGCGGAGCATGCCGACCGCTTCCCGGCCTACAACAAGCCGGACGCCTCCTATCACGGCCTCGTCTATGCCGAGCGCTTCGGCAAGACCGCCTATATCGAGCGCGCCCGCAGCGTCTATCAGCGCACCATGGGTTCGGTGCTGTCGCCGTTCAACGCCTTCCTGCTGCTCCAAGGCATCGAGACCGTGGCGCTGCGCATGGAGCGCCATTGTGAGAACGCCCGCAAGGTCGCCGAATTCCTGCGCAACGACCCGCGTGTCGCCTGGGTGAATTACACCGGCTTCCCGGATAGCCCCTATTATCCGCTGGTCCGGAAATATCTCGATGGCAATGCCTCATCGCTGTTCACCTTCGGCATCAAGGGCGGCATGGAGGCCGGCAAGGCCTTCTACGATGCGTTGAAGCTGATCACGCGTCTCGTCAATATCGGCGACGCCAAGTCGCTGGCCTGCCATCCCGCATCGACCACGCATCGGCAGATGTCGGCGGAGCAGCAGCGCACCGCCGGCGTGCTGCCGGAGACCATCCGCCTCTCGATCGGCATCGAGCATGCTGCCGATATCATCGAGGACATCGACCAGGCTCTGGAAAAGGCCTGTCCGGCCGCGCGTCTTCAGGCCGCGGAGTAGGCAATCGGGCCGATGAGCGTCCTGATCGCCAGGGATCAAGGTATCGCAAGTCCGGCGCTGGTGCCGGCCGAGGGCGATCCCGCGCGCGATCATGGAGACGCTGAGCTCACCATCGGACTGATCAACAACATGCCCGATCCTGCGCTGAAGGCGACCGAACGGCAGTTCATGAAACTGCTCCAGGCCGCTGCAGGGCCCCGCCGCATCCGCTTCCATTGCTTTTCGCTGCCGACGGTGAAGCGCTCGCCGGAAGCGAAATGGCACGTCGAGAGTGAATATTCCGATCTCTCCGATCTCGGGCGCCAGACATTCGACGGGCTTATCGTCACCGGCGCCGAGCCGATCGCGCCCGAACTGGACCAGGAGCCATATTGGCGCGACCTCACCGAGCTGATCGACTGGGCCAAGGTCAACACCCGCTCGACGATCTGGTCGTGCCTCGCCGCCCATGCGGCCGTGCTGCATCTCGATCGCGTCGAACGCCGGCGCCTGCCGACCAAATGTCACGGTATCTTTGACTGTGAACCCACAACCGCCGATCCGCTGACGCGCGATGCCCCGGCACCGCTCAAGGTCTCGCATTCGCGCCTGAACGAAGTCACTGCCGGCGATCTCACGCAGGCCGGCTATCAGGTGCTGACCCGGTCGGCCCAAGCCGGGGTCGACGTCTTCGTCAGGCAATATGCCAGCCGCTTCGTGTTCTTCCAGGGCCATCCTGAATACGACGCGCTGTCGCTCCAGCGCGAATATCTGCGCGACATCGGCCGCTACCTCGCGCGCGAGCGCGAGGTCTATCCGGCCCTTCCCGTGAGTTATTTTGACGCAGCGACGGAAGAGAAGCTCGCTCGCTTCGAGAAGCGGGCGAGGCACCAGCGCCATCCGGCGCTGACCAACGAGCTGCCGGCGCTGACTTTGCGCGCCGATATCGCCGCTGGCACCGCTGCAGCGGCGCTATTTCGCAACTGGCTGCAATATCTCGGCGCGGAGACGGATGCTCCGCTGCTCGCGCGTTGACCCGGAGCCGCAGGTTCCGCGTTAGGATTACCGGGGCGTTAAGCTTGCCTCAGGCCGTGCGCAAATGTTTCAGTGCAGAAATATGAAATCACAGGAAACGCACCCGTGCTGTCGGCCCTCAACGGACGCGTGAGCAATCGACTGGCCCGGCATTTCCGCGCCGCGCCGCACCGTTTGCCGGCGCATGCGCCGATGGTTAGCTTCACCTTTGATGACGCGCCCGACAGCGCCGCAGGCGAGGGCGCCGCGCTGCTGGAGGCTCATGGCGGGCGCGGCACCTTCTATCTCTCCGGCAGCCTGATCGACCAGCCCGACGATCATTGGCACGGCCTGTCGAACGATGCGATCGTCCGGCTGCATCGTGCCGGCCACGAGATCGGTTGCCATACCTTCTCGCATCTGCGCGCGGTGGATCTCGACGAGAGCGCGATGGCGCACGAGATCGAACGCAACCGCAGTCATTTCCTCGGCATCGACTCCTCGATCCGGCTCGAGAATTTCGCCTATCCTTATGGGCTCGCCTCGGTCTGGCGCAAGCCGCAGCTCGCCCAAAACTTCCGCTCTGCGCGGGGCATCCTTCCGGGCGTCAACAGCGACGTCATCGATCTCCAGTTCCTGCGCGCTTCGCCGCTGGTCAATTGCGAGATCGACACGGTGGGCGTGGACCGCTACTTCGACGAGGCCGTCGCAAGCGGCGGCTGGCTGATCTTCTACGGTCATGACGTCGTCGATGCGCCGAGCCCCTATGGCTGCACGCCGGCCCTGCTGCGCCACGCGCTGGAGGCGGCGGAAAGGCGCAACATGCCGATCGTGACCGTCGCGGAGGCCCTGCGCAGGATTGGGGCGTAGCTTTTCACCTCTACCCGCTTGTGGAGGAAGAAGATGTGCTTGCCACGCCAACGCCGCCATGCGACTGGCGTTGTGACGAATCTCTCAAAGCCTCCGACACGCCCATGTCCGCCCCTTCCACCGCTCCGCTGCCAGCGCCGGCCGACGGCCGTGATGCGCTGTCGGTGCTGCATTCAGTGTTCGGCCTGCCGGGCTTTCGCGGGGCGCAGGGCGAGATCGTCAGGCACGTCACCGATGGCGGCAATTGCCTGGTGCTGATGCCGACCGGCGGCGGCAAGTCGCTATGCTATCAATTGCCGTCGTTGCTGCGCGAAGGCTGCGGCATCGTGGTCTCGCCGCTGATCGCGTTGATGCGCGACCAGGTCGCAGGCCTGATCGAGGCCGGCGTCAACGCCGCCGCATTGAACTCGTCGCTGTCGTTCCAGGAGGTTTCCGACATCGAGCGGCGCCTGATCGCGGGCGATCTCGACCTGCTCTATGTCGCTCCGGAGCGGCTGGTGACCCCGCGCTGCCTGTCGATGCTGGCGCAGGCCAAGGTGGCGCTGTTCGCGATCGACGAGGCGCATTGCGTCTCGCAATGGGGGCACGATTTCCGGCCTGAATATGTCGGCCTCTCCATCATCGCCGAGCGCTTTCCCGACGTGCCGCGCATCGCGCTGACCGCGACGGCGGATGAGCCGACGCGGAAGGAGATCGTCCACCGGCTCCAGCTCGCAGACAGCCCGCAATTCGTCTCGAGCTTCGACCGCCCCAACATCCGCTACGAGATCGTCGACAAGCGCAACGCGGTGTCGCAGCTGAAGGAGTTCATCCGGGACCGCCACACTGGCGACGCCGGCGTGGTCTATTGCCTGTCGCGCAACAGGGTCGAGGAAGTCGCCGCTGCGCTCGACGATGCGGGCATTGCGGCGCTGCCTTATCACGCCGGGCTCGATAGCCAGGTGCGCTCGCGCAATCAGGACCGCTTCCTCAACGAGGACGGCATCGTCATCGTCGCGACCATCGCCTTCGGCATGGGCATCGACAAGCCCGACGTCCGCTTCGTCGCCCATCTTGATTTGCCCAAGAGCATCGAGGCCTATTATCAGGAAACCGGCCGTGCGGGGCGCGACGGCAAGCCTTCGGCCGCCTGGATGGCCTATGGCCTCTCCGACATCGTGCAGCAGCGCCGCATGATCGACGAGTCCAGTGGCTCCGACGACTTCAAGCGCGTGTCGATCGGCAAGCTCGATGCGCTGGTCGGGCTCGCCGAGACCGCGCAGTGCCGGCGGAGGCGGCTGCTCGCCTATTTCGGCGAGACCCTGCATGGCGAGAGCTGCGGAAATTGCGACAATTGCCTGACGCCGCCGAAAATGCGCGAAGGCAAGGTGTTGGCCCAGAAGCTGCTGTCCTGTGCCTACCGCACCGGACAACGTTTCGGTGCGATGCACCTGATCGATGTGCTGATCGGGCGTCTGACCGAAAAGGTGACGCAGTTCGGCCACGACAAATTGTCCGTGTTCGGGATCGGGCGCGAACTCAACGAAAAGCAGTGGCGCACCGTGCTGCGGCAGCTGGTGGCAATGGGACATTTGCAGGCCGATAGCGAAGCCTTCGGCGCGCTGAAGCTGACCGACTCTGCGCGCGGCGTGCTCCGCGGCGAGACCGAGGTATGGTTGCGCGAAGAGGCGCCCACGACGCGCGTGCGTGCCAGCCGAACAAAATCCCGCCGCGGCGACCTCGCGCCGGCTGCCGGCGCGCCGCAGGGCGATGTCGATCCCGCGCTGCGCGCGCGCTTGCGGTCCTGGCGTTCGGATGTGGCGCGCGAGCGCGGCGTGCCTGCCTATGTCGTGCTGCACGATGCCACCATCGACGGCATCGTCCGGGCCTGGCCGACCACGCTCGACGAATTGCGCAACGTCCCCGGCATCGGTGACAAGAAGCTCGAGCACTACGGCGACGAACTGCTGCAGATCGTCAGGACGCGGTAGGATATCTTGTCATCCCGGACAAACGCAGCGAAGCGGATCGCAGATCCTGGATCCATACCGCGTGATTTATCTTGAGGCAGGGGGGAGACGTCCTTCGCCAAACGTCTCCCTGGGGTCATGGGTCCCGGCTTTCGCCGGGACGACAGTTGAGGGCGGGCTCGAGCCAGGCTACCTCAGCCGTTCCTGAACGCGTAACCATAACCGTTCAGCGCCGGCGCGCCGCCGAGATGGGCGTAGAGGATCTTCGCGCCCTTCTCGAAATGGTTCTTCTTCACGAGGTCGATCAGGCCCTGCATCGATTTGCCTTCATAGACAGGGTCGGTGATCATGGCTTCGAGGCGCGCGGTGAGGCGGATCGCTTCCTTGGTCTCTTCCGAGGGAACGCCATAGGCGGGATAGGCGTAGTCCTCGATCAGCACGACGTCGTCTGCAACGATGTCCTTGCCGAGTTCGACGAGTTTCGCGGTGTTCTGGGCGATCGCGAGCACCTGCGCTTTCGTCTGCGCCGGGGTGAACGAGGCATCGATGCCGATCACCTTTCGCGCACGGCCGTCGGCGGCGAAGCCGACCAGCATGCCGCCATGGGTCGAGCCGGTGACGGTGCAGACGATGACGTAGTCGAACTTGAAGCCGAGCTCGGCTTCCTGCTTGCGTACTTCCTCGGCAAAGCCGACATAGCCGAGCCCGCCGAATTTATGCACGGAGGCGCCGGCTGGGATTGCGTAGGGCTTGCCGCCGGCGGCTTTCACTTCCTCGATCGCCTGCTCCCAGCTCTTGCGGATGCCGATGTCAAAGCCGTCGTCGACCAGGCGCACGTCGGCGCCCATGATGCGCGAGAGCATGATGTTGCCGACGCGGTCATAGACGGCGTCCTCGTGCGGCACCCAGGCTTCCTGCACCAGGCGGCACTTCATGCCGATCTTGGCCGCTACGGCCGCGATCATGCGGGTGTGGTTCGACTGCACGCCGCCGATCGAGACCAGCGTGTCGGCGTTCGAGGCGATCGCGTCGGGAATGATGTATTCGAGCTTGCGCAGCTTGTTGCCGCCGTAGGCGAGGCCGGAATTGCAGTCCTCGCGCTTGGCGTAGATCTCGACGTTGCCGCCGAGATGCTTCGACAGCCGCTCCAGCTTCTCGATGGGCGTCGGGCCGAAGGTGAGCGGATAGCGTGCGAATTTGTCCAGGTTCATTGGATCATCCCAATTGGCGTTGTGTCTGGGATGTGCCTAGCATTGCACCGCAAGAAGGTGCTTTCGAATATTGCACCGTTTTTGTGAGTGGTCTTGCATGATATTCGAGTTTAGCTATTAGTTCTTCCAGAATGTGCCTATTTCACGGAAGTTTCTTCCATGTCAGCTAGACTGGACCGTATCGACCTCAAGATGTTGAGATTGCTGCAGAATAACGGTCGGCTCAGCAATGCCGAGCTAGCCGCATCAGTCGCGATCAGCCCCGCCACCTGCCATCGCCGCACCCAGCGCCTGTTCGAGGATGGCTTCATCGCCGCTGTCCGGGCCATGGTGGAGCCGAAGAAAGTGGCGAAGGGCACGCTGGTGATGGTCGGCGTGGTGCTCGACCGCTCGACCCCGGAGAGCTTTGCCACCTTCGAGCAGGCGATCGCCAGGCTGAAATTCGTGCTCGACTGCCACCTCGTCGCCGGCGACTTCGACTATTTCCTCAAAATCCGCGTCGGCGACATGGAAGATTTCAACCGCATCCACGGCGAGCAGCTCATCGCGCTGCCCGGCGTCCGGCAGACCCGCACCTTCTTCGTCATGAAAGAGGTCGTCGACAACGCGCCGCTGGAGTTCTAAGCGGGACCCATTGATGCGCAATATGCCTCATGCGAGATTCGACCGATGCAGCCGCTTCCCTTTCGCCAACACGATCCCGCCGCCCCCAGCTATCGGCGCGGCTGGGTCGACGAGGCCATCGCTGCGATCGAAGCCGACCAGTGCCGCACGGCCGACACTCATCTGATCCGGCTGATCGTTCCGGCACTCTCGGGCATCGACCTCTATCTGAAGGACGAGTCCACGCACCCGACCGGAAGCCTCAAGCATCGGCTGGCGCGCTCGCTGTTCCTCTACGCGCTCTGCAATGGCCACATTCGCCAAGGTACGCCCGTTGTCGAGGCGTCGTCCGGCTCCACTGCGGTGTCGGAAGCTTATTTCGCACAGATGATCGGTGTGCCCTTCTACGCCGTGATGCCGCGCACGACCTCGGCGGAGAAGATCGCCGCGATCGAGCATTACGGCGGCAATTGCCACCTGATCGACGACAGCCGCGCGCTCTATGCCGAGGCGGCCGCGCTCGCCGCGCGTCTGGACGGTCACTACATGGACCAGTTCACTTTCGCCGAGCGTGCCACCGACTGGCGCGGCAACAACAACATCGCCGAATCGATCTTCACGCAATTGAAGGGCGAACCGCGGCCGCTGCCGGACTGGATCGTGATGGGAGCGGGCACCGGCGGCACCTCGGCCACCATCGGCCGCTATTTGCGCTATCGCCAGTATCCGACACGGCTATGCGTTGCCGATGTCGAACATTCCGCTTTCTTCGACTGCTTCCGCGCGCAGGATCGCTCGCGTGTTTGCGAGCGTCCCTCGTTGATCGAAGGCGTCGGCCGGCCGCGCTGCGAGCCGTCCTTCGTGCCAGGCGTGGTCGACCGCATGATGAAGATCCCGGATGCGGCGACGATCGCCGCGATGAACGTGTTGTCGCGCCGGCTGCGCCGCGCGGTCGGCGGCTCCACGGGGACCAATTTCCTTGTGCTGTGCCGGTTGGCCTCGGAAATGCGAAAGGCAGGCCAGACCGGATCGCTCGTGACGTTGATCTGCGATTCCGGCGAGCGTTACCGGCAGACCTATTATGAGCCGAATTGGCTGAAGGCCCGCGGCCTCGATCCGGGGCCGGTCGAGGCGGCCCTATCGTCGTTCCTCGCGACGGGTGAGCCGTTGACGCTCACAGTCGACGACGTCGGAAATCCGCAGAGCATATGAAGCCCTGCGTCATAGCCGGGGCCGCGGTCCGCGCCAGGAACGGTTCCGCCGCGTCCTTATCACTCCGCCGCCTTGCTTGCAGGTGGCTCGGGCGTCCAGGCGACACAGCGATTGCGGCCTTCGTCCTTGGCCTGATAGAGCGCCTGATCGGCCGCACCCATCAGCGCGTCGATGCCGGACATGCCGACTGTGGCCTCGGCAATGCCGATGCTCACGGTAACGCCGAATTGCACCTGATGCGCGTTCAGCCGGGTCGCCATCGCACGCTTGCGGATTCGCTCGGCGACGAGCTTGGCGCGTGAGAGGCTGGTCTCGGGCAGCAGAACCGCGAACTCCTCGCCGCCAATGCGACCGACGAGATCGGACTTGCGCTTGCCCTCGTTGCATGCGGCTGCAACGGCCTTGATCGCTTCGTCGCCGACCGCGTGGCCGTAGCGATCATTGACCGACTTGAAATGATCGATGTCGAGCATCAGGACCGAGACCGAGCGGTAGTAGCGCTGGAAGCGGCTCCATTCCGCATCGAGTGCCCCCAGGAAATGCCGACGGTTGAACAGGCCCGTGAGTGGATCGGTGGTCGCCAGCCGCTCCAGCATGGTGGCCTTGTTGTTGAGATCGGTGATGTCGACATAGGTCAACATGCGGCCGCCGTTCGACATCGTGGTGCAATGGGCCCTGATCCGCCGCCCGTCGGGCGTCTGTAGGTCGCGCACGTGATCGCCGGCCATGACCTCGGCGACGCGCTTGGTCGGAAATTTTGCCAGCTCGTTCGCCGGAAGGTCCGGTGCACTGGCGCGGTGCGCGCGGCTCACCAGCCAAGCATAGGCCGGGCGGGCGGCGGCCTCCTCTTCGCTCACCTCCCAGAACCGCCGCATCCGCAGATTCATGAAGCTCGCGTTCAGGCTGGAATCGAGCAGGAGAACGCCGTCCTGAACATTCTCCAGGGCGTCCCGCAGGAGCTTCAGCTCGTCCGAGGCACGCACGATATCGGTGACCGGAGTATAGGTCAGCATGCGCCCGCCGTCGGGCAATGGCGTGCACTGTACGCGCACGACATCGCCATTGGTTCGACGTACATCGACCGGTGTCGGATCGCCCGCCTCAATGACGCGGACACGCTCCCTGACATGGGCATCGAGGGCAGGATCCGGCACCTCATAGGCTCCGATGTCACGTCCGTGATGCAGCAGTGTGAGAATGGATGGATTGCTGTCGGCAACCTCGTCGGGCAGGTGCCACATCTGGCGAAACGAGCGGTTGATGAGGCGGGCCCTGAGGTGGGTGTCGAGCAGCACGATCCCGGTCGGCACATGATCGAGCGCGGCGCGTAGCGCCAACATCTGGCCGCGCATCAGCGCGTCGGACGAACGGTCGCGCTCCTCGCCCGTCGGGTGCTCGCCGCCGGGCTGTTCGAAGGCGACCCCGACTTGGCGGTCGGCCCGCCAAACCACCCGACAGGCTAGGCTCTCGCGCCCCGCGAGTCTGAGCTGGAAGCGCTCGGGCACGCCGAGGCCGCTTTCCATCTCCAGTGTCGCGGCCTCTTCGGACAGCCGACGCACGACACAGTCGATCGACGACTGGCCGAAATTGAAGAAGATCTTCCCAGCAAGGAACGTCCGTTCCGTGACCAAGCGGGACATTCGCAGTCTCCGACGCTGAACTTCATGCGAAAAGCCGCCTGAGTGTCGCGCAAGGTTACTTGCGGTAATCTAACACTCTCGATGTTTTCGAATGAGGATTAACGACCGGTTGACGCGGAACCTACAAAATTCCCAAGTTCGCGGTTAGTTGCGCACCGCGTAGAGCGGTGTGCGCAGGGTCACCTGGTAGGACGGCTTCGGCATCCACGCGATCTGCGCGGTGATCCCGAACAGGCGATTGTCATTGTCATCCATGCGATCGAGGTCGAGCCGCAGGATTGGCTGCGTGAAGGGCTCCGCGAGCGTCCGGCCGGCGAGTTGCGCGCCGCCGAATGACTGCACGCCGAGGCGGCCGGTGAACTTCCAGTCGTTCGGCCACTGGTAGTAGCCGCCGGCATAGAGGATCGTGTTCGGCTTGATCCGGGCGACGAGGCTCGCGATGTCGGTGTGGGTGTATTGCATGCCGGCGAGCCAGCCCCGAGTCTCATCCTCGTCCAGCGCGTAATCGAATTCGAGCACATTGTTGAACGAATTCGTCATGCCCTGTTCGTTCGGCACCGACTGCGTCAGCGTCGATTGCAACGTGATGGTCGGGATCTTGCCGCCGTTCTGCTGGTGGAGATCGGCCTGCACGCCGATGTTCCAGCTGGTGATATCGAAGGACGACCAGCCGCCGCCGATGTTCGTCGACGAGCCGGAGACACCGCCATACAGCGACACGCGGTCGCTGACATCCACGGTCAGCGGCAGGTCGACCGCGATCGATTTTGCGGCCGGCAAGCCGTTCGGCAGGGTCACGCCACGTTGTGCCGCGAGCGCCTCGAACGCGGCTGAGAGGGAGCTGTTGCCGAAGCCAAGCCCGAGCGTGCCCGCAGGGATCGTGGCATAGGTCGTGCGGAGATCGAGATAGATGTTGGGAACGGCCGGTTTTGCCGGCGAATCCTCCTCGTCGGCAGCACGGGCGGCGCCGACCGGGATCGTCGCACAAAGCAATCCCGTCGCGACAACGCGCAGGGCTGAGCGGGTCGATCGGCTGCAATGAGACACGTGACAATCCGACGCGCGGCGATTTGATGACGGAGCCGTTGTTAGTTGGAACGTGATCGTTTGCCTGGTCAAGCGTTATCCGCAAACGATGGACGATATCGAAGTGCCCGGTTACCGCGCCGTGCTCGTCCTGACTCCTCTTACGCCAGAGTGCAGGTCTGACAATTGAAGGACAACAGCCATGAACACGTCACGCCGCTTCCTGCTCGCTGGCCTGGCGGGCCCTGCCGCGGCTCCGGCGGCCGTCGCCGCCGCGCATTGGCCTGATTATGTCGAGGCGGCCAGGGCCGTGCTCGACGCGCGCGCGTGACTACTTCTCCACCGCGCGCCTGACCTGCTCGCCGATCTGTGACAGCACGAGCTGTGCCTGCGGCAGGATCGCGCCCATGGCGTGGAAATTATGAACCATGCCGTCGTGGCAGACGTGCTCGACGGCGACGCCGGCGGCGAGCAGCTTGCGCGCATAGGCATTGCCCTCGTCGCGCATCGGATCGAATTCGGCGGTGTGGATGATCGCGGTCGGCAGATCCGTGAGCCGCGTCGCGCGCAGCGGCGAGATGCGCGGATCGGCGGCATCCAGTCCCTCGGGCAGATAGTCGGCCAGATCGGCCTCGATCGTGACGCGGTCGATCAGATGCCCTTCCGCGAACGCCTCCCGTGAGGGTGAGGTCTCCTCGAAATCCAGCACCGGGCAGATCAGGCATTGCGCGACGATGGAGAGGCCGGCGCTCTGCGCTGCCTCCTGACACACGATCGCAGCCAGCGTGGCTCCGGCGGAATCGCCGCCGATCACCAGCCGCTCGGCGTCGATGCCGAGCGTTTCAGCTTCTCGCGCGACCCATTCGGTGGCCGCGATCGCGTCGTCGACGGCGGCGGGATATTTGTGCTCGGGCGCGAGCCGATAGTCGACCGAGACGAGGCGGCAGCCGGTCGCATGTGCCAGCGCGGCCGCAATGCGGTCATGCGTTGCGACGCTGCCGGCCACGAGCCCGCCGCCATGAAAGAACACGAAGCCCGGCGCGCGTTCGCCTGACGACGCGGGAGAATAGAGCCGATAGGGCAGCTCTCCGCCGGGGCCCGGCAGCGTTCCGTCGGACGCGGCCACCTCGGGCGCCTCGGCTCGCGCGAACTGCATCAGCTTCGCCAGCGATTGCCGCCGTGCCTCGACGCTCGGCCGGCTCGGCGCCCGTGGCGCAGCCGCAGCCATCATGGTCAACAAGCGCTTTGCGAGCGGATCGAGCGGCATGGGAAAACTCCGTGACGTGCCCGACATTATAGCCGGTTCGGACGCGATGGTGTCTTAACCTCCTGGACGGGAGAGGTGGTGCTTCCCCACAGCAAATCGTTTAGAAATTGGGACAATAGTACCCGGATATTTTCGAGGGGAGGCCTGATATGGCCGAGATCAAGAAGCCGATCGAATATTCGCCGAGTTGGACCTTCTTCGATGGCAAATGGCACGAGGGTAACGTGCCGATCATGGGACCGCGTACGCACGCCGCCTGGCTCGGCTCGGTGGTATTCGACGGTGCGCGCGCGTTCGAAGGCGTCGCCCCCGATCTCGATCGCCACGTCGCCCGCGCCAACCAGTCAGCGATCAATTTTGGCCTGAAGCCGGTGGTCGATGCCGCCACCTGGATGACGCTCGCGAGCGAAGGCATCGCGCGCTTTGCGCCGAATGCCGAGCTCTATGTCCGGCCGATGTATTGGGCGCAGAACGGCTCGGGCGGCGGCGTGCTGTTCGATCCCGAAACCACCGATTGGTGCCTTTGCATCTACGAGGCACCGATGCCGAAACCGACAGGCAATGCGATCACGCTGTCGCCGTTCCGCAGACCCACGGCGGAATGCGCGCCGGTCGACGCGAAGGCCGCCTGCCTCTATCCGAACAATTCGCGCGCGCTGGCGGAAGCGGCCTCGCGCGGCTTCCAGAACGCGCTGATGCTCGACATGCTCGGCAACGTCGCGGAGTTCGGCAATTCCAACGTGTTCATGGCGAAAGACGGCGTGGTCTTCACGCCGGTGCCGAACGGCACCTTCCTCAATGGCATCACGCGCCAGCGCGTGATCAGCCTGCTCCGCGGCGACGGCATCACCGTGGTCGAGAAGACACTGCGCTATGCGGATTTCCTCGCCGCCGACGAGATCTTCTCCACCGGCAATTTTGCGAAAGTCGCACCGGTGATTCGCATCGACCAGCGCGAGCTGAAGCCGGGCCCGCTCTACACCAAGGCGCGCAAGCTATATTGGGACTTTGCTCATGCGTTGAAGCTGGCGGCCTGACGCGAGCTAGCTTCGCCGCCGAAACCGACTGAACTGAAAGGCCTGCGTCGAATGCCACGGCGTGTGATGGGTCTCGCTGCGGGTCTCGACCAGCGAGAACTCCGGCCCAAGCTCCGCGGAAAGGCTGGCGCTGTCGTGCCGCTGCACCGGCAGGCCGCTGCATTTCTCCGGACCGTCAGGCGCAAACGTCGCGATGATCACTTGGCCGCCCGGCGCAAGCGCCGAGCGCAGGCGCTCGACGTAGGCGGCCCGGTCGCGCGGATCGGTCAGGAAGTGAAACGCTGCACGATCGTGCCAGACGTCCCAGGTCTTTGCCGGCCGCCACGTGGTCGCATCGGCAACGATCCAGTCGACCATTGAGGCGGCCGTACCGAGGCGCTTCTTTGCCGCATCGAGCGCGTTGGCGGAGAGGTCCAGCACTGCGACGTCGCGATATCCGTCGTGCAGCAAGGCATCGACCAGCCGCGACGCGCCGCCGCCGATGTCGATGATGCCAGCGTCATGATCCGGACCGGCTGCACGAATCATCTCGAGCGAGATCGCCGGGCTATCCTGAAACCAGCTGACCTCGGCCTCGCCCTTGGTGGCGTAGACGTTCTGCCAGTGCGTGGTTCGGTCGGACATGGCGGCTCCGGCCCTTTGCCGGGATGGTGGCGCGACAGTGGCGACGCCGCAATCAATTGTCAGTTCGCGCGCCCGCATGTGCGGACGCGCAGGTACGAAGGCGAGGCCTACTCGTCCTTCTTCGACATCCGCTCGAGGCGTTCCTGCATGTCCTTCATCTGCTGGCGCAGGTCGTCGATGTTGCTGTCCGTCGCCGCCGGGGCGTTGGCATCGGGCTCCGGCTCAGGGGTTGCCGGGCGCCCCGCGGAGGGGGCGAAGGGCTTGAACATCGAGAAGGTCTGCTGGAACAGCTCCATGTTGCGGCGGACCTGTTCTTCCAGCGGAGCAAAGGGGGTGCCGGACAGCGTGTTGGCGATCTGCTTGCGGAACTTCTCCTGCTCCTGGGTCAGCGTCGCGATCGACTGCTCCAGATATTTCGGCACCACCATCTGCATGCTGTCACCATAGAAGCGGATCAACTGGCGCAGGAAGGTGGTCGGCAAGAGGTTCTGGCCGGCCTTGTTCTCCTGCTCGAAGATGATCTGGGCGAGCACGGAGCGGGTGATGTCGTCGCCGGTCTTGGCGTCATAGACCAGGAAATCTTCGCCGTCCTTGACCATGGCGGCGAGGTCTTCCAGCGTCACATAGGTGCTCGTTCCGGTGTTATAGAGCCGGCGGTTCGCGTATTTCTTGATGGTGGTGGGTTGGTCTGATTTCGCCATGGGCTCTCACTTGAAAGACGCTGAGAACGGGAACCCAGCGGCCAATGCCGCAGGGCGGGAAGAGTACGCAACGCAACAAAATAAGCATTTTCAAAGGGCTCACGCTACCGTTTTGTGCGGCACGGTTAATCGCACAGCAAAAACCTGCTTGCGAAAGCGCCAAGAACGCTATTTTGAATGCGCTGCGGCATTGACATGGTTCAATGACGTTAACAGGATGCCGGACGAGACTGACGGGCCATTTTCCAACGCCCGCCTGCCCCTTTTCTTCAGAACCTCAAGCCTCAGGAGATGCCCATGTCAGACGATGTCGTCATCGTCAGCGCCGCCCGCACCCCGGTCGGAAGCTTCAACGGAGCCTTCGCGACCCTTCCCGCACACGATCTCGGCGCCGTCGCCATCAAGGCTGCGTTGGAGCGCGGTGGCATCGAGCCCGGCCGGGTCTCGGAAGTCATCATGGGCCAGATCCTCACCGCCGCCCAAGGCCAGAACCCCGCCCGCCAGGCCTCGATCGGCGCCGGTATTCCGGTGGAGAGCCCGGCCTGGGGTGTCAACCAGCTTTGCGGCTCGGGCTTGCGGACCGTCGCGCTCGGCTACCAGGCGCTGCTCAACGGCGATTCCGAGATCGTGGTCGCCGGCGGCCAGGAGTCCATGAGCATGGCTCCGCACGCCCAGTACCTGCGCGGCGGCGTCAAGATGGGCGCCCTCGAATTCGTCGACACCATGATCAAGGACGGCTTGTGGGATGCCTTCAACGGCTACCACATGGGCAACACTGCCGAGAACGTCGCGCGGCAGTGGCAGATCACTCGCGCCCAGCAGGACGAGTTCGCCGTTGCCTCGCAGCAGAAGGCTGAAGCTGCGCAGAAGGCCGGCAAGTTCAACGATGAGATCGTTCCGGTCACCATCAAGACCCGCAAGGGCGACGTCGTCGTGAGCGCCGACGAATATCCGCGTCACGGCGCCACCCTCGATGCGATGGCGAAACTTCGCCCCGCCTTCGAGAAGGATGGCACGGTCACTGCAGGCTCGGCCTCCGGCATCAATGACGGCGCCGCTGCCGTGGTGCTGATGACCGCCAAGCAGGCCGCCAAGGAAGGCAAGAAGCCGCTCGCGCGCATCGTGTCCTGGGCGCAGGCCGGCGTCGATCCGAAGATCATGGGCTCGGGCCCGATCCCGGCTTCGCGCGCCGCGCTGAAGAAGGCCGGCTGGAGCGTCGGCGATCTCGACCTGATCGAGGCCAACGAGGCTTTTGCGGCGCAGGCCTGTGCCGTCAACAAGGACCTCGGCTGGGATACGTCCAAGGTCAACGTCAATGGCGGCGCGATCGCGATCGGCCACCCGGTCGGCGCATCAGGCGCGCGCGTACTGGTGACGCTGCTGCACGAAATGCAGAAGCGTGATTCGAAGAAGGGCCTTGCCACGCTGTGTATCGGCGGTGGCATGGGTATCGCGATGTGTCTCGCGCGCGACTGAAGCTGACGCCACACTGACGCGTAACTTGCGCGTGCGCTGCACACATGAGTGAGTGCGTTGCACGCGACTAAAAAGGCGGCGGTTGCAAATCAAATATTCTTCGCAACCGCGCAAGCCTCGACTAAATACAAACGCCCGGCTCAACGCCGGGCGTTTTGTTCTTGATGTCCGTCAAAGCAGCCGCATAATCCACCACTAAAAAACGATCACGTCAGAAACGTCCGAAGAGTCCAAGGGAAGGAATACGATATGGCACGTGTTGCATTGGTCACGGGTGGTACGCGGGGCATCGGTGCTGCGATCAGCAAGGGTTTGAAGGCGGCCGGCTACAAGGTTGCGGCGAGCTATGCCGGCAACGACGCGGCGGCGGAGAAGTTCAAGGCCGAGACCGGTATTGCCGTCTACAAATGGGACGTCAGCAGCTTCGATGCCTGCGCCGAGGGCGTGAAGAAGGTCGAGGCCGATCTCGGACCGGTGGAGGTGCTCGTCAACAATGCCGGCATCACGCGCGACACCGCCTTCCACAAGATGACGCTCGAGCAGTGGAACGCCGTCATCAACACGAATCTCGGTTCGCTGTTCAACATGACGCGCCAGGTGATCGAGGGCATGCGTGCCCGCAAGTTCGGCCGTATCATCTCGATCTCGTCGATCAACGGCCAGAAGGGCCAGTTCGGCCAAGTCAACTATTCCGCGGCGAAGGCCGGCGATATCGGTTTCACCAAGGCGCTCGCGCTCGAGAACGCCAAGGGCGGCATCACAGTGAATGCGATCTGCCCCGGCTACATCAACACCGAAATGGTCCAGGCGGTGCCGAAGGACGTCCTGGAGAAAAACGTGATCCCGCAGATCCCGGTCAACCGGCTCGGCGAGCCAGAGGAGATCGCGCGCGCGGTCGTGTTCCTGGCGGCCGACGAAGCCGGCTTCATCACGGGATCGACGCTGTCCATCAACGGTGGCCAGTATCAGGCCTGACAGGAATCAAGCTTGTAGCGTTGGGCATGACAAGGCGATAGTGAAGACGCAAATGCC
Source organism: Bradyrhizobium sp. CCBAU 53338 (assembly GCF_015291665.1). Classification (NCBI taxonomy): domain Bacteria; kingdom Pseudomonadati; phylum Pseudomonadota; class Alphaproteobacteria; order Hyphomicrobiales; family Nitrobacteraceae; genus Bradyrhizobium; species Bradyrhizobium sp. CCBAU 53338. Next base: position 565,849 of record NZ_CP030048.1, read on the forward strand.
CGGCCTCGTGCCGGGCATAAGCGTCCTCAGAGCCTTGTGATTCATGACCCCGCGCACCGCCACCCTGATCGGGCTGACCGCGATCCTGATGTGGTCGCTGCTGTCGCTGATGACGGTGGCCACCGGCAAGATCCCGGCCTTTCAGCTTGCCGCCATGACGTTTGCGATCGGCGGTCTCGTTGGGCTGCTGACCTGGATTGGCCGCGGCGACGCCGCGAAGAGCCTGCGCCAGCCGCTGGTCGTCTGGGTCGTCGGCGTCGGTGGCCTGTTCGGCTATCATGCGCTGTATTTCCTCGCGCTGCGTTTCGCGCCGCCGGCCGAAGCCGGACTTCTCAACTACATGTGGCCGCTGCTGATCGTGCTGTTCTCGTCCTTCCTTCCGGGCGAGCGGCTGGCCGTGCATCACATCATCGGTGCCGTGCTCGGCCTCGTCGGCACCGTGCTGCTGTTTGCCGGCAATACGTCGGGCTTCGCGCCGGGCGCCGTGCCGGGATTGATCGCGGCGTTCATCGCCGCCTTTGTCTGGGCCGCCTATTCGGTCTTGTCGCGGCGATTGAAGGCCGTCCCGACCGACGCAGTCGCAGGCTTCTGCCTCGCCACATCGGCGCTCGCCGCGCTGATGCATGCTGGACTGGAGACCACGGTTTGGCCCGAGACCATGTTGCAATGGCTTGCGGTGGTCGGGCTCGGCATCGGTCCCGTCGGCGCGGCCTTCTACGCCTGGGATATCGGCATGAAGCGCGGTGATATTCGCGTTCTCGGCGCCGCGTCTTACGCGACGCCGCTGCTGTCGACCGGCTTCCTCATCGCCGCCGGTTTCGCCAAAGCCAGCGCCAACATTGCTGTCGCCGCGATCCTGATCGCCGGTGGCGGCCTGATCGCAGCCAAGGACATGGTGCTGCGGAAGCGCTGAAGCGCATCAACGCGCCGGCTGCCAGCCCGGAGGCCGGTACATCACCTCCGGGATCTGTCCAAGCTCGGAGCGCTGCAAGCGTTGCGGCGTCAGGGCATAAAACTCCTGAAAGCTCATGATCAGCGGCCGCCATTTGTCAGGATCGATACGGTTGCTTGAGCCATCCATCATGATGTCGGGATGCGCGTGCACGCGGGTAATGCGGACCTCGATCGCAGTGAGATTGCCGCCCCAGGCTGCATCGTCCTGCGCCATCTCGCGCACATGTGCGACCTTCGCTTCCATCTGCACCGGGCACTCGGCCACGCGCGGCGCCCGGATCGTTTCGCTCGCCAATGCCGTCAGACTGCTGAGCTCGAACTTGTCTTTCTCGTGCCGATAGCCGCAATAGAGTTTTCCAGGCGGTACAGGGTTGGAGCCCGTGGTGCGCGCGAGGCGGTCGACGGCGCTGACGAGATCGGCCGAGGGCAGATTGAGCGCGCATTCGCCGGTGCGAATCATGTTCTCGGTGGTCTTCGAATTGCGCGCGAGCCCCAACATGCAGCGCCATCCAACCCACCACGCCGAGGACATCGGTGCGAGATTGTGAGAGTCGTCGTCATTGGTCGATCCGATCAGGACGACCGGCGTTCCGAAATACAGAATGGCCGGGTCGATCTGGACGGCGGCGGGACCGAGTGTTCCGTGCATCGTGCGCTCCTTTTGATTGGAAGCGCTGTCGTAGTGGGGGAAGCCGATCGAACCCACCCGATTTCAGATTGAGATCAAGGCTCCCAGCCCTTCGGCGCGAGCTCGAATTTTGCAAACTCGAAAGCGGGGGCCACGGTGCAGCCGACCAGCGTCCACTCGCCTGACGTCTCCGCCATCTGCCATGCATCCGCCGGTACGATCGCCTGCGGCCGCTCGCCGCCGACAAGATCGGTGCCGAGGCGCACCTCGTGCTGCGAGCATCCCTCATGGGCGATGCGCAGCGTCAGCGGGCTGCCGGCGTAATAATGCCAGGTCTCGACCGCATCGATGCGATGCCAGTGCGAGCGCTCGCCGCGCGCGAGCAGGAAATAGATGAGGGTCGAGCGTGACCGGCCGTTGGCGTCGGTGGTCTGGTCGCGAAAGGTTTCGCGATAGTGCCCGCCCTCGGGGTGCGGGCGGAGTTCGAGGCGCGCGATGATCTCGGCTGCGGTCGGCATCGATCCCCGTCAGGATTTAATCTTCAGGACTTGTTCTTGCGCTCGCGCAGCTCGCCGAACACCGCGGCGGCCTCCGCGCCCTTCATGTGTAGCCTGGCTGCGACCGACGGTTCATCAGCGCGGAGGAACACGTTTGCTCGCTTCTCATCACCAAGCAGTGAGGGAATCGTCGGCTTGTTGTCCGCTCGCAGCTTCGCAACCTCGGCCGCGCGCGCCTGCAGCGCCGCATTGTCGGGCTCCACCGTGAGAGCGAATTTGACGTTGGACGCCGTGTACTCGTGGCCGCAATAGAGCTTGAAGTCGTCGGGCAGTGCCCGCAGCTTCAACAGCGAGTCCCACATCATCGGATAGTTGCCCTCGAACACGCGGCCGCAGCCGATCGAGAACAGCGTATCGGCGGCGAACAGCGTCTTCTCGGTGTCGAACACGTAGGAGATGTGGTCGAGCGTATGGCCGGGCGTTTCCAGCACGCGCCCCAGCAGCGAGCCGACCTTGACCACGTCGCCATTGGCGACGCGCAAATCGACATCGGCAATCTTCGTCGTCTTGTCGTGCGGCGCGACGACGCGGCAATCGTATTTCCGCTTGAGCTCGGCGACGCCGCCGACATGATCGCCATGATGATGGGTGATCAGGATGTCGGTGAGCTGCCAGCCCTCCCGCTCCAGCGCCTTGATGATGGGACCGGCCTCGGGGGCGTCGATCGACGCGGTTGCCTTGGTTTCCACATCGTGGATCAGATAACCGAAATTGTCGTTTAAACAGGTGAAAGTACGAATTTCGGCGGCCATGACATCTCCATCGCGCTCAGCCCCGCCAGACAAATATGGCGTTAACGTTGCGCAGGCAATGCAATATTCAGCGCGCGGCGAGCGCCCTGTGCATGTTACATTGCCGTCATGACCATCGACGTCGTCGACCTTCGCGAGTTCTATTCCCGCCGCCTCGGTATCGTGGCGCGGCAGATGATCAATCGCGGCATCAGGCAGCGCTGGCCGGGCGCCGAGGGCCAGCGCGTGCTTGGCGTAGGCTATCCGACGCCCTATCTCGGGCTGTTTCGCGAAGACGCCGAGCGCTGCATCGCCTTCATGCCGGCGGCCCAGGGCGTGTTGAAATGGCCCACGGGGCGGCCCGCGCTGGCCACGCTGGTCGACGAGTTCTCACTGCCGCTCCCCGACGCTGCGGTGGACCGTATCCTGCTGGTTCATGCGCTCGAGATGTCGGATGATCCCGCCGCGCTGCTGCGGGAGGTCTGGCGGGTGCTCTCGCCGTCCGGGCGCGTCATCGCTGTGATCCCGAACCGGCGCGGGGTGTGGACACGCAGCGACAATACGCCGTTCGGCCACGGCCGACCCTATTCGCGCTCGCAGATCACGGACCTGTTGCGCCAGACCTGGTTCACGCCGACCGGCTGGGGCGAGGCATTGTTCATGCCGCCTTATGCGGGCCGCTGGGTGCTCAAATCGGCGCAGATGTGGGAGCGAGCGGGCGCTGCGCTCTCGCTGCCGTTCGCAGGCGTCCACATCGTCGAAGCGACCAAGCAGGTCTATCGTGCGATCCCCGCCAAGCGCGAACGGGCGCGGCTGATCCCTTCGCTGAAGCCGGTGCTGGTGCCGTCCTCGACGACTGTAACGCGGACCTGAAAACAAATCGTCCCGGCGAAGCCGGGACGAAGCAGTCCATGAGATCGGGGATGGGTGCGGCTTACTCGCCGGGGGCGAGATCGTCGCTGGTCGCGGCCGGAGCGGCCTCGCGCTCGGGGCGCGGACCGCCATGCGGCCGGCGGCGCCGTCGCGGATAGCGCTCGCCACCGCCGCCACCATTGCCACCTTCGAAGCCGCCGGGCGCACCGTTCGTCTGCGGCTGTGCGCCGGTGATGAAGGACGGCAGGCGATCGACGCTGCCGGCGTCGGCGACGACGGGCTGCGGCTGGTTCTGCGGTTGCGGCTGCTGATGATACTGCGGCTGCGGACGATGGTCGCGTTCGCGGTGCTCGCGCGGCTGCTGCTGGTCGCGCTGATAGGGCTGCTGGCTATCGCGATTGTCGCGCTGCTGATAGTCGCGCTGGTGATCGCGCTGGCCGTCGCGGTCGCGCATGAAGGGCTGCTGCTGCTGGGGTGGCTGCGGAACGAAGCCGGGCTCCTGGCCGAACGCCGAGAAATTCTCGCCGTCGTCATCGCTATCGTCGCTGCTGGTGCTGATGGGCTCGTCGCCGCGCGGCTGCTGGCTCTGGCGGAACTGTTCCTGCGCCGCTGCGATCAGGCGGAAATAGTGCTCGGCATGCTGGTAGTAGTTTTCGGCGGCGACCGGGTCGCCCGAGGAGCGCGCATCACGCGCAAGCTGGAGATATTTTTCGGCGATGTGGGAGGCGGTGCCGCGGATCTTGATGTCGGGGCCGTTCGATTCGTAGACCCGGGTCATCGGGTTCTGGCCACGCCGGTTGTTGTTATTGTTGTTGTTATTGCGGTTGCGCATCCGCTGCTTGTTCTGACCGTTTCTCATGTCCTGCCTTTAATTCCAGCCCTAAAGGTTGCACGCATTACTGATTGCTAGGAGTGACCTGGTGACAGCGGTTCACAAGCCTCGCGCGCACCGCGCGCTGGAGCGGATTGAACCCTGCCAATGTTCGTCGACCGTCGCGTTCAACAAAGACGCGTTCCCCACCCGCCAGCATTCATTGCCAGCGAACCCATTCATATCGCTTGCCGAAACAAGCCCAGCTTTACTGCGTAAGTCTTCAAGCGCAATATCAGGCTTTCGTTCACTTTGCGGTCGGAGAGCAGCGCAGCGCCTCTGGCCATCGCGCTCAACAGGACCTGCGGCTTGGAACCTATAATCAGTAAAGCTCTCGCCCGAGAGCCCGGCTTTCGCCCGTAGGTCTACGGGGCCGGCACCGATGTGTTGACCGGAACGTAGTCGTTCCCACGGGATATTCCAAGAGGTTTTTTAGAGCCCAATCCGGCTTTTATGGGGGCATTTTTCGGGCCGAGACGGCCCTGGGAATGCCTGCCAGGTCGGCCTTGGGCGGCCGGTCGATCGATAACGCGGCAGCTGCCATCAAGGTTTCAATATCCGCGGCCTGGCCCTGTCCGGCCTCGACGATCAGGGCGCCGCCGGGGACGAGCCGCTCGGCCGCCTGCGGGATCAGGACGCGGTAGGCGTCGTAACCGTCATTGCCGCCGTCGAGCGCCAGATGCGGATCGTGCTCGCGCACCTCGATGCCGAGTTTCGGAATTTCCCCTGCGGGGATATAGGGCGGGTTCGACACGATCAGATCGAACGGACCCGAGAGCGCCGCCGCGTAGGAGCAGGCGACGAAGCCGGCACGGTCGGCAAGGCCGAGGGCGGTGGCATTGCCTCTGGCGGTATGAAGCGCGGTCAGGCTGAGATCGGTGCCGACGCCAAACGCATCGGGAATCTCGTGCAGCAGCGCGAGCAGGATCGCGCCGGACCCGGTGCCGATATCGGCGATGCGGGGTCGCCGGCCAGTGATCGCCAGCTCGCGAAAAATCTCGAGCGCCAGCTCGACCACGGTCTCGGTATCCGGCCGCGGCACCAGCGTTGCCTCGGACAGTCGGAACGGCAGGCCCCAGAATTCCCGCATGCCGAGAATGCGAGCGACCGGCTCGCGCGCGAGTCTGCGCTGCGCGTATCCCTCGAGCCGCGCTGCCTCGTCCAGCGAGAGTTGCCGCGTCGCCTGCGTGATCAGCCCGGTCAGATCGAGCCCCAGCGCGGCGCCGACGAGCAGGCGTGCATCGAGGGAGGGTTCTTCGATACCCGCTGCTTGCAGCCGCGTCGTGAGCGCGCGCCGCGCGCTCTCGATGCTGTGTCCGGAATCGAAACCTGTCGCCAAGGGAACCATCCTGCCTGGCATCGTGGATAGATCGGCGGCCTTGCTTGCGTCAATGGAAAGGAGCGCGTTTGATCGCGCACCGCGCTGCAAAGGAGAACGTCAATGAACGCCTATGACAGTCAGAACGTCTTCGCGAAGATCCTGCGCGGCGAGATTCCCTGTTTCGAGGTGTTCAGGGACGACCGCAGCTTCGCCTTCCTCGACATCATGCCGCGCTCGCCCGGGCATACGCTGGTGATTCCGAGGGCGCCGGCGCGCGGCATTCTCGACATTGCCGACGACGATCTTGCCGCGGTGGCCCGGACCGCCAAGCGGATCGCGGTCGCGGGCATGAAGGCGTTCGACGCGGAAGGGATCATCCTCCAGCAGTTCAGCGAGCCGGCCAGCGGGCAGGTGGTGTTTCACCTGCACATGCACGTCATGCCGGTCAGGGCCGGCGTCGAGCTGCTGCCCGCGCAGACGCGCAAGGAAGACATGGCCGTGCTCGCAGATCACGCCAAGCGGATGATTGTGGCAATTGGGAGCTAAACGCCGAGATAGCGCTGCAGCAGCTCTGGCTGGGCCTTGAGCTCCTGCGCCGGCCCCTCGTGGACGATATGGCCGTTGTTGATGATGTAGATCCGCGTCGCCAGCGCCAGCGTCGCCGCCAGATTCTGCTCGACCAGCACGATGGTCTGGCCGGCGGCGGCGAGCTCGCGGCAGGCCTTGACGAGATCGTGGACGATGACGGGCGCGAGTCCCTCGAATGGCTCGTCCAGCAGCACGATCTTGGGATCGCGAACCAAGGCGCGTGCGATCGCCAGCATCTGCTGCTCGCCGCCGGAGAGCTCGGTGCCGCGGTTGCCGCGCCGCTCCTTCAGCCGCGGAAACATCTCGTAGATGCGCCCGAGCGGCCAGCGCTTTGGCGCGGTGATGCCGGCGAGAAGGATGTTCTCCTCGACCGACAGGCTGCCGAAGATGCGACGCTCCTCGTGGACGAGCTGCATGCCCGCCTGCGCGATCTTGTGGCTCCTGCGGCCGGCGACATCGGTGCCGTCGAACTTCACGCTGCCGCTGCGCGGCGTCACCACGCCCATCAGGCTCTTCAGCGTGGTGCTCTTGCCGGCGCCATTGCGGCCGAGCAGCGCCACCACCTCGTGACGCTCGACATGCAGGTCGACGTCGAACAGGATGTGGGAATCGCCGTAATAGCTGTTCAGGCCGTTGACCTCGATCAGGCTCATGCGGCGATCTCCCCATGCACGCCGCCGAGATAGGCTTCCTGCACGGCCGCGTTATTCTTGATTTCCTCGGGCGTTCCCGAGATCAGCACCTTGCCCTCCTGGAGCACCGTCACACGCTCGACCAGCTCGAACAGCGAATCCATGTCGTGGTCGATGATGATCATGGTTCGGCCGCGCGCGATCGACTTGAGCAGCTTGACGGTCTCGACGCGCTCGCGCGGGCTCATGCCGGCGAGCGGCTCGTCGAGCAGGAGCAGGCGCGGTGACGTCGCCAGCGCAAGCCCGATCTCAAGCCTGCGCTTCTCGCCATAGGCGAGCTCGGAGACAGGCGTGTCGGCGCGCCGGGTCAGGTTGACCAGCGCGAGCGTGTGCGCCACCTGCTCCGTCAGGCCTTTGACGCCGGCGAGCGAGCGAAACAGGTCGAGCCGGAATTTGCCGCGCAGCTCGGCGAGGGCGGCGATCGTCAGGTTCTGACGCACCGTCAGGCCGGTAAAGAGCTGGTTGACCTGGTAGCTCTTGGTCAGCCCGAGCTGGCAGACGTCCGTGACCTTCAATCCCGTGATGTCGCGCCCTTCGAAGACGATCTGGCCGGAGGTCGGCGCGATCTCGCAGGTCAGCATCTTGAAGAAGGTCGATTTGCCGGCGCCGTTGGGACCGATGATGCCGCGCAATTCGCCCTGATTGACGCTGAAATCAATGTCACTGTTGGCGACGAGGCCGCCATAACGCTTGGTGAGGCCGGTGGCTTTCAGGATCGGCCCGGAATAGGCGGGGTGTTCGACCTCCTTGGCCTGCATCGGGGCAGGCGGCGCTTGCTGAGGCGTCTCGACCTCGGCCTCCTCGCTCTCGGCAGCCTTACGGGCGCGCCCGCCCGAGACGAGGCCGTAGAGATCGACGAGGCCGCCGACGATGCCGCCGCGGAGGAAGCAGACCAGCAGCACGAACACGACGCCGAGCACGAGCTTCCAGGCCGCTCCCAGCCCAAGTGCGGACTGGAGGAAATCCTGCAGGAATAGCCAGACGGTCGCGCCGACCAGCGGCCCGAACAGCGTGCCGCGGCCGCCGATCGCGGTCTGCATCACGAGCTGGCCGGAGGTGTCGAACGTGAAGGCGTCGGGCGGCATGAAGGCCTGGAGCACGCCGAGCAGGCCGCCGGCGAAACCCGCGTAAGCGGCGGCGATCACGAAGGCGGTCAGCTTGTAGCCGTGGATGTTGTGGCCGACCGCGGTGGCGCGCAGCGGATTGTCCCTGATCGCGCTGAAGATGGCGCCGACAGGCGAGCGCACGATCCGGAGTGCGATGATGACGCCGACGAAATAGCACAGCGCGATGAACTGATAGAGCGACCAGCCATTGGTGAAATGGATGGTGGTGAAGCCGAGATTGAAGCTCGGCGTCGGCACGCCCGGTAGCCCGTTCTCGCCGCCGGTGAAATCCGAGAGCGGATTGAATTCGACGAAGAAGAACACCTCCGCGATCGCCACGGTGATCATGGCGAAGTAGATGCCGGTGCGGCGCAGTGCGATCAGGCCGATCAGATAGCCGGTCGCTGCCGCTGCAATCATGCCGATGACCAGCGCGCCCAGCACGTTGCTGAAGCCGGTGCGGGTCAATAGGTATGCGGCGACGAAGCCGCCGGTGCCGTAGAAGGCGGACTGGCCGAACGACAACAGGCCGGTGAATCCGAACAGGATGTCGAAGCCGAGGCCGAACAGGCCCCAGACCAGGATCCGGTTCACCGTGTTCGGTGCGAAGCCGAGATGGGGCAGTACGAAGGGAGCCACGATCAGGCCGATGGCCGTCAGTGTCTCGATCAGGAACGGGCGTTGCTTGAGCATCAGCGGATCACTTATTCGCGGCCCTGCACGCCGAGCAGGCCATGCGGTCGCACCACGAGCACGAGCGTCATCGCCGCAAACAGCATCACATAGGCGTAACCGGGGTTGAACATGGAGGTGACGCTGATGATCTCGCCTGCGATCAGGCCGCCGAGGATCGCGCCGGGGAACGAGCCGACGCCGCCGATCACCACCACGACGAAGGTCTCGACGAGAATGTCGTCGCCGACGCCAGGGGTCAGCGACACCACCGGCGCGTTGACGATGCCGGCAAAGCCTGCGGCCATCGCGCCGATGCCGAACACCACCATGAAGACCTGGTAGACGTTGATCCCGAGCGAATCGACCATCACCGAGTCCTCGATGCCGGCGCGCACGATCATGCCGAGGCGGGTCCGGTAGAGCACGATGAACAGCGCGCCGAGCGCAATCGCGACGATGCCGACCACGGCGAGGCGGTAGGTCGGATAGAACATGAAGCCGAGATTGGTGATGCCCTGGAACAGCGCCGGCGGCGGCACCACCAGCGACTGGCTCGAGAAGATCAGCCGCACGATCTCGACGAAGCAGATGCCGAGCCCGAACGTCACCAGCAGTTGGTCCTCGTGCGGCCGGTGATAGAAATGGCGGATAATGACGCGTTCCATCACCACGCCGAGCAGCATCACGAACAGCGAGCCCGCGATGACGGCGAGGATGAACGATTCCGTGTACTGGTAGGTGACGTAGCCGGCATAGCCGCCGATCATGAACATCGCGCCATGCGCGAGGTTGAGCACGCCGAGGGTGCCGTAGATGATGGTCAGGCCGGAGCTGATCAGCGCGAGCAGGGCGCCGAGCGCGAGCCCGTTGAAAAGCTGCGAAACGAGATTAGGCCAACTGATCATGCGACGATCGCCGTTGTGACGCGCGTTTGAGCTGCGTCAAAAAAGGTGACGCCGCAGGTCCAGAGGGTGGCCTACGGCGTCACAGGGGTTAGCTCGGGCTCAGGTGTAGTCGCCGAGATGGCAGCCGAACGCGTCGGGCTTCTGCATCAGGCCTTCACCCGGAACGATCTCGACGACGTCGTACCAGTCTTCCTTGCTCTTCATGTCCTTCTGCTGCTTGCCCTTGACGATGATGACCGGGCGAACGCATTGGTGATCCTCGGGACGGTAGTGCACGTCGCCGACGAGCGAGGGGATCGTTTCGCCCCTCTCGTAGGCCTTGATCACGTCCGGCGGATTGAAGCTGCCGGCTTCCTCGCACATGTGGGCCCAGTGCGCGAAGCTGACATAGGCGTTCTCCGCGCCCCATTCCGGCTTGTAGCCGTATTTCTTCTCGAAGGCCGCGTTGAACATCTTGGCAAGCGGGAACTTGTCTTCGATCGTCCACCAGTAATCGGTCGCGGCAAAGACGCCCTGCATCAGGCCGCCGGTCTCGCGCGCGATGAAGGGCACCTGGTAGGGAACCACCAGCTTCATCTTGTCGAGCACGCCGAACTGCTTGGCTTGCTGGGTCGACAGCACCGCGTCATGGCCCCAGTTCACGTTGATGAGCACGTCGGCGCCGGAGTTGGCGACATTGAGCAGATACGAGGAATAGTCAGGCGCGCCGAGCGGGGCGACCTGGTTGGTGACGGTGGTCCATCCGGCTGTCGCGAGGAAGTCCTGCATCGACTTGGTGACGGTGTGGCCGTAGGTGTAGTCGGGGGTCAGATACGCGGCCTTCTTGCCCTTGCCGAACTCCCGCACCATCACCGGGCCGATCGCCGCCGCAGCAGTCTGGCCGAAGAAGTTCTGGCGGACGCCGTAGCGCACGCAGTCCTTGCCGGTGGTGTCGTTCGAGCCGGAGATGCCGCACACGAACAGCACATGCTCGCGCTGGGCCAGCTTGTTCAACGCCACGGCGACGGCGCTCGACGTGCCGCCCGTGATCATGATCGCCTTGTTCTCGCTGATGAAGCGCTGCTGCGCTTGCACGGCTTCGTTGGGCTTCGCCGCGGAATCCGCGACGCCGAACTTCAGTTCCTTGCCGAGCACGCCCTTGCTGGTCTTCGGCGAGATCTTCTTGATCAGCTCGTGACCTTCGTTGATGTGCTCGATCGCCAGCTGATAGCCCTTGAGCTCGTCCTCGCCCTGCACGGCGTATGTGCCGGTGCGCGGAACCGAGATTCCGATGAAGGCAGTGGAACCCGATACGCCCGCGGGATAGGTGCCGATCGCCGGCTTGTCCTCGGCGAAGGCGGGCATCGCGGGCAGCACCGAGCCGCCGATGAGACCTGCGGTGGTCTGGAGCAGACCACGGCGCGAAAGGCCGCGGCGGATGAGATCGTCAGTCATGGTGGTTCCTCCGAACATCATTCTTGTTTGTAGGCAAAACACGAGTTGTCCGGCGGCGGCCGACCTCGAAGGCCTGCGCGCGCCGGGCACGTCACATCCGCGTGTAGCTCTTGGACGCAAGCATTGCTTGTGAAGGCCTTCTGTCAATTTCGCCTTTGGTCGAACGATGGAAATTATGTCGTGAAAACATATCGGATCGCGATATATATTAGTCTTTGTGAGTACGAGGCTGGCGGGTTCGGCGAGGGAAATGGCGCGACAAACGACAGTGATGGGCAGCCGGAAGCGACAGGCCTGGCCGCAGGAGACGGAGCGGAAGGAGGCTGCGCGGCTTTCGGGGGAGGGTAGCGATGCCGCTCGCGCGCCCGAGCCGCGCAATCGCCCGGCTGGTGAGCGCGGACCCGCCGTCGGCGCGGTTCAGGCCAAGCGCGCGCCGGCACCGATGAAGCGATTGGGCGTGCGGGCCCAGAACGTCCTGAAAGAGCTCGCGCTCGAGCTCACCGGCGAGCAGCCGCCGAAGGGGAATTGGTCGCCCTCGCGCGATCTGCTGCGCGCGCTGACCGCCGAGCACCTCGCGACCGCGCGCAATTGCGGGCCGCATACGATACGGGAAATCGTCGACTGGGCGCAGGGCTGCGGCGTCACCATCAAGCCGGTGATCAAGTCCGGCGGCTCGTTGTCCGAGATGTGGGAAAAGCTGATCGCCAACGCAGCCTCTGGCGCGTTGACCAGCACCGAGATCGTCAGCGCGCTGCAGCGGTCCGTCAGGAGGAAAAGCGTGCGAATTCCGATCGCGTTTCAGGTCATCCTGGTGAAGATCCTGCTCTCGAGCTTCGAATAGACGATCGGATAGATGTGCATCGGTATCACCGCCCGGTTGGTCCGGTCGCGGCCGCTTGCTACTTTAGGCTAAGCCTCCCGCCATGGCGGGCGGCATGGTCGAGGTGGGGCATGGCTCAGGCGAAGAAGGCGCAGCGGTCCAAGGTGGTGACGTCAGCCAGGCGCACCGGCAGCGCGATGCGTGATTCGGATTACGCAGCGCTGGCGCAGTTTCGCTACCAGATCCGCAGCTTTCTGGCATTCAGCGAGGCGGCTGCCGTCAAGCAGGGATTGACGCCGACGCAGCATCAGGCGCTGCTCGGCATCAAGGGCTTTGTCCGTCCGGGCCCGGCAACTGTCGGAGACGTCGCGAAGTTTCTGCTGATCCGGCATCACTCCGCCGTCGAACTAATCAACCGGCTCGAAAAGCTGGAACTGGTCAGCCGCGTCGCCGATCCCGAAGACGCCAGACGCGTACACCTCAGGCTTGCGAAGAAGGGTGAGCAGAAGCTCCAGGCGCTCTCGCGGAAAAACCTCGAGGAACTCCGCCGCGCCCCGAGCTCGGCGCTGAGCCGTCTGTTGAAGTCGTTCGGAGAGCCCGGCGACGCCTGAGCGTCGTGGGCCCCGTTATGCCGCCGCCCCTTGCGCGGCAAGCTGTGCGGCTTGGTGCTCGGTGGTCAGCGCATCGGTGAGTTCGCCGAGCGCTTCGCCTGCGATCACCTGCGGCAGCTTGTAGAGCGTCAGATTGATCCGATGATCCGTGACGCGCCCTTGCGGGAAGTTATAGGTGCGGATGCGCTCGCTGCGATCGCCGGAGCCGACCTTCTCCTTGCGCTCGGCCGAGCGCGCGGCGTCGACGCGCTGCCGCTCGGCGTCGTAGATGCGCGAACGCAGGATGTTCATGGCGGAGGCGCGGTTCTTGTGCTGCGAGCGGCTGTCCTGCATCATCACCACGATGCCGGTCGGGATGTGGGTGATGCGGATCGCCGATTCGGTCTTGTTGACGTGCTGGCCGCCGGCGCCTTGCGCGCGCATGGTCTCGATGCGCAGATCCTCGTTCTTGATCTCGACGTCGACATCCTCGACCTCCGGCAGCACGGCGACCGTGGCCGCCGAGGTATGGATGCGCCCCTGCGTCTCGGTGTCGGGCACGCGCTGCACGCGGTGCACGCCGGATTCGAATTTCAGCTTGGAGAATGCGCCGCGGCCCTGCACCTCCGCGATGATTTCCTTGTAGCCGCCGACGGTGCCTTCGCTCGCCGAGATCACCTCGACTTTCCAGCCTTGCAGGCTCGCGAAGCGCTCGTACATCCGGAACAGATCGCCGGCGAACAGCGAGGCCTCGTCGCCGCCGGTGCCGGCGCGAATTTCCAGTACGACGTTGCGGTCGTCCATGGCGTCCTTGGGCAGGAGCGCGATGCGGATCTTCTGGACCAGTTCCTCGATCTTCGGATTGAGCTCGTCGCGCTCGGCTTCCGCCATGCTGCGCATCTCGGCATCGGTCGCGGGATCGGCGATCAGCGCCTCGGTGTCGGCGAGCTCTTTGACGGCTGAGCGATAAGTCTTCACCGCCTCGATCAGCGGGGTGATCTCGGCAAGCTCGCGCGTGACCTGTACGTAGCGTTCGGACGAGAGCTGTCCGAGCGATTCGGCTTCGAGCGAAGCGTGATGCGCGAGCAGAACGTCCAGTTTGGCTTCGGGGAGTGACGACATCGGTTCAGTCTCAAATGGCGGAGGGAGGCGAGGGGGCGAGGACGGGCGGCAGGCCCGCTACAACGCCAGGCCCTCGGCCTCGGCAAATTCCGTCAGCTTCTGCCGGATCGAGACGCTGCCGGTCGGCGCATCCAGCAGCGGGCCGAGCATCGCTGCGGCCTTCTTGACGTCGAGGTCGATCACCATCGCCTTGACCGGGCCGAGCGCGGTCGCCGACAGCGACAGCGAGCGGTAGCCCATCGCGAGCAGCGCCAGCGCACCGATCGGTTTCGAGGCCATCTCGCCGCAGAGCGACAGCGATTTCTTCGCGGCCTGCGTCTTTTGCGCGATGTCGCGCAGCGCCCGCAGGATCGGCGTCGACATCGTGTCGAAGCGTTCGGAGACCTTGGCATTGCCGCGGTCGACAGCGAACAGGAACTGGAACAGATCGTTCGAGCCGACCGAGATGAAGTCGACCTTCTTCAGGAGCTCGTCGAGCTGATAGAGCAGCGCCGGCACCTCGACCATGGTGCCGATATCGATGCGCTCCGGCAGCGTGTGGCCGTGCTGCCGCAAATATGTCAGCTCGCGCTCGACCAGGGCCTTCGCCGAATCGAACTCGGCGACCTCCGAGATCATCGGAAACATGATGCGCAGCGCACGGCCGCCACCGGCGCGCAAGAGCGCACGGATCTGGCCGCGCAACAGGCCGGGACGATCGAGCCCGAGGCGAATCGCGCGCCAGCCGAGCGCGGGATTCTCCTCGATCACCGTTTCCATGTATGGCAGCGCCTTGTCGCCCCCGATGTCGAGGGTGCGGAAAGTGACGGGCTTCTGGCCTGCGGCATCCAGCACGGCGCGGTAGAGCGCGAGCTGGTCGCTGGTGCGCGGCAGGCTCTGGCCGACCATGAATTGCAACTCGGTGCGGAACAGGCCGATGCCGGCGCTGCCGGTGTCGTCGATATGGGGCAGGTCGATGGCGAGGCCCGCATTGATCAGCAGCTCGACCTTCTCGCCGTCCTTGGTGACGCAAGGCCGGTCGCGCAGCGCCAGATATTGCGCCTGGCGGCGGGCGCGGAAACGCACCCGCTCGGCATAAGCCGCTTCGATTTCCTGCGACGGGCGCACATAGATCGAGCCCGAAGTGCCGTCGACGATGATGGCGTCGCCGGGGTCGGCAATGCCGGGCGCGTTCGGGACTTCACCGACCGCGGGAATGCCGAGCGCGCGTGCCACGATCGAGACGTGGGAATTGGCGGTCCCCTCCTCCAGCACGATGCCGCGCAGGCGCTTGCGGTCGTAGTCGAGCAGCGCCGCCGGGCCCATCGCGCGCGCGATGACGATGGCATTGTCGGGCATCTGCTCGCGCGAGGGCGCATGGTCCTGGCCGACCAGCTGCCGCATCAGGCGATAGCCGAGATCCTCGAGATCGTGCAGTCGGTCGCGCAAGTAGGGATCGGTCACGCGCAGCATGCGGGCACGGGTGTCGGACTGGACGCGCTCGACCGCAGCTTCCGCGGTAAGGCCGGTGGCGACCGCCTCGTGCAGCTTGTGCGACCAGCCCTGGTCGTTGGCGAACATGCGGTAGGCTTCGAGCACGTCGCGGTGCTCGCCGCCCTCGGCGACGTCGCCGCGCTCCAGCATGCGGTCTAGATCCGAGCGCAGCTTGGCCAGCGCGGCGTCGAGCCGCTTGATCTCCTTCGGCAGGTCCTCGGCGATATAGTCCTTGATGACGACGCGCGGCTCGTGCAGCACGACATGGCCGAGCGCGATGCCTTCCGAGAGAATGGCGCCGGCCTTCTGCGTGGAATGGCGCGCGGCCGGCTCCAGGCCGGGCTGGGCCAGCGCGGACAACTCGCCGGAGGCGATCAGCTCCGCCAGCACCATGGCGGTGGTTTGCAGCGCCTCGAGCTCTTCCTCGACATAGGTGCGCTTGGCGCGGTTCTGCACAACCAGCACGCCGAGGGTGTTGCCGGCGCGCAGGATCGGCACGCCGAGGAAGGAGTGATAGATCTCTTCGCCGGTCTCGGGGCGGAACGAGAAAGCCGGGTGGCTCTGTGCGTCGTTCAGATTGAGCGGCGTGGCCTCGCTGGCGACGAGGCCGACCAGGCCCTCATGGGCGCTCAGCACGGTGTGGTGCACGGCCTCGCGGTTCAGACCTTCGGTGGCGTAGAGCTCAAGGGTGTTGTCGATGCGCAGCACATAGACCGAGCACACCTCGGCCACCATGTTGGCGGCGATCAGCACCACGATCTTGTCCAGCCGCTCCTGGGCCGAGACCTGCTCCGCCATGGTTTCGCGGAGCCGTCTCAACAAGACGCGGGGACCTCCCGACGCGCTCCGCATGAACCGTCAATCTCCTCCGTCTGCCGGCCCGGCGATATTGGCCGGCGGCTGGCCTAAAATTCCAGAAAAACAATCAATTTGTTTGTCCGGCGCAGGCGCAAACCCAAATCTTCTTGAGATTCAGTGCTTGCACCGAATCAGCGGCCTGAACTGGGACACAGTCTGCGGCAGCCCACCCTGTTCGCCGTATAGCGAATTGAGGCTTGTTTTGCCAAGCAAAACGCCTGCCAAACGCGAAGGTGTGTACACCTTCGCATTTGCTGCGACCGCTAAGAGAAAATTAGTCCAGGCATGGTCCGGAAATGCGAAGCGGTTTTCCGGAGAGACCGTGCTCAAACAAGAACTTGAAGCGCGACGACGGTCGCGCTTCAGGCCTGATCGAGGCCGTAGAGCGTGTGCAGCGTGCGCACGGCAAGCTCGGTATAGGCGGTGTCGATCAAAACCGAGAACTTGATCTCGGAGGTTGTAATGGCCCGGATGTTGATATTCCGTCCGGCGAGGGCTGAAAACGCCTGGGCGGCGACGCCGGCATGGCTGCGCATCCCGCTGCCGATCACCGAGATCTTGGCGACGTCGGTCGCGGTGTCGAGCCTGGCATAGCCGATCTTGGCCTTGGCGGCGGTAATCGTGTCCTTGGCCCTGACGTAGTCGGCGGCCGGCACCGTGAAGGTCAGGTCGGTGGTCTTGCCGTCTTCCGACACGTTCTGGACGATCATGTCGACGTTGATATTGGCCTCGGCGAGCGGGCCGAAGATCGACGCGGCGACGCCGGGCTTGTCCTCGATCTGGCGCACCGAGATCTGGGCCTCGTCCTTCGAGAAGGCGATACCGGTGACGACGTGATTTTCCATGATCTCCTCCTCGCCGCAGATCAGCGTGCCGGGCGGCTGGTTGGCATGCGGGTCGATGTCCTCGGGCTTGTCGAAGCTCGAGCGGACGAAGATCGGCATGTTGTGGACCATGCCGAGTTCCACCGAGCGCACCTGCAGCACCTTGGCGCCCTGGGAAGCCAGTTCCAGCATGTCCTCGAACGCGATCTTGTCGAGCCTCTTGGCCTTCGGCACGATTCGCGGATCGGTGGTGTAGACGCCGTCGACGTCCGTGTAGATGTCGCAGCGGTCGGCCTTGACGGCTGCGGCGACCGCCACGGCCGAGGTGTCGGAGCCGCCGCGGCCGAGCGTGGTGATGCGGTTGGTCTTGGGATCGATGCCCTGGAAGCCGGCGATGACGGCGACCTCCTTGCGATCCTTGAAACGGGAGATGATCTCGCTGCCGTCGATGTCCTCGATCCGGGCCGAGGCATGGGCATCGCTGGTCTTGATCGGGATCTGCCAGCCCTGCCAGGAGCGGGCCTGGATACCCATGCTCTGGAGCACGATGGCCAGCAGGCCGGAGGTCACCTGTTCGCCGGATGCGACGACGGCGTCGTATTCGCGCGCGTCGTGCATCGGCGAGGCCTCGGTGCACCAGGCCACCAGTTCGTTGGTCTTGCCCGACATCGCCGAGACGACCACCGCCACTTCATGGCCGGCGTCGACCTCACGCTTCACATGGCGTGCGACGTTGCGGATACGTTCGATGTTGGCGACGGACGTGCCGCCGAATTTCATCACGAGACGGCTCATGACGACGCGTGCATTCCCTCTTGAGGATCAGTATGGTGACCCGCGCCGGACGGATGCCCTGGGGGATACCGACCGCGCGTATACAGAGGGGCGGGGCCGGGGGCAAGCGGGTTCCTGCAGGGCCCAATCCGGGCAATGGGTTATCAGAGGTTATGGCGCGCTATATTGACGAAATCCTGCAGCCCGGCGAGCGGGTGCTGTATTCGACCAATGCGCATTGGATTTTCTATTTCCCGGCCATTCTGGCCTGGATCGTGGCCCTGGTCCTGTTCGCGGTCTCCCGCCGGAGCGATATCTACAGCGTGGAGATGCTGTGCCTGCTCGGCTCCGGCCTGGTGGCGCTGGCCGCCCTTTACTGGACGGTGAAAGGCTGGTTCCATCGCCTCACCACGGAGACCGATGTCACCAATCTCCGGGTTGTGCACAAGATCGGCTTCATCAAGCGCCGCACCTTTGAAATGGCGCTGGACAAGGTCGAGAGTGTCGACGTCAACCAGACCATCCTTGGACGTATCCTCAACTACGGCGACGTGACCATCAATGGCGTCGGCGAAGGACGCGAGACCATCCGCACCATCGCCTCTCCTCTCGCCTTCCGTAGTTCGATCACCACGCGGTAGGACCGCGCGTAACCATGAGCATGCAGCAAGATTCTTCCGCAACTGCTTCCCCGCCGGCGGGCTCGACCGTCGATGCCGCCGAGATCGCGAAATTCTCAAAGCTCTCGGCCGAGTGGTGGGATCCCAAGGGCAAGATGGCGCCGCTGCACCGGATCAATCCGCTGCGGCTCGGCTATATCCGCGACGCCGCCTGCCGCAAGTTCGAGCGCAACGTGCGCAGTCTCAACTGCCTCGGCGGCCTGCGCGTGCTCGACATCGGCTGCGGTGCCGGCCTGTTGTGCGAGCCGCTGTCGCGCCTTGGCGCGCAGGTCATCGGCGTCGATCCGTCGGCCAGCAACATCGCTGCCGCAAAGCTGCATGCCGGCAAGAGCCATCTGTCGATCGACTATCGCTGCACCACGGTGGAGGGGATCGACCCGCGCGAGCGTTTTGACATCGTCCTGGCGATGGAAGTGGTCGAACACGTCGTCGACGTCGGCGTCTTCCTGAAGCGCTGCGCCTCGATGCTGAAGCCGAACGGCCTGATGGTAGTGTCCACGCTCAACCGCAACTGGAAGAGCTTTGCGCTCGCCATTGTCGGCGCCGAATACGTCCTGCGCTGGCTGCCGCGCGGCACCCACGAATGGAACAAGTTCGTCACCCCGGACGAACTGACCAAATACCTCCTCGACAACCGTCTCGTCATCACCGAGCAGACCGGTGTGGTTTACTCGCCATTCGCCGACAAATGGACGCTCTCGTCGGACATGGACGTGAACTACATGGTGGTGGCGGAAGGAATGGTCTGAGGCCAAGCAGTCTCTAAGTACTCGCCGGGACGACGGCGGAGAGTGTAGCGAGAGCATCGCTCCTATGACGTGGGCGTGATTGACCTCTTGCCGTGCTGACGGCAGGTTGCGTCAACATTTCCGCAGCAGCCACCCCACCCATGTTCACCGTCACCAGCCTCTGGATTCCCTTCACCGTCGTTGCTGCGCTCGGCCAGGTCGCGCGCAACGCGATGCAGCGGTCGCTGACAAAGCCGCTGGGGACGTGGGGCGCGACCAATATCCGCTTCCTGTTCGGCTTCCCGTTCTCGCTGCTGTTTCTGGGGCTGGTGCTGGTTGCGACCGGCGATCACATCGGCATGCCGCCATCAGTATTCTGGCCGTGGCTGCTGCTGGGCGCACTCAGCCAGATCGTTGCGACCGGGCTGATGCTGCTCGCGATGAACGACCGCTCCTTCGTGGTGACGACCGCCTATCTGAAGACCGAGGCGATCCAGACTGCGATCTTCGGCTTCGTCTTCCTCGGCGATCACCTGACCTGGCTGAAGGTGCTGGCGATCGTGGTCGCCACTGTCGGTGTCGTCATCACCGCGCTGCGGCCCGGCGGCGAGAAGAGTTTTGCCGAGTTGAAGCCGACCATCACCGGCCTCGTCGCGGCTGCGGCGTTCGCGCTGTCGGCGGTCGGTTTTCGCGGCGCGATCATCAACGTTCCCGGCATCTCCTTCGTGACCGCGGCCTCGTTCACGCTGGTGCTCGGCCTGTTCGTGCAGACGCTGATCCTGACGATCTATCTGCTCTGGCGCGCGCCAAAGGTGCTTCAGTCGATCCTGGGGCTATGGCGGCCGTCGCTGCTGGCCGGCTTCATGGGCGCCTTCGCCTCCCAGTTCTGGTTCCTTGCGTTCGCGCTGACGGCCGCCGCCAATGTCCGCACCCTCGCGCTGATCGAGGTGTTGTTCGCGCAAGCCGTTGCGTATTACTCGTTCAAGCAGCCGATCGCATCGCGCGAGATTTTCGGCATCATGCTGATCGTGGTCGGCGTAGCGCTGCTGGTGGGGTTCTAGCTATCTGTCATTCCGGGGCGATGCGTAGCATCGAACCCGCAATCTCGAGGTTCTCAGGTGCGCAACTGCGCACCCGAGTTCGCGCTTTGCGCGCCCCGGAACGACAGCAACCGTCAGTTCCGGTCTTCCGGCAAGGTCGGCAACGGCGAGACCTCGATGCCTTCGTCGATCAGCGACTTCGCATCCTCCGGCGAGGCCTCGCCGTAGATCGGGCGATGCTCCTTGTCGCCGTAGTGCATCGCGCGCGCTTCGTTCGCAAAGCGCTCGCCGACATTATCGGCGTTCTTGACGATGTGGTCGCGCAACTCTTTCAGCTTGGTGCGCAGCTCGCGCTCCTGCGCCATCATCAGCGAGGTGGATCCAGACTGCGTAGCCTCGGGCGGCGGCGTCGTGGCCGGCTCCGCCGGAGGTGTTGCGCGCCCCTTCTTGCCGACGATGCGCGGCGCCATGATCGCCTTGTCGACCTTGGCCGAGCCGCAGATCGGGCAGGTTACCAACTTACGCTTCACCTGCGAATCATAGGCAGCCGAGCTCTGGAACCAGCTTTCGAACTCGTGTTTGCGGTCGCAATGAAGCGCGTAGCGGATCATGCCGATCCCCGCACCAGATGCAGATGATCCGGCCCGGCCTTGGGATCGGAGACGCCGAAGCGGCGGCCGTGCTGGAGTGACGGGATCGCGCGGCGCGCGGTCTCGACCCTGGCCGGATCGATCTTGGCCATGATGATGCCGGGCTCGACGTCGCCCTCGGCGAGGATCTCGCCCCAGGGATCGATGATCAGCGAGTGACCATAGGTCTCGCGCTTGTTCTCGTGGGTGCCTGCCTGGGCGGCCGCGAAGATGAAGCAGCCGGTCTCGATCGCGCGCGAGCGCAACAGGATGTGCCAGTGCGCTTCGCCGGTCTTGCGGGTGAAGGCGGAAGGAACGGTGATGAAGTAGGCGCCACTTTCGGCGAGCGCGCGGTAGAGCGCGGGGAAACGCACGTCGTAGCAGATCGTCAAGCCAACGCGACCCCAGGGCAGGTCGGAGATGACGGCCGTCTCGCCCGGCTGGTAGTTGGCGGATTCGCGATAGCTCTCGCCGTCCGGCAGCTCGATGTCGAACATGTGGATCTTGTCGTAGCTCGCGAGCACCTGGCCCTCGGGCCCGATCAGGAAAGAGCGGTTGACCGCCTTCTCGGC
Organism: Bradyrhizobium sp. CCBAU 53338; assembly: GCF_015291665.1. Lineage (NCBI taxonomy): Bacteria > Pseudomonadati > Pseudomonadota > Alphaproteobacteria > Hyphomicrobiales > Nitrobacteraceae > Bradyrhizobium > Bradyrhizobium sp. CCBAU 53338. The sequence continues at coordinate 587,294 of NZ_CP030048.1, forward strand.
CGAGAAGCGCAGCGCCAGGGAGCCGACATGGAGATGGATCTTCAGCTCGGCCGCGAGCGCGCGATAGGCCTTCAACGAGGCATCGTCCTCTTCGCTCTGCAGATGCTCGAACAGCGCCTTGCGATTCAGCTGCATCATGTTGCTGACTTCAGGCGTCTGCACGTAGTCGGCGCCCTTGGCCGCCGCCTCCCGGATCAGCTTGGTGGCCTGTGCGAGGCTCGGCTCGGGTAACAGGCCGGTCCGCATCTGGATCATCGCAGCGGTGAAGGTCCTGTCGCTCATGACGCGGCCTTCACGCTTTCGAGCAGGCCGTCGAGCTTGCCCTCGCGATCGAGCGCGTAAAGGTCGTCGCAGCCGCCGATATGGGTTCCGCCGATCCAGATCTGCGGGAAGGTCGAGCCCTCGCCGGCGCGGTCGTACATCTCCTCGCGCCAGGCCGGATTCTGGGCGACGTCGAATTCCGTAAAGGCCGCCTTCTTTCGGGTCAGAAGCGACCTGGCGGCGGAACAATAGCCGCACCCCGGCCTGGTGTAGATCTCGACAGCAGCAGTCATGTCGTCCAGCGCTCTCATGTCATGAATTCATTGAATTATATGGGAGTTTACCTGATCTCGACAACCCGGGCAAAGACCAGCACGTCGACCTGGGCCGCCTTCGCGCGCAGCAGGGCGCGGGCGCAGGCATCCAGGGTCGCACCCGACGTCAGGACGTCATCGACAAGAATGATGCGCCGGCCCTGGATTTCGGCCTGGCGGTCGGGGGATACCTGGAATGCGCCCTGTACATTGGTGGCGCGCTGGGCCCGCGACAGGCCGATCTGCTGCTCGGTGGCGCGCACTCTGCGGAGCACATCGCCGCGCACCTTCACCCCGCTCTGCCGTGAGACGATCTGCGCCAGCGCGCCGGACTGATTGTACCGGCGGCGCCAGGCCCGGCGCCAATGCAGGGGCACCGGCACCAGCATGTCGGCGTCCGCGAGCAGCTCACTGCCCGCACGCGCCATCCAGCGGCCCATGGCGGGTGCGAGGTCCGTCCGGTCCTGGTATTTCAGCGCATGCACCAGCGTGCGCGCGACGTCGTCGTAACGCAACGCCGCGCGGGCGCGCATGTAAGCCGGCGGGCTCGCGATCGCCTCCATCGACAGCATGTCGGGGCCGGGGTCATAGACGAAGGGAATGCCGAGCCGCGGACAATAGGGCCGCTCGATGAACGACAGCCGTGACCAGCACGCCGCGCACACGCCCTCGCCATCGACCGGCTCGCGGCAGGACACGCACAGCGTCGGCAGCGCAATGTCGAGCGCAAGCCGCGCGGCGCGCGACAGCACGTGGCGGCCGGCCGTCCACGCGGCACGAAGGGGTGCGGCGATGGAGCGGGTGCGGGCGGCGTCGGCGTCCATGGAGAGAGGCTAGCGCCGCATGCAACGGATTGCCAGAACCGTCGTGATCGGCGTAACCAGCGGCATGGCTCAGACCCCGCAAACCCCGCCCGCTCTGTTCGATCGCACCTTGCTGCATACGCGACAGCGACGTGCTCGGGCGCTGGGTGATGTGACCTTCCTGCTCGACCGGGTCGCAGAAGACATGTCCGACCGGCTTGCCGCGGTGACGCGCGAGTTTCATGCCCCAGTCGAGCTCTGGACACCAGGGGAGGGGCTCGCCGGATTGCGCACGCGGCTGCCTTCCATCGAACGGATCGCGCTCGATGGGGCGCGCGCGGAGACATTGCCGTTCGCACCCGAGAGCCTCGATCTCGTCGTCTCGGCGCTGGCGCTGCAATTCGTCAACGACCTGCCGGGCGTGCTCGCGCAGATCCGCCGCGCACTGAAACCTGATGGCTTGCTGCTGGCGGCGATGATCGGCGGCGATAGCCTGACCGAGCTGCGCCAGGCCTTTGCCGCGGCGGAGGCCGAATGCGAAGGCGGCGTGTCCCCGCGCGTCGCGCCGTTCGCCGATCTGCGCGACATCGGCGCACTGCTGCAGCGGGCGGGCTTCGCGTTGCCGGTGACCGATGTCGACCGCGTCGTGGTGCGTTATGGCAATGCGTTCGCGCTGATGCAGGATCTCCGCCGCATGGGCGCGACCAATGTGCTGATCGAGCGGCGGCGCACGCCGAGCCGTCGCAGGACCTTGCTGCGCACGGCCGAAATCTACGCCGAACGCTTCGCCGATGCCGACGGCCGCATCCGCGCGACCTTCGACATCATCTGGCTCTCCGGTTGGGCGCCGCATGCAAGCCAGCAGCAGCCGCTGAAGCCGGGATCGGCGAAGGCGAGCCTGGCGGAGGCGGTGAAGAAGGCTGGGAGAGATTGAGCTGCGTCCGTGACCCAGCTCGCCCTCACAGCAGCAAATCGATCAAATGCGGGATCAGCGGAATGTCCGCCGGCGGCATCGGGTAGTCGCGCAGCTTGTTGGCGCGGACCCAGGCGAGGGTCTGGCCTTCGCGCGGCGTGACCTGGCCTTCCCAGCGCCGGCAGATATAGAGCGGCATCAGGAGGTGAAACGTCTCGTAGCCGTAGCTCGCGAAGGTGAGCGGCGCGAGGCACGGCTCGGCGACCGTGATGCCGAGCTCCTCGTGGAGCTCTCGGATCAGGCTCTGCTCCGGCCGTTCGCCGGGCTCGAGCTTGCCGCCGGGAAATTCCCAGAGGCCGGCGAGCGTCTTGCCCTCCGGGCGTTGCGCGATCAGGACGCGCTTGTCGGCATCGACCAGCGCGCAGGCCACCACCAGTGTCAATTTGAGATCGGCCATGCGCAACTGTCGTTCGCTGGAGGTCATCGGTAACCGTCTGTTAACCCCGTTGGGGACCGCGTTCTACGGTCTCAATAAGTCATATTTAATCGGCGGTTCCTAGAGTGGGAACTCTTAAAACCATTCCAGGTCCGATCCATGCGCGCTGCGCTTCGCACTCTCATTCGCCGGTTCGTCCGCGACAACAGCGGCAATATCGCGGTCATCTTCACGATTGCCTGCGTCCCGTTGATCACCGCGGTCGGCTGTGCGATCGACTATTCCCGCGCGACCCAGACCCGCTCCAAGCTTCAGGCCGCCGCCGATGCGGCCAGCGTCGGCTCGATCGCCAAGGCCTCGCCGGCCTTCGTGGCGGCGGGCTCGATGACGTCGGACGGCTCGATTCCCGCCGGCGTGACCGACGCCCAGAACATCTTCGATGCCAACCGCGCCAATCTGACCGGCTACACGCTCAACAGCGTCACGCCGACCGTGGTCAAGAGCGGCTCGACCGTCACCTCGACGGTCGCGTTCAGCGCCAACATCAACACCATGTTCCTCGGCCTGATCGGCAAGACCGCGCTCACCGTGACGGGCACGTCGACCTCGACGGCCAACATGCCGCTTTATGTCGATTTCTATCTCCTGCTGGACAATTCGCCGTCGATGGGCGTGGCGGCGACGCCGGCGGATGTCACCAAGATGGTCAGCAACACGTCCGACAAGTGCGCCTTCGCCTGTCACGACTACAATGACGCGAACAACTACTACAACCTCGCCAAGACGCTCGGCGTGACCACGCGGATCGACGTGCTGCGCAGCGCGACCCAGTCGCTGATGGACACGGCTGCGGCCACCGAGACCTATTCGAACCAGTTCCGCATGGCGATCTACGATTTCGGCGCCGCGTCGAAGACCATCGGCCTGCGCGCGCTGTTCTCGCTGTCGGCGAGCCTGTCGAGTGCCAAGACCGCGGCAGGCTCCATCGATTTGATGGGCGTCTACGGCAACAACGATGCCTATACCGCCGACAAGGACACCCAGTTCAGCACGGTATTCCCGGCGATCAACACGGCAATCACGACGCCGGGCGCGGGCACCTCGGCGGCGCCGATGAAATATCTGTTCTTCGTCTCGGACGGCGTTGCAGACGAATACAACACCGCCTGCTCCAAGCCGACGGTGAGCGGCGGCCGCTGCCAGTCGCCGATCGACGTCTCTCTCTGCACCACGATCAAGAACCGCGGCATCAAGATCGCGGTGCTCTACACCACCTATCTGCAACTGCCGACCAACAGCTGGTACATGACCTACATCGATCCGTTCAACCAGGGACCGTTCGGTCCGTCGCCGAACAGCCAGATCGCGCAGAACATGCAGAGCTGCGCCTCGCCCGGGCTCTATTTCGAGGTGAGCCCGACCCAAGGAATCTCGGACGCGATGAACGCGCTGTTCAAGAAGGCGGTCGCCGACGCGCGCATCGCGGGCTGAGGCCTACGACCGGTAATCCCCGTTGATCGCGACGTACTCCTTGGTGAGATCGCAGGTCAGCACGCGGTCGCGACCCTTGCCGAGGCCGAGCGAGACCTTGATCGCGATCTCCGGGGCCTTCATCGCTTCCGACACCTGCGCCTCGTCATAATCAGGATCGCGCGCGCCGCTCTTGGCGACGCGGATGCCGTTGAAGGAGATCGACAGCTTGTCGCGATCGGCCGGCTCGCCGGCCTTGCCGACGGCCATGACCACGCGGCCCCAATTGGCGTCTTCGCCGGCGATCGCGGTCTTCACCAGCGGTGAGTTCGCGATCGACATCGCGATCTTTCGGGCCGAGGCCTTGGTCTTGGCGCCCTCGACGGTGATCTCGACCAGCTTGCGCGCGCCTTCGCCGTCGCGGGCGACCTGCTCGGAGAGATTGGCGAGGATCTGGTTGAAGGCCTTCACGAAGGGCTTCAGGCGCGGATCGCTGGCGCGGCTGATCTTGGGCGCGCCGTGCTGGCCGGCGGCGCCGGTGGCGAACGCCAGCAGCGTGTCGGAGGTCGAGGTGTCGCCGTCGATCGTGACCGCGTTGAACGTGTCCTCGACGCCGGCCTTGAGCAGCGCCTGGAGCGCGGCGGGCGCGATCGGGGCGTCGGTGAAGATGAAGGACAGCATCGTCGCCATGTCGGGAGCGATCATGCCGGCGCCCTTGGCCATGCCGTTGATGGTGACCTTGGCCTTGCCGAGCTTCACGGTCGCGGTCGCGACCTTGGGGAAGGTGTCGGTGGTCATGATCGCCTTGGCGGCGGCGAGGTAATCGCCGGCTTCCGCGGTCTCGGCCAGGCGGCCGAGCACGCCGTCGAACTTGGTCGCGTCCAGTGGCTCGCCGATCACGCCGGTCGAGGCCAGGAAGATCTCACTCTCGCTGCAACCGACGGCCTTGGCCGCGATCTTCGCGGTCAGCGCGGTCGAGCCGCGGCCGGTCTTGCCGGTGAAGGCGTTGGCATTGCCGGAATTGACGACCAGGGCGCGGGCCTTGCCGCCCTTCAGTTTTGCACGGCACCATTCGACCGGCGCGGACGGGCACTTCGACTTGGTGAAGACACCGGCCACCGCGGTGCCCTTGTCCATGATCGCCAGCAGCACGTCGGTGCGGTTCTTGTAGCGGATGCCGGCCTCGGCCGTCGCAAGACGGACGCCCGCGATCACGGGCATGTCAGGGACGTTCTTCGGGGCGAGCGGGGAGACTGATGAGGACATCGCTGGGTGCCTTGGTGAGGTCTGGATATGCAGATGCCCGGCCCCTCTTTGCGGGGCCGGGCATCTGGTAGGCTTAAATACTCTTCGCGTCGCCGAAGTGACAGCGAATTCTTACTTCTTGGCGGGAGGCGCCATCTTGCTGTCGGCCGGCTTCGCATCAGCAGGCTTCGCATCGGCCGGCTTGGCATCCTTGGACGCGTCCGCCGCCGGCTGGTCCAGCCGCTCGACCTTCGCCTCGGCGCGGAGCTTGGCGACGTAGTCGGCCTGGGCCTTGCGGGTGACGTACTGCTCGATCTGCGGCTTGACCTGGTCGAACTCCGGCGCCTTGCGGTTGCGCTTTTCCTCGACCTTGATGATGTGCCAGCCGAACTGCGACTTCACGGGGTCGGAGATCTTGCCCGGCTCGAGCGAGAACGCGACGGCCGAGAATTCCGGCACCATCTGTTCCTTGGTGAAGAAGCCGAGGTCGCCGCCGTCGGCGGAGCCCGGATCCTTGGACTTCTTCTTGGCCAACTCGGCGAAATCGGCGCCCTTGTCCAACTCGGCCTTCACCGCCTTGGCCTCGTCCTCGGTTTCGACCAGGATGTGGCGGGCGCGCACTTCCTGCTCGCCGGTGATCTGCTTGGAGGCCTCCTCATAGACCTTCTTCATGGCGTCGTCGGTGGTCGCCGCCTTGCCTTCCTGGGCCAGCAGGCTGTCCATGAGCAGGCGGTTGCGGGCAAACGCCATCCGCTTCTTGAACTCGTCGCTGTCGGCGACCTTCTTGTCATCGGCCGCCTTGGCCACGATCTTCATGTCGATCAGGAAGGAGAGGACGTTCTCGTCCTTGGTCGCCGGGTCCATCTGGGCGAGGCTCGGTCCGAGCTCTTCCTCGGCCATGGTGACGTCGCTCTTCTTGATTTCAGCGCCATTGACCTTGGCCAGAACCGGATCGTCGGCCGCCCGGAGCGGGCCCGCGAACGCCAGGGACAGCGCCAGGGCCAGGAAGCCAGCCAGGGCGGATGCATGGCGAAAACGCTGGCCGGTGGTTACCGGGAACGAGGTGGTCATGGAAAATCCTTATGTTGAAGCAGGGGCTGCTTAAGCGCGGCGGACACTCGCCCAATCGCGGAGGCTTGGCAACGCGAAAAGTCTGTCAAAATGATGAATTAGCCGCAATGCGCCCGCCGTTGACAAGGCCCTGACCGGGCCATATCTCTGCGCGGTCGCGACCATGGCGATGGCGTTTATTTTGCTGCGTTTTTGGCCGTTGAACCCAGACTAGCCCAATTCCCACCCATATGGCGGATGACCCCCGATAGTCCGGGCTCTGGCACCATAAGGCGTCACGGTGAGTTGATGGGCCGGAGGGTGACAACTTCTTGGCTGCAACGCGGTTGAATCGCGAACACAGGAACTAGGCATGATCGGCGCGCTCGCCCGCAAGTTTTTCGGCTCCGCCAACGACCGGCGGGTGAAGGGATACCAGTCCCGCATCAACGCGATCAATGCGCTTGAGCCTGAGGTCTCGAAACTCTCCGACGAGGCGCTCAAGGCCCGCACCGCCGAGTTCAAGAAGCAGCTCGCCGAAGGCAAGACGCTCGACGACCTGCTCGTTCCCGCCTTCGCCACGGTGCGCGAGGCCGCCAAGCGCACGCTCGGCCAGCGCCATTTCGACGTCCAGCTGATCGGCGGCATGGTGCTGCACGAGGGCGACATCGCCGAGATGAAGACCGGCGAAGGCAAGACGCTGGTTGCAACGCTCGCGGTCTACCTCAACGCGCTCGCGGGCAAGGGTGTCCATGTCGTTACCGTCAACGACTACCTCGCCCGCCGCGACTCCGGCTGGATGGGCCAGATCTACGGCTTCCTCGGCATGACCACGGGCGTGATCGTCCACGGCCTCGACGATGCCGAGCGCAAGGCGGCCTATGCCTGCGACATCACCTACGGCACCAACAACGAATACGGCTTCGACTATCTTCGCGACAACATGAAGTACCGGCTCGAGGACATGGTCCAGCGGCCGCACTTCTTCGCCATCGTCGACGAAGTCGACTCCATCCTGATCGACGAAGCGCGCACGCCGCTGATCATCTCCGGCCCGCTCGACGACCGTTCGGATTTCTACAACACCATCGACGGATTCCTGCCCAAGCTCGACAAGACCGACTACGAGGTCGACGAGAAGCAGCGCACCGTGACGCTGACCGAAGGCGGCATGGAGAAGATCGAGACGCTCTTGCGCGATGCCGGCCAGCTCAAGGGCGAGTCGCTCTACGACGTCGAGAACGTCTCCGTCGTGCACCACATCAACCAGGCGCTGCGGGCCCACACGCTGTTCACCCGCGACAAGGACTACATCGTCCGCGACGACGAGGTCGTGATCATCGACGAGTTCACCGGCCGCATGATGCCGGGCCGCCGCTATTCGGAAGGCCTGCACCAGGCGCTGGAAGCCAAGGAGCACGTCCAGGTTCAGCCCGAGAACCAGACGCTGGCCTCGATCACCTTCCAGAACTACTTCCGCATGTACGAGAAGCTCGCCGGCATGACCGGTACGGCTGCGACCGAAGCGGACGAGCTGTTCGACATCTACAAGCTCGAGGTCGTGGAAATCCCGACCAACCTGACCATCGCGCGCCTCGACGAGGACGACGAGGTCTATCGGACCCAGAAGGAAAAATACCAGGCCATCCTCGCCGAGATCGAACGCGCCAACTCCCGGCTCCAGCCGGTGCTGGTGGGCACCGCCTCGATCGAGAAGTCGGAAGTGCTGGCCGAATTCTTGAAGCAGAATGGCTACAAGCAGATCGACTTCGGCAAGGAGAACGCGCTCGACAAGCTCTACGCCGCTGCCCGCGCCGGCAAGCCGGCGAAATTGTTCGCGGTGCTGAACGCGCGTTTCCACGAGCAGGAAGCCTACATCGTCGCCGAAGCCGGCGTGCCCGGCGCGATCACGATCGCGACCAACATGGCCGGCCGCGGTACCGACATCAAGCTCGGAGGCTCGCTCGAGATGCGCCTCCAGCAGGAAACCGCCGGCATCGAGGACGAGGCCGAGAAGGCCAGGAAGATCGAGCAGATCAAGGCCGACATCGCGCATTTCCGCGACATCGTGCTGAAGGCCGAGGAGACCGTCGAACTCGAGCCGGCCAAGGGCTCGAAGCCGGCCAAGACCGTCAAGAAGCCGGGTGGCCTCTACATCATCGGCTCGGAGCGGCATGAATCCCGCCGCATCGACAACCAGCTTCGCGGCCGCTCCGGCCGTCAGGGCGATCCCGGCCGCTCGAAGTTCTTCCTGTCGCTGGAAGACGATCTGATGCGCATCTTCGGCTCGGATCGCCTCGACAGCATGCTCCAGCGTCTCGGCCTGCAAGAGGGCGAGGCGATCATCCATCCCTGGATCAACAAGGCGCTCGAGAAGGCGCAGCAGAAGGTCGAAGCCCGCAACTTCGACATCCGCAAGAACCTGCTCAAGTTCGACAACGTCCAGAACGACCAGCGCAAGGTGATCTTCGACCAGCGCGTCGACCTGATGAAGGACGACAGCGTCGCCGAGACCGTCACCGACATGCGCCATGCCTTCATCGACGATCTCGTCGCCAAGCACGTGCCCGAGCATGCCTATGCCGAGCAGTGGGACGTCGCCGGCCTGAAGGACGAATTGAAGCGCGTGCTCGATCTCGACCTGCCGGTCGACGACTGGGCCAAGGAAGAGGGCATCGCCGACGAGGAGCTGCTCAAGCGTATCGAGACCAAGGCGGACGAGCACATGGCGGCCAAGGTCGCGCAATGGGGCCCCGACGTGATGCGCTACGTCGAGAAGACCATCCTGCTCCAGACGCTCGACCATCTCTGGCGCGAGCATCTGATCATGCTCGACCATCTGCGCCAGGTCATTGGCCTGCGCGGCTACGGCCAGCGCGATCCGTTGCAGGAGTACAAGACCGAGGCCTTCAACCTCTTCCAGGAGATGAGCGCGCATCTGCGTGAGGCTGTGACCGCGCAGCTGATGCGGGTCGAGATCGTCCCGCCGGAGCAGGAAGCTCCCGTGCTGCCGCAGATGGAAGCGCACAAGTTCGATCCGAACACCGGCGAAGACGAAATGGCCATTGCCAACGTCTCGCTGGCCCCGCAGGCCACCGACGCCGCGCTGCGCGACCCGAAGAACCCGGCCAGCTGGGGCAAGGTCGGCCGCAACGAGGACTGCCCCTGCGGCTCAGGCAAGAAGTTCAAGCACTGCCACGGGCGCTACGCTTAAGGCGTGAAGCCTGGTGGGGCGCGAGGTCGGCGCCTCACGCTCCACTGTCGTCGCCCGGCTCGACCGGGCGACCCGGTACGCCGCGGCCTCTCGACTCAATCATATCAGTCTCCGGGTGCTGGATCGGCCGAACAAATCGGGTGATCGCATGTGGCGCGCGCAACTCCGGCGCAATGCCCCGGCTTGGCTCCGGGGCATCCGTTACGTTGCGCTGTGAGGTGACGCGGAGCCTCTAGCTGCCGGGCGGCCGATACTTGCCCCGCAGTTCGCTCGCCATTTGCCGGACCTTGGTGATCTCATCCTGCGTCCACAGACGCGTGAGGTTCACATGGTGGATGGCGCCGGACGCCACCACGGTGCCGGATATTGCCGGTGCGGCACTGGGGTCGGGCACGTCGAAGATGACGAGCACGCCGGGCCCGTCGGCAGCCGTGCTGTACATCGAAATCAGCTTGCCGCCTGCAGCCTCGATCAGAGCCTTCGCCGCCTCGTAGCGATTCGTCTTGGGATTTTCCATGATGCTGTTGAGTGATTTTGGCGTGTACTGTCCTGTCATACAGAAATGCATGATGACTTCTCCTCTCGGGAGCGAGTGATGAATGAATGTATGCAGTCCATCCGGCGTGATGAAAAAGCGCCGGCGCAAAAGAGATCAATGAAGGATTGCGCGCCCTGCCGTGGGCAAATTGCCGCTAACGATATCTTGGGCCTTCGGCACTGCCCTATGGCGGCTGCAGGAAACTCTACATCACTTGGCCATCGTGCGGAAGGGTGACGAAATGCCCCTTGAAGGCGCCGGCAGACACTTGCGCGCCGCGCGCGCCGTCGCTGGGTACCGCGTCAATTCGAGCTGTCGATCAAGCTCTCCAGCAGCCGCTTCAACTCGCTCGTCGACTTGTCGCCGTAGCTCTCCAGGATGTGCTCTTCCTGATCCACCGCGAGCGAGTTGAGCTTCTTGCACAGCACCTTTCCGCGATCGGAGATGAACATCAGCACCTTGCGACGGTCGTTGGGGTCCTGCACGCGATAGACCAGCGTGTCGGAGACCATGCGGTCGATCATCTTGGTCAGCGTCGGATGGTTGAGCAGCACGGCGTCCGCAAGCTCGCCCATCGAATGGCCGTCGCCGTCCGACAGCACTTTCAGGATGCGCCATTGCTCGACGGGAACTCCCTCCTTGCTCAACCGCAGTTCGAGCTGCCGGTTGATCTCGCGGTTGGCTTGCGCGAGCAGGTAGGCGAGGTGTTCGGTGATGGGAGCGTTCGATTTTGCCACGGCTAAGACTTCGTCTTGACCCAAATGAGTGAATGTCTTGCAATCAATGCTGCATCTATATGCACTTCAATTGTTGAATATTCAATATTTTCAAAATAGGATCATTGCCCAACAAAAGGGCGGATGCCGCGGCCGCCTGCTCAATGTGCTTTCAGGTCTGGTGCCAGACAGGAGTTGGCGTGCGCGCGACGGTAAATTTCCCGGCTCACGGCGGTCCGGCGTTGCCGCCGTCCTTGCTGTTCAGGAATCTGTCGTCATCGGCGGCTGATGGCTCGTTGTCGCCGAGCGATCACGCCTTTCTCCGGCGTCGTGGCACGAACAGGCTGCGTGTCGGCGGCTTCATTTGCTGCACGGGATCCCCGGGGGTCTGGGGCCCCTGCGCGACCTATAGCGCGCAGCTCGCGGTCGCCGAGATCAACAAGCGCGGCGGCATCCTCGGCCGCGAGATCGAATTTTCCGTCTACGACGCCGGCGGGCCGCTCGATGACGTGCTGAACCGTGCCGAGCAGGCCATCGCGTTTGACGAGGTCGATGTCATCGTGGGCCTGCACACCAGCGCGGTCCGGGTCGCCTTGCGCGACGTCACCACGCGGCATCGTATCCCCTACGTCTACACGCCGGTCTATGAAGGTGGCGAGCGCACGCCGGGCGTGATGGCGATCGGCGAGACGCCGCGCTGGCAGAGCCGACCGTCGATCCACTGGCTCGCCGACGTGAAGAAGGCGCAGCGCTGGTATCTGATCGGCAGCGATTACGTCTGGCCCTGGCAATCGCACCGCGCGGTGAAGAACTACATCAGGGAAACCGGCGGCCACGTCGTCGGCGAAGAGTTCGTTCCCCTCGGCGAGGATAATCACGAGCCGCATCTGGCGCGCATCCGCGCCGCGCGGCCTGATGTGGTGCTGATCTCGCTGATCGGCACTGACAGCAGCACCTTCAATCGCGCCTTCGGCGAATGCGGCTTGGGTGCCACCACGCTGCGATTTGCAGGCGCCATGGACGACACCGTTCTGCTCGGCATTGGGGCTGACAACAGCGAGAACATGTTCTGCGCCTCCGGCTATTTCACCGGCACCGGCGCCCGCGCCAACGACGACTTCCAGGGCCGCTATCGCGCGATGTTCGGACCGAATGCGCCGCCGATCGGCTCGGTCGGGCAATCCGGTTACGAGGGCATGCGCTTTCTCGAAGCGGTCGCCAACAAGGCCGGCTCTTTGGCGATGGGGCCGATGCTCGCAGCCGGCCGCAACATCGTCTACAGCGGCGCCCGCGGGCAGGTCACCGTCCGCAACGGGCGTGTGCGGATGCCGATGCATCTCGCCGAGGCCGATGGTCTCGACTTCAAGCTGATCAAGCCGATCTGACACGCGCGCGACAATCCGCGGAGGCACGAACGCAAAATAATACTTGAAAAGGAAAATATTTCCGTTTTGAATGTTTCGGCGAGGCCGGTGGTGCGTCGTGCCGGGGCGGCAGCGCCCAATTTTCGTTTCAAGAAACTCCAGGAGAGCGCCGTGACAGTTGTCCTTCCCACGCCAGCCCAGCTTCGCGACGTCGCCGAGCAGTGCGGCCTCGCGCTGACCGACGCCGACGTCGCCTCGTTCCGCGGCCTGATGCAGGGTTCGATCGACGCCTACAACCTCGTCGGCGCGATGCCGGACGAGGTGCCGGAGGTGAAATATCCGCGCACGCCGGGTTACCGGCCGGCGGCGGAAGAAAATCCGCGCAACGCCTGGTACCGCAAGTCGACCGTGAAGGGTGCGGCCAGCGGCAAGCTCAAGGGCAAGACGGTCGCGCTGAAAGACAACATCATGCTGGCCGGCGTGCCCATGATGAACGGCTCGACCACGCTCGAAGGCTACGTCCCGGATTTCGACGCCACCATCGTCACGCGCATGCTCGATGCCGGCGCCGAGATCGCCGGCAAGGTGCATTGTGAATCGTTCTGCATGT